>JALRKV010000110.1 GCA_023254735.1 Pseudomonadales bacterium | reverse complement strand
TTAATCGTGAGGCGCTGTTCCGTATAGGCCTTATCGGCAATGCTAAAGCCGAGTGTCTCGCGCTTACCAGTATCATCGCTTATCGTGAAGGTTTGAGGGCCTGGTTTAGCAGAGAGTGGTATGCCGATGACCGCATACTGTTGACCTTCGAATCGCGCAAGCAATACTCTCTCGCCTCGGTACTGCGCTGTCACTACGTTGCCAGCCGTTGGCACAATGGCAACGCCACCCGGGACGAGGAGTGAGGGAGGCAGGCGCGTAACTGTGGCATCGGCGCTCGCGATAGACGCGCTCACGGTTATGTAAAGAAGGAGCGTTATCTTCGCGCAGTGGCGAATCCGGCTAAGGAGAAAAGCATGTTTGCTCACGGTCAGTCCTTTGTTTTTAGCGACTCTCTTTCTCTATCGTATCGACTGTGGAAATAATGAGACCGTCTGCCACTTTGGTGCTTAGTTTGGCGCCAGCTTCCGCTTGCTTGGCGCTACGCAGCAGAGCTCCCTTTGCGTCATAACTAATGCTGTAGCCGCGTGCGAGCGTGGCAAGAGGGCTCACGGTATCTAGGCTTCTGGTCAGTTGGCTTAGATTTGCTGATTTGGCTGCCATCACTGCTTTTACCGCGCGTAAAAGGCGATGCGTGCGATCCGTAAGCTGCTGTTCAACTCGTGCGAGCCTTTGGTTGGGCGACTGAGACTGAAGCCTCTGCTCGAGAAGCGCTAGGCCGCTGTTACTGCGCTGTGTCCGCATTCGCCATGCGCGAGTAAGTCGCAATTCGAGTCTATCAACGTGCTGTGACTGCTCGGCGAGCAGGCGATCGGGGCGTTTCAGGCTGCGCACAAGCCATGCAAGGTTTTTGCTCGAGGCTTGAAGTCTTGCCTGTATTAGTGCGAACAGGCGCGCTCTCGCAGCGCTGAGTAACTGCAGCTGATCCTCTTGATTCTGACTGAGAAGCTCTGCCGCGGCAGAGGGAGTCGGCGCACGAAGGTCTGCGACAAAATCGGCGATAGTAAAATCGGTTTCGTGCCCCACGGCGCTGCAAACAGGCAGCTCGCTGCTGGCTAGTGCGCGAGCAACTGACTCCTCGTTAAAGGCTTGCAGGTCCTCGATGGAGCCGCCACCACGGCCGACGATTAAGGCCTGGAGCCCCAGCTTTTCGGCAAGCCTGTTGGCATTTGCGATAGCCCGCACAATTTCCTGCGGTGCCTGTATCCCCTGAACCGCGACAGGAAACAAGGTCAGCCGAGTGGTAGGCGAGCGACGGCCGAACACACTGATAAGATCCTGAACGGCAGCACCAGTCGCCGAGGTGACGAGTCCTATGTGGCGATAGTCGTCACGAAGAGGGCGTTTTGTGTCGGCGCGAAATAGCCCCTCTTCTTCGAGCTTTGCTTTGAGTAGTTCGAACGCTCGCTGCAGAGCGCCGGCACCGGCTTCTTCCATGGTGTCAACGATAAGCTGATAGTCGCCACGACCCTCGTATATGCTTAGCCGGCCGCGGACTGTGACCTGTAAACCACTGTCGGCCTTAAATCTGACGCGGCGGTTATTGCCAGCAAACATCGCACAGCGTAGCTGAGCGCTTTGATCTTTGAGGGTGAAATACCAATGGCCGGAGCTAGGTCGCGAAAGATTCGAAATTTCGCCTTCGACGCGCACAGAGGGAAAGTGTCCTTCGAGCAAGGATTTGGCAAGCCGATTGAGGCCGCTGACGGTAAGCACATTTGATTCTGGGACAGATTGCATAATTTCTCTTCGTTTGTACCCCAGTTTAAGGGCTGCGCACGAAGCGGAGCAAGAAGCGGTCGGTATTGCGGGCGAGCATCGGGTCGAACACCGGACGCCTGCGTCGATCTCGAGGATTCGCTAAAAGTGACGACTCACCGTCGAGAGAGTAACCCGCGGCTAAAGCGAGTTGCTTTGCCTGTGCCGCTGGCATGCGATGCAGACGTTCGTTGTCTTGATCATCATCGCCCGCATGGTCTATCACGATTAGGGCGCCACCTTCTTTGAGAAGCGTGCCGAGACTCCGGAGGAGTGCGATAGCACCGGCATCGGTGTTATTTGCAAAGTCATGGAGTATTTGCGCAAGCAGAATTACATCGAGCGACGCAGGTTTGATTGGCAGGGCCGCGAAGTCGCTGCGAATATGAGAGACGTTGCTAAGGCCTGCAATCTCAATGCGCTCATCGAGGGCATCGGCGAGGGAATACATTTGACGAACATCTTCGAGATTGTCGGTCGCGATAGGGTTCTGGGCGAAGACGTATCCCTCTGGCCCGACAGCTGCCGCGAGCAAATAGCTGTAATAGCCGTCTGCCGCATAGAGATCAAGAACGCGGGCGCCTTCGGGCAAACGCATAAACGCAATGACTTCAGCGGGGCGTCTTATTTCATCGCGAAGCACGTGAGCGATGGCGCGCGTGGGCGAGTCTAGCGCCGCAGCCACGCGCTGCTGCTGTTCTTGGGTAGGTTGTGCGTGTCCGCTTGTAATAAACAGGCTGCTCATCAAAAGGCCGCAGGCCAATTGCAGGGCGAGCGCAGGGCTGCTCCTCATGGTGCTTTCAGCCAGCGCGGATCGGTGGCAAGTGGCGCGGTTAACGTATGCATGAATGCCTCTA
>JALRKV010000093.1 GCA_023254735.1 Pseudomonadales bacterium | reverse complement strand
GACCTGATCTTGGTTGTCTTCGTTTCTCGCCATCCCCACAGTTTACTCTCGCTGGGCTGCGAGGGACAGCACAGGCGCCGCCTATTCGACGAGCTTAATCCACGTGCCGGGCGCAGGCGTGCCGGTGGGATAGTAGTTATTGAGCAGTCGCAGCGTCTCCTCGGGGTAGTTCGCGATACGGCTCTGCTGACCGACTACCTTAAAGTCGAAATACTCGCTCGCCTGGACGAACCGAATTTTGGCTTCGACGCCGGCGCCCTCGCCGCGCTGAATCGCGCGGAAGGAGCGGATGGACGCGAGTATTTCGGCGTCGACGTCGTCGCTAGTCGCCTGCCCGCGGAAAATCATCGCGCGGCGGCCGAGATAGATTACGGCGATGCGCTCGCGCGTGCCCTCGGCTGTCTGTAGTAGGCCGGTGTGGCCCACGAGCCTAAACTGCTCAAGAGGCTCGCTTTGCTGCAGGTTTTCGATGCCGAGTTTCTCTTTAATAAAAAGTCTGGGATCTAGATTGTCCTGCAGCTGCTGCGCCTCGATTCTAAGCGTGCCGGCACCGTCGAGGGAGCCTGTGGCGGTGGTGGTCGTCTCCTCAACAGTCCACTCGGGCGGGAACACGAGGGTGTAGCCGAGCAGCGACTGATAATAACGATTGCGTTCGTCGTTGCGCTGCGACTGCGCGCTCTGGCCTACGACGAGGCCATCCAGCGCCGCCCTAAACTCCGTGTTGTCGGTGCGGGTTATCGCGTTGCCGCCAAGGGTCGCGACGTCTTCGATCGCCTCCTGAAGCCGTTTGTCGTTGCGCGGGTGAGTGGCGAAGAGTCCGTGATAGCCCCCGCCCTTGCCCGCTACCTTTCGGTTAAAGTCCTCTTGGTTTTTGAGAACGGTAATCACCTCGATCATGGCGGCGGGGTCGTAGCCTGCGTTAACGATGTATTCGGCGCCGAGACTATCGGCTTCGAGTTCGTCTTCGCGGCCAAAGCCGCTGAGTCCGCTCTGAGCCCAGATTGAGGCGATATCGCTTATCTGCGAGCCAACATAGCCGCTGCCGGTCGCAACCGCTGTCACAATGCCGCCAACCGTCGAGGCAGTTTTCGCAAGGCCGCCGCGCGCCTGCTGCTGCACGGCGTGACGCGCCGTGATGTGGCCGATTTCGTGCGCGAGCACGGCCGCGAGTTCGGCTTCAGAATTCATGAAGGTAAGCAGACCGCGGTTGACGTAGACATAACCTGCGGGAAGCGCAAAGGCGTTAATCTCGGGATTATCAATAATAGTGAACGTATAGTCTAAATCGGGTCGATGGCTCACGGCGGCAATGTCGTTACCCACGCGCTCGACATAGGCCTGCAGTGCGTCGTCTTTGTAAATGGGCATCGACGCGAGCACTTTCTCGTGTTCTTCGCGGCCGATTTCTTTCTCTTTGTTCTCGGTCATCAACACCAAGTTCGCGCCACCTGTGGCCGGGTTTACGGCGCAGCCGGCGGTGGTGAGTGCGAGGCAGATAAGCGTGATAAGTGCGAGTGGGCGAGTCATAGAGGTCTCCGCTAGATCATTCGCCGTTTACAAATTGTTTAAGCTGATCGGCAAGGCGGACGCAGGCATTGGCCTCGACTCGCGCGATGAGCGGAATAGGAATAACGAGCGCGGGCAGATACGACTGGCCTGTCGCGTCGGTGCTTATCGTGCCTACGTTTTGTAGCGAGGCAACATCCCATACCCGCGCGTCGAAGGTCGAGTCGTCTTCCCACGAACCAAAACCGAAACAGCCCGCGCCACCCGGGCCCACGGTGCACGAGATCGTGCCAGTGCGGCCGCTTGTCTCGGTGAAGCCATCGAGCCATACCATATAGCGCACACCAAATTCGGCCATCTTTTCGGCGACGACCGGCTCTGCCATCAGCCGCTCTAAGTCACGCGTTCGAAGTGGCGCGGTGCGCGGTTCGAACCACGGGAACATAGCGTCGACAAATTCTTTTTCGGGGATGACCGAAATCGAGTCGTTTCCAGATGTCATGCGTTCGCCTACACAGTCGACAAATTCGGCGCGCGTCTCGTAGTCGCTCGAATGTCTGCGGCCGAGGATGACGATAGACTCATCGCTGTTGATACCCGTTTCGCCTTGGCGAAATTCGTCGACCGTGGTGCTAGTACACGAGGCTAGTAACACTACTAACAGGGGCAATAATGCTTTCACGATAACCTCCTTAACACTCCATTAGCCCATTAACGCGACGCCAACCAGTCGCGCACTTCGGGCACTTGCGCAAAACTTAACGAAAAGCTCGAGGCGAGATCGCGAAGCGCAACTACCGCGGCGTCGTTAATAGCCGCATCGGCGGTGCGCAAGTTCTCGGTAGGCGTCTTGCCATACGAGGTTAGCACCCAGTCGGCGATCGGCGAACCGTCGCCGCTAACTAAGCGCAAGTTGTAGCGGATCCACACCTCATAAACGTCGAGCTTGGTTTTGTTGGGCAGTGCAAGTTGAAACTCATCGATTGCGGGCACGAAAATCGCATCGACGCCTAGCGACTCGGCTTCCTCGAGACTTGCCGCCTCTACCACCGACTGAAACATCGCGGGCAGCACGGCGTCGAAGAGCGCGACATGGGACGCACCGCTTGCGATATTAAATTCTTCGGCGCCGGTTTCGGAATACTCTATGTAGCTAAAATTACGCAGGGGCTCGTCGTAAACCACAGCGAGAGACAGAGGCAGCTTTGCCACATTGGGGCTCGGATAACTGCCCTGGATAACGACTTTGCTCACGCCGCAGCTGGCAAGCGCGAGCGCGCAGATTGCCATGCAGAGCGTTTTGGCGATTGATCGAATTGAATAGTTCATCATGCACTCATTGAAAATCGTTCAGGCCTACGAATGTACCACCATTTCGCTGCGTCATCTCGCGCATCAGCGTTGCGTAGCGATAAACGCTTTGTTGAAACCGTGCTGGGCCCGCGAAGATTGTTGGAAAGCCAATGCCGTGAATGCGCACGAGGCGATTACCGTCAGCGTCTTCGACATTGATCCTGTCTATAGTACGTAATACGTCACGAATCGATCCGCCGGGTTGAAAATCGTCGCCTAATACGTAAATGCTGATCTTTTTATCGGGCGCATAGAATGTGTTGATCGCGCGGGTTACTCCCTCCACCGGGCTTGAGTTACTGAACGGGTTCCAGTTACGCAAGGTTGACAGAATCTGCGTGCGGCGCGCAGGCGTGTCCGGAATCCACTGACCGCGAAACGAGTCGAACATGTAGTCGCCCATGTCGTTCATGATCTGTATTCCCTTTACGTCGGGATAGACATTGAGGGTGTCCTCGATCACGCCAAGCATCTTGCCCCAGCTCGGGTTGTTAAACATCGAACCCGAGGTATCGATGACAAAAATAATGTATTCGCTATCGACCGGTATGCCGCCGATCGCGTTATTTTCGGGCGCGCGGCTATTGGCGGCGAGGCGCTGCATCTCCTCGGTAAGCGACTGCTGTGCAAGCGACAGCTTCCCGATTTCGTCGGT
Organism: Pseudomonadales bacterium; assembly: GCA_023254735.1. GTDB lineage: Bacteria > Pseudomonadota > Gammaproteobacteria > Pseudomonadales > Pseudohongiellaceae > UBA9145. The sequence continues at coordinate 1,562 of JALRKV010000093.1, read as the reverse complement.
GGTCTCGTCTGACAGCTGTTGCGAGCTTTGAAACTCGCCCTGCACCTCGCTAAGGTCACGGCGCAGACGCGCCACACGTTCTTTTATAGACGAAAGCTGCTCTTGTTTGGCGTTGAGCTCGCGGTTGACGACGCGCGTCTCGCCCCGAATCTCGAAAAGCTGCGCCTGCAGCTCCGAAATAACCGCCGCTGGCGCCGCCTCGGCGTCCTCTAAAGGCGAAGGCTGCGAGGGTTTAGCAAGCATCAGCAGAATAATCATCGCGCCGAAGCCACAGGATGCGACATCGAGGAACGATACGGTAAACGACTCTGTCTCGCGGCTGCGCTTAAGCATTAGGGCCAATCCTTAGACGGCGTGATAAACGACCCTCGGGTAATCTGCGCGAGCTGCCAATAGGCCGCCGACGCGCTCGGGTCACCCTCGAGGGGCATGAGTACAACGTTCACTGGCACGTTGTTGGGCAACGCTTTTATCGCGTCCTCGAACAGGTCTAGGCGGTCTTTTGGCGTTATCAACCCCGAGGTTTTGCCGCGGCCGCCGAGCGTGGGCAGCCCGTCGGTTATTAGGAAAATATTATCCGGCGGCTCGTCCATGTTTGAGATCGCGCGAAACACCTGATCGAGGTCGGTGCCGTTATTTGGCACGAGCGACTTCACGTTCTCGATACCCACATTAAGACCGTCGCGGTCGGCGACTTCTTGCCAAGTAAATTTGTCACCGTCTAACAGTGTTTCGGTTGTATTACTAAACTGCCACAGCTGATACCGACTGGTGATCGGAAGCTGCGTGCTGACCCAGTCGACCGTTCTCACTACGCGCTGCCACTTGGGCGCCTCGCGCTTACGCTCGTCGCTCATATTGCGCGTGCGAATAATGTTCACCAAGGTTTCGTCGAGCATGCTGGCCGAGCTGTCGACCAGAATTAGGATGCGCTGCCCGCCAAGAAAAAGACCGGTGAGATACTGCCGGCTGCCGTCGCCTAAAAACTGACGAACGCTATTGCCCTCTTGATCCAGCGCGCTCGCCTGGAGGCGTAGCAGTTCTTCTTCGAGTGCCCGCACATCGGCGCGCAGCTTTTCGATACTTTCGACGGTTGCCGTGCTGGAATTTTCGAGCGCGGCGAGCTCTTGCATAAACGTTTGTATCTGCTCTTGAATCTCGCGCGCGAGTCCTTCGGCGGTCACCACCTCGAGGCTCACCTCGGCAACGGTATTGCGGATCCGCTCGAGATTAAGCGCGCCCTCTAACACCTCCTCTTCGAGCAGACTTACCTCCGAGGCGATACTCGGATCGACTGTAACGGCGGCCACGGTATCGGCGTGGTCGAGAATGAGGAAAAGTAAAATCACCGCGCCAAAGCCGCAGAACATCACGTCGAGAAACGCAAGGCTTAGCGGGCTTACCTGCCTCTTCTGACTTTTCTGTGATTTAGTCTTCGCCATTGCTTAGCTTTTTCAGAGTAAAGGTGAGTGTTTCGTTGTGCCCGCCCGTTTCGCTGTCGATACCAAGCGTAAGCGAGTCACCCTCTTTAAGAGTAAGCTCTGCCGCGTTAACCACGCGCT
>JALRKV010000075.1 GCA_023254735.1 Pseudomonadales bacterium | reverse complement strand
TCATTTGTTTTATTGAAAAAATTTTATCGCAAGTCAGTCATTTTGCAATGTATAAATGCAATTAAGTCCAACCTGCGTCTACGATTAATGATTGTGCTGTCATCATCCGACTATCATCAGCAGCCAGAAATAATGCTGCATTAACAATGTGGTCGGGTTGTATTGTTTCGTTTATACACTGGCTTAAACGAACGTCTTCAACCATCTCTGGGGTTAACCAATGAGTAATTTGACGCTCTGTCATTACCCATCCAGGAACCAAGGTATTAACCCGAATATTGTCTTTGCCATACGAGGCTGCTAAAGAACGCGTCAGACCCTCAATACCCGCTTTAGCAGTGGTGTAAGCAGGCATTCCTGTTTGCTTAATACGCCAACTTACCGACCCCATATTGATAATACTTCCCCCACCTAAACGCTGCATATGCGCTACAACAGCCTGTGAAGAAAAGAAACAAGGGCGTAAGTTAACAGCAAACTTGTCTTCCCAATATTTTACATCCATGTTTTCTGCTGCATGGCGAGTGTCATCGGCTGCATTATTAATTAATACCCCAATATCGCCCTGTTGCTGACGGGTTTGCTCTATAGCGGCTTGCAATGCCTCAACATCACGAATATCACAATAGATAAACTGCGGATCAAACTCATATTTACCCGCAAGCTTTGCGCACAAAGCCTCGCTTTGCTGCTTTGCAATATCAACAAAGGTGACTTTTGCGCCTTGCTCACAGAAGCGCGTTACCATTACTTCACCAATTCCCGTCGCTCCGCCTGTAATAAATACACTTTTACCGGCAAGGCTGGCGTAAACGCGCCGCCGAGTAAGTGGATTTAAAAAGCGAGTCTCAATCCCGATACTCTTCGACCAGCGCGAGTCGCTCAGAGGTAAGCGGATGCGACGCAAAATACTTCAGCAGCTCTCGTTGCCGCCGCGCCGTTCGCGAAGTCGGTTCGTCAGCGTCTTCGTCGACGCCAATTCGGTTTAGAGATTCTTCGAGCTTGTTCATAATTGCACTGAAATTATCGACGCTAAGGCCACGATCTTTGAGGCTCTGCAGAGCGTATCTGTCGGCCTCGATTTCAAAGTCTCGCGTGTAGCTCATATCCAAATAGAATGTCGGTAATGCGATGAGGGTGTCGACCGTTTCGACGTTGCCGCTCATTACTATTAGCCCAAGCGACACGAAAGAGGACTGCAGGACTCGCCTCAGAAGATGGCGATTTTGGAGATGACCGATTTCGTGATAGAGAATGGCAAGCAATTCGTCGTCGTTGGCGCTGAGTTCGACGATGTCGTCAGTAATGACAATCGTCCCGTCGGGTAGCGCCATTGCATTGGGTCCAATACCGGTGCGTAGCTCGACCGCGTAGCTAGTAATGCCCACCCCCTCGATCGCGGCTGATGCGAGCGCGAGAACGCGAGCTTGCTCTTCGCTAGGAAGCTCGCTGGGTGACAGATAGAGCGAATCGAGAAGTTCGAGAGTGCCTTCGCTCATCGAATTTTGCACAGTCTGCGGCACGGCATAGGCTATGCGTTTAGCAGCGATCGGAATCCCATAAACGATCGTGAACGACGCGATAACAATAATCGCGAAAAAACAGGCCGCTACCGCGCCACGATTGCTTTCGAGTCTATAAAGCCAATTCCCACTGAAACCACGTGTCGCGTCGCCAACCGACAAGCGTGATAGCGCGAGTGCTCGTTCGGCCAGCGCGTCGATCGAGTCGTTGTCCTGTGTCACAAATGCCGCGCCATTACCGAGAGCTAACCGCCGCCGGGTGTTGGCGAGCCGCGGCGGGATCGTTAGGTCAGTGAGTAGGGACGAGAACAGCCTCTTTTTTCTGGGCTGTTTTACCAGCGCCGCTGAATCCTCTGCGCTGCCGGTCATCACCTCCGTAAGTGTCACCCTGCCCGAGCGCGCATCAAAGTCAAGGACAGCCTGAATACCCTGCGAGCTTTCACCCGTATAAAAGATGCCCTCGATAGAGGCCGCGCGACTGTCTGCCATCGTTAGATTCCAATGCCGAGATCGAAATCGAATGCGGTGCCCACCTCTTGACCAAGCGCCGAAACTTTTTCCGCTTCACCGGCGGTGAAATCGTCGAGGCTACCCTTCACCTTAAGTGTGACATTCTCAGTCAGATACTTTGTTAGACGAACCTTTGCGAAAGGAAGAAATAACCCGAGCGTGAAAACGATGAACAGAATATTGCTGAACCAGACCCAAACGAAGCCGATGCCGGTGTAGGTAGACTCAAAACCATGCGCTCGCAGCGTAGTGCGTCGATACATTAAATTCATGTACTTGGGTTGTATAAAAAAGAAGCCACCGTAGATAAGAAGGATAAATACAGTAGTACCAACAAAAGAGGCACCGACTGTAAGTGATAACGCGAGTTGCAAAATAGCAGCGACATAGATCGCAATATACAAAAGAAGTAGTTTTCCATAGTCACTATAGGTGCCAGTAAAAACAAAATTTTCTGTGCCATAGCGACTGTTGTTAATAATGAAGCGCTTCAATTTGACCTGTGCAAGCGGGAACAAGAGGCCGAGCGTAAGCAGACTGAGAAGCGGCCATACCAAAATCGACATATACGCCTCTTTCCAGCCACCCTGAAAATTGAAACGAATGTTCTTATAAGAGGTGTTACGCCGAGAAAATCTTAGCGACAGTAATATTAATGGCGGGATAGCGAAAATCAAAAGGATAGCTGCAATACCACCTAAAAGAGGAGAAAGCGCGGAGCTTACCGAGTACAGCGTAAAGGCAATAAGTGCGATTATCCTACCTTTGAGTATTTGCATGGGCTCGGCATGATACTCAAAGCCCTCGCCCGCCAGTTTTAAGTTTGCATAAAAATAGCGCCGCGTCCTCACGGTCGCCCAAGCGGAGTAGATGCCGAGCGTGATAATTGATAGCAAGACGTTAACGATCCAAATACGGAAATACTCGCCTCCTTTGCCGTCGAAGTAGAGCGGATGGTGTATTGTCAACACGTCTGATTGGTCTTGCGTTGACATTGTTTGGTCGTCGTCGATCACGGCGCTATCCCTTGTTTTATTTTTGGGGCTTTTGATGTTCTCTTGCTAGAAATTTTGCTGTTACTTTGTGCTTTTCTTTCTATTCTTCTTTCAATTCTTCTCCCTACTTCTTCATTTTATTCTGTGTTAATCGAACGCTCTGGACAAGCGTCATCTATGCCTTAAGCATAGACTATGCTCAATGAGATGGCATTTTTAATGAAGCTTTGGTACAAATTATCAGCTCACTCCTTTCATAAACCGGAATATCAAACTATGAGACTGTTTCTGGAATTAAGAAAAGCGACCGCCTTTTGGCTCTCTTTATTGGCATCATTGGCGTCATTGGCATCATCCGCGTCAGCGCTGGCGGTGTTAACCACGCTGGCCGCGCCTACCGCGACCGCAGCCGAGGCATCGGAACGCATCGGAGATTTCTCGCTTCTCGATGCCGAGGGATATTTCCATCAGATAAGTTGGTATGACGACCATAAAGCCGTCGTGTTACTCAGCTATGCCGATGATGACAAAGGCTTGTCATCACTGCTCGACGCCTACGCTGAGTTACGCGACAGCGCCGGTGAATCCTTCGCGTTTTTCCTCATCGACTCGCAGGCGAAGCACAACCGAGAAGACATCGCCGAGGCCATGCGTGTGAAGGGCTTAGACATTCCTGTTTTGATGGACGACACTCAACTCGTTGGCGAGGCGTTGGCGCTCACCGCTAGCGGTGAAGTGCTGGTTTTCGATCCCAAGCGATTTTCGATTATCGCGCGCGGTGCCGGCCGTCAGTCCCTGGCCGAGGTTCGTCAACTACTCGCACAGCTAGACTCCGGCGGCGACATTACTGCGGCGGTAGCGGCTGTCGACGCGTCAGCGCAGCGACAGGGCAGCGCAATCCGCTATATAGCCCGCGAGGCGCATGCAGCAGCAACGCCGTCCTATGTTAACGACATCGCGCCTATCATTGCCGAGAACTGCGCAAGCTGCCACCGCGAAGGCGGCATCGCGCCGTTTGCAATGGACAGCCACACGATGGTGTTGGGGTGGTCGCCTATGATTCGCGAAGTGTTGCTCACAAAGCGCATGCCGCCCGGACAGATCGATTCGCATATCGGCGAGTTTATAAACGATATGGTGTTGGCGGAGAGCGACACGCAGAAGCTTATTCATTGGATAGGTGCGGGCGCGCCCTACGACGGCGAGACCGCCGAGGCCGATCCGCTAGCCCAACTCACGTGGCCAGCGTCGGAGTGGGCGTTTGGTGAGCCTGACTACATTATTGAGATACCGCCACAGGAAGTTCCGGCAACCGGCATCCTCGATTACTACAATGCACTCGTCGAGATCGATATCGAAGAGGACCGCTGGGTTCGCGCAAGTCAGTACATTCCGGGCGATCGCACGGTTCTTCACCATACGCTGCACAGCATCATTCCTCCAGGCGCGACAACCGGCGGCTCGCTGCTCGGCGGTGACCCCGACCGACCCGGCATCGCGCCCTACATCCCCGGCCAGTCCCCTCGCGAGGAGCCACCTAACACCGGGGGACTGCTGCAGGCTGGGTCTAAGATTGCGATGCAGATGCACTTTACAACCACGGGCAAAGCGACAGTCGACGAAAGCAGAATCGGTGTGTGGTTTTATCCCAAGGGCTTCGTGCCAGAGGAGAGGATGAGCGGCGAGTGTGCCTGTCACTTCACGCCAACGTGGGTGAACATCCCGCCCTTCGATCCCGACTACGAGATGCAGCAAACGATAACGATCGACGAAGATTCACGCCTGTATTCGTTAACGCCGCACATGCACTTCCGCGGCAAGCGCATGCGCTTCTATGCAACCTATCCCGACGGCACGAAAGAGGCGCTCATCAATATCGCCAACTACAATTACAACTGGCAGCTTGCTTATACTTTCGTCGAGCCGAAGTTTATGCCGGCGGGCACACAGATCACCGCGGTTGGCGCGTTTGATAACTCTGCCCAGAACAAAATGAATCCTGATCCTTCGCGCTCGGTGCCGTGGGGCCTACAGAGCATGGACGAGATGTTTTTCGGCGCGGCTGACTGGAAAGTCATTAACACCGATCGGGGTGATGACTAGGCCCTTTTCGGCGCTAAGCCTGTCGGCCTGCCTCAGTGATTTCACTCTGGGTGTTTCTTACGCTCAGAGAGGCAGGCAGGTCGTGTGCTTCAGCGTCTCCATCACGAAGCTCGAACTCACGTCGTAGATATCCGCTTTGATCAGCTGTTTGTACAAGCGGTCGTAGTCGGGCATATCCGCAACAACGGCTTTAATGAGATAGTCTAGATCACCGCTCATTCGGTAGACCTCAAGCACGCCTGGAATGAGCTCGGTGGCACGCTGGAACGTGGCAGCCCACTCGTCGTTGTGCTGATTTGTCCTCACCGAAATATAGACGGTGAGCGAAAGGTTTAGCGCATTCGCGTCGAGCAGCGCGACCCGCTGCTTGATAACCCCCTGACTCTCGAGTTTTTGCAGTCTGCGCCAGCACGCCGATTTCGACATGCCGACGGTGTCAGCGAGTTCTCCTACCGACTGCGAAGCATCCCTCTGAATAATCGATAATAGGACAATATCTTGTCTATCTAGCTGCATGGGTAAAATCCTGTTTAGTGGAAATAGCCTAGGGAGAGCACGGCGACGCCGAGGAACGCCGCTGCATCCTGTAGGTATCCAGTTCGATTAGTTTCACTATTTCGAAAATAATTCTCATTTTAATAGATTCTGCGCAATTTTGTCTCGATTCTATACTATAAACCGGATTAATAGGCACAATGTTTATGCCCCCTCTCGCTATAATTGCTGCATAAAGTTTTTCGGCAGGAGGTAAACGGCGTGAAATTAGTAGAGAGGATTAGACAGTCGCTGATTGGCGAGGGACAGTGCATTCCTACAAGCTTCGGGTTGAAGCCGCTGATCTACGCCGACTATACCGCGTCGGGACGTGCACTGACCTTCATCGAGGACGCCATTCGCGAAAAAGTCCTGCCTTTTTACGCCAACACGCACACCGAGACCTCGTTTACGGGTGCCCAAAGCACTGCCTACCGTGAGCAGGCGCGCGGCATCATTCGACACGCGGTTAATGCCAACGACGACGATCAGATTATTTTCTGTGGCCCCGGCGCCACCGCTGCAATCAACAAGCTCATCGATATTATGGGGCTGCGCGAGAAGGGGGCAACCAACCTAGATGAGAGGCCCGTAGTGTTTATTGGGCCCTACGAGCATCACAGCAATGAGCTGCCGTGGCGAGAGTCCTGCGCCGAGGTGGTGGTGATCCCTCTTACCCCAGACGGGCTGCTCGACTGCAGCAAGCTCGAGGCCGAGCTTGTTCGCTTCGCTTCTCGTCGGCTTAAGATCGGTAGTTTTTCGGCTGCGTCCAATGTCACCGGCGTGAAGACTGATACTCGGCGGGTCGCGAGCCTGCTCCATGCTCACGGCGCCGTCTCACTTTGGGACTATGCCGCCGCCGCGCCGTATGTGGCGATCGACATGAATCCCAGCGACGACTCAGCGGCTGCAAAAGACGCTGTTTTCCTCTCTCCCCATAAACTTGTTGGCGGCCCCGGCACGCCTGGCGTACTTGTCGTAAAGCGTCACCTTTTAACCAACGCGGTTCCCGCGATGCCCGGCGGCGGGACCGTGCTCTACGTGAACCCGACAGATCATACCTTTATCGCCGACCCTCAGCGGCGCGAAGAGGGCGGCACGCCGGCTATCGTCGAGGCGATTCGGGCCGGTTTGGTATTCAAGCTACAGCAGGACGTAGGCACTGCCACGATCGAGGCGAAAGAGAAAGACTTCCGCACCCGCGCGCTCGCGCGCTGGCGTGACAACCCCGCCATAGAGGTGCTCGGCAACACTGCCAATGACTCGCTGGCGATTTTCTCCCTGCGGCTCACATGCGACACAATTACAGGCCGACGCGATCTGCACTACGGTTTCGTGGTCGCACTGCTCAATGACCTGTTTGGTATTCAGGCGCGCGGCGGCTGTTCCTGCGCCGGCCCCTACGGTCACAATCTCTTGAACATGGACATGCGCACAAGCCGCGCGATCGAGAAAGAGATCAAGAAAGGCCATATGGTGCTGCGTCCGGGGTGGGTAAGGCTTAACTTCAACTATTTTATCGACGAGTCGACCTTCGCGTATCTTCTCAGTGCGATCGAACTGATAGCCGAATACGGCGCTCGCCTTTTGCCTTTCTATGAGTTCGATTCGTCCTCGGCTACGTGGCGTTATCAGGGCAGGGAAATGCAGTTGGGCACGGCGCTCTGCGACTTTGATTTTTTAACCGATATCTCAGCAGATGCAGGCGGCGGAAAGCCTGCGTTTGAAGCAAGCCGCGATCTTCCGCGCTTTTTGTCACTGGCGCGAGACGAACTCACCCGCGAACGCAGGGATGGCACCCGCTATTCGGTATCGCTACCCGCAAGCGTCGAGGCGCTACGGTGGTTTGCCTTACCCCAGGAGATTGCCGACTCTGCGTCGACCGAGTCACGCATTGCCGGTTAGCCGGCCAATCGCGTCTAGGCAGCTTAGGCTTGGCGAAAGGGTAGGAGTGTCGCCGCGTCGGCAATGTAGTTCTCGATATGCGGCCTCTCTTGTTCGACAAAGTTTGCGACGGCCGCGGCAAAGCCCTCGTGAGCAAGCCAATGCAGCGAATAGGTAGACTTCGGCTCGAAGCCGCGCTGAATCTTATGCTCGCCCTGTGCGCCCGAATCGAAGCTGCGCAGCCCGTGTTCGATGCAATAGTCTTGGCCCTGGTAGTAGCACGTCTCGAAATGCAGGAGGGGCTGATCGCTTGTACTACCCCAATAGCGACCAAATAGCTGAGAATGACTCTTAAAGAATAAGGCAGCCGCACAGACCTCGTCGCCCGCATGGTCACTCTCGACGCCCGTCGACCGTAACGCTTCGATGAGCAAAATTTGTTCGGGCATGGTTTCCCCCAAACGTTCGAAGAATCGCTGGCTGAGATAGCCCTGCTGTCCGCGCACGAGGTACGTGCGGTGGTAGAACAGACTAAAATCGGCCCATTGCTGCGGGCTTATCATGGCACCCTCTGTGCGCCTAAACCGAAATCCAGCGGCAGCGGTTGCCTCTCTTTCCTTGCGGATCGACTTGCGTTTACGGGAGGTCATGGTCGCGAGAAAGGCGTCGAAGTCTTCGTAGTCGCGGTTATGCCAATGAAATTGGCTGCCCATGCGTTCGACCAGCTTGCTCGATGCGAAGGCTGCGCGCTCGGCGGGGTTCGGAAACAGCAGATGATAAGACGAGGCCTTCACTCGCTGCGCCTCGGCTTCCAGCGCCGCAACAAGGCCTTCTGCGACGCTGTTCAGAAGAGAGGCGTCATTGAGCAGTATCCGCGAGCCCTCACTAGGCGTGAACGGTACTGCGGTAAGCAGCTTAGGATAGTAGCTCAGGCCGTTTCCCTGATAGGCGTTTGCCCAGGACCAGTCGAACACATATTCGCCGTAGGAGTTGGTCTTGAGATAGACAGGCACCACGGCAACGAGTTCACCAGTTGCCGCGTGTCTCACCGACGCATGATGAGGCTGCCAACCGGTTGCCGCGGTTGTGCAGCCGGTCGACTCGAGCGCATGCAGAAATTCGTAGCGCGTAAACGGATTCTGAGTACTCGCGCAGCTATTCCACGCCTCGAGGCCGATGTCTTCTATCGAGTTTACAAAGGTTACGCTATAGGGATTCACGAAAGACGGCTCATTCGGCGAGATTCACTAGAAGGCTTTGCGCGCGCCTGCGCTGCGAAGGATTATGGTGAGTCTACCACTCGCCTATTCCTGATGCAGTGCCTGACCGAATTAGGTAGCATCGGGGGCTCACGAAGGAGATAGCAGTGCGCTCACCCAACCTCATACGCCGCCTTACCGACGCCAGATCGACACTCAGCAAATCTGAGACTAAGGTCGCAAGCTATGTGCTCGACAACGCACACGAGGTGATAAAAATGCGGATCGCCGACCTTGCGCGGGGCTCACAGGTCAGCGAGCCGACGGTGATTCGGTTCTGCCGAGCAATAGGCTTCGACGGGTTTCAGTCGTTCAAGCTCAATCTTGCGCAGCATTTAGGCCGCGGCGGGGTGTATTCGCAGTTTGCCGTCGACGACAGCGACACGGTCGAAGACCTGCGCAATAAAGTGTTCGATACGACAATCGGCACGCTGCTTACCGTAAGAGACGAACTCGACCCCATCGCGCTAGAGCGCACGATTAACGCGATTACCCGCGCCAACCGTGTTGAGTTCTACGGCTTTGGTGCCTCCGGCTCGGTTGCCGCCGACGCGCAGCATAAATTCTTCAGGCTGCAGATGTCCTCGGCCGCCTATACCGATCCGCACATCCAACACATGTCGGCGATTTCCCTTGGCCGCGACGACGTTGTCGTGGCCATTTCGCAGTCCGGACAAACAACCGCGCTTCTGCAGAGCGTTCGACTTGCCAGAGAGGCAGGCGCCACGGTTATCGGTCTCGCGCCACGCGATACGGCGCTGAGCCAAGAGTGCACGATACCAATCTACGTCAATAGAGAAGAAGACCACGAAACCTTTGCGCCGGTCTCCTCGCGTATTGCCCACCTCGTCGTAATTGACGTGATTGCAACCGGCGTCGCACTAAAACGTAAGCCGGTTCTCAAAGACCATCTTCGCAAGCTCGACACGAGCCAGCGGGTATTGCGCAAGGGGCGCGTCCTTCGCTCAAAAGTTGGGGGAAG
>JALRKV010000021.1 GCA_023254735.1 Pseudomonadales bacterium | reverse complement strand
CAATGACGGCAACGATAATCGTGGCGGCGAGAGTCGCCTTAGGCAGACTGTAAAGTAATGGCGTGAGGAAGAGAGAGACTACGCCGATGAATGCAGCGGTCATGAGGCTCGCCGCCTGAGTTACGGCGCCTGCGTCGAAGTTTACAACCGAGCGCGAAAAGCCGCCGGTCACCGGGAGCCCGCCCGATATAGCCGAAGCGACGTTTGCCGCGCCGAGGCCAATGAGCTCTTGATCCGCATCGATACGCTCTTGCCGCTTGCCACCGAGGGTGCGGCCGACCGACACCGATTCTACGTAGCCGATAATCGAAATAAGCAGCGCTGGTAACCAGAGCGCCTCAACGAGCGCGATTGAAAAGTCTGGCAAAGCAAGGTTTGGCAGACCGTTAGGAATAGCACCGACTACCGCAACGCCATCAGCTTCAAGGTCTAGGGATGAAACCGCAACTATCGTCGCGACGACCGCAAACACAGGCGCGACCTTGGTGAGCAGTTGAGCGCGGAAACGACTGACGCCGAGCTTTGTAAAAAGCGATACGCCGCGACTTTTTACAAGCAACAGAAAAACAACAACGCTCGCGCCTATCCAAAGCGTCGAAAAGTTTAGCTGTGGGATATGTGTCCAGATTGAGTGGAGAAGTTCACCGATCGTATCTCCGCCTGCCTGAATGCCGAAAATATGACGCAGCTGACTGAGCGCGATAATGATGGCCGACGCAGTAATAAACGCCGACACGACGGTGTGCGAAAGAAAATTGGCAAGAAAGCCGAGTCTCAATAAGCCAAATGCGGCAAGCATGAAGCCGGACAGCGCAGCGAGGGTAACCGCAGCAGCAGTTGCGCTCACACCGGTACTCGCCGAAACCTCACCGACGGCGGCGGCCGTCATGAGGGAGGCGATGGCTACCGGCCCCACCGATAGTGTGCTGCTGCTACCAAAAAGCGCGTACACCCCGAGCGGAAGAATGCTGGCATAAAGGCCAACCTCCGCAGGCAGTCCGGCCAGTAGTGCATAGGCTAAGGACTGCGGGATCAACATAATTGTCACGATGACCGCGGCGATCAAATCGCTACTAAAAGTCTGACCATCGTAACTGCGCATCCAGCGCAGTGCCGGCAGTAGTTTCTCGCTCCTTCGCATTCGACTCTTTCCTTAGCGTACATCATTCAACTTCGCAGCAGTGCAGAGCGCACCGGCAGCGCGCAAAAGACTAGCCTCTGAGTGACATGAGCTTCTTTGGCGCTGCAAGCCATTCACGCCCCTTCAACATAGCATGCCAATAGATCGCGGGGAGCATGTCCTTTTTAAGAATCCACGCGGCCCAAGTAGGGCGAGTTCCATTGAGCAAGAATGACGGGAATGAAGGAAGAAGCTTGCCTCCGTAGCCGAACTCAGCCAGCACGATCTTACCGCGCTCTACCGTGAGCGGGCATGAACCGTAGCCATCGTATCCTGCTTGCAGATCTTGGCCGTTGATCGAGCTGACGATGTTAGCAGCGACGACTGGCACCTGCTTACGCACGGCCGCCATGGTTTTGGCATTGGGGGTGTTCATCACGTCACCCAATCCCCAAACGTTGGCGAATTTTTTATGCTGCAGACTAAACTGATCGACGTCTAACCAGCCACCCGCATCGGCGAGCACGCTCTTAGCGACAAAATCCGGTGCTTTCTGCGGCGGACAAACATGAATCATATCGAATTCTTCGCAGATTACGTCGTTCTCTTTGCCTTCCTCAGAGGATTTAAAATAGGCGCGCTTATTCTCGCCGTCGACTTCGACAAGAGTATGATTGAAGTGAGTCTTAGCGCGGTATTTCTCAATATATTTCTGCAGCGCTGGCACGTAGGCGGCGACACCAAAAAGAACGCCGCCCGCATTGTAGAAGTCGATGCTGATATCTTTGAGCGCACCGGTGCGATGCCAATGGTCGCCGGAGAGGTATAACGCTTTCTGAGGCGCGCCTGCGCATTTGATCGGCATCGGTGGCTGGGTAAAAATGGCGCGACCTTTCTTTAGCCCTTTTACAAGTTCCCAGGTGTAGGCTGAATACTCATAGGAATAGTTGGACGTAACGCCATTCTTACCGAGACTCTCTTTAAGTCCTTTGATGCCATCCCAGTTAAGCACAAGCCCGGGGGCGACGATGAGGTGCTGATAATGAAGAGATTGCTCGTTGTCTAACTGAACCGTATTCTCGGTCGGCGTAAAGCCGACGGCAGCTTGTTTTATCCATGAGACATTGCTGGGGATCAGGTCGCGCATGTTGCGCTTTGTTTGCGTGTTGTTAAACACGCCTCCGCCGACCATCGTCCAGCCTGGCTGATAATAATGCGACTCGGCTGGATCTACCAAGGCGATGCGTAAATCTCTTTTTCGTTTGAGTAGGCTCGCTGCCGCAGCGACTCCGCCCGATCCCGCGCCAACTATGACCACGTCGAACGAAGGCCTTGCTGCGCCTTCACTCTGCGTAGAAGCACAGGTGATTTCTTTCTCTGCGACATAGGGTTTTACCGCGTCGCTCACATCGAATCCAACTTCCTTGGCCTTTGCGAGCACTTCCTGTGCGCCGGCGCCGCGACTAACCGCTGCGGCTGACCACAGGCAGGTTGATCGATTACCCGTGCGGCAATAGGCGTGTATTTTCTCGTCCTTTGCTTGGGCCTGCTCCAGTAGTTCAGCGAAGGTTTGAACCTGCGCATCGGTTTGTTCGCCTGACTTAAATGGAAGATTAACGACTGTAATACCTAGCGCCTCGGCGGCGGCCGAAATCGCCTCAAATGCCACTTGGTCCTGCGACTCGCCATCGGGGCGATTGCAAACGAGTGTGGTTACGCCATTCGCTTTCAGCTCTGCAAGTTCCTCTATCTCGACTTGGGCCGAGACTGTAAGTGTGTCGTTCAGCGTCATGATGCGCATTGTTCTTCTCCTAGATTTTTGCGGCTCAATGTTAGCCAGTAATTATTCTTAGTTTCTTTAACGTTTCACTACCATTCTTTGAATGCCAGTGGCTAATACCTCATAGCGAGTAGTGGCTATTTAAAAGCATTTATTGGCACTTTGAGATACACGAGGCCGTTGTCTTCGGCCGCTGGAAATTCCCCCGCGCGGACGTTTACCTGCAGCGAAGGTAGAATCAGATGCGGCATGCCAAGTGTTTTATCTCGCGCGGTGCGCATCTTCACGAACTCATCTTCGCTTATCGAGTCGTTCACATGAATATTGCGCGCACGCTCTTCGGCGATCGTGGTCTCATACTCGAGCTCGCGATCGTTTGGGCCGTAGTCATGACACATAAACACGCGAGTCTCGCCGGGGAGCTCAAGCAATTTGTGAATCGAGCGGTAAAGCGTCGCAGCATCGCCCCCAGGGAAGTCGGCGCGTGCGGTACCGGCATCAGGCATAAATAGCGTATCGCCGACAAATAGGGCATCACCGATCAGATGTGACATACACGCGGGTGTGTGTCCGGGAGTGTGCATTACATGTGCTTCAAGGTTTCCGATCTTGTAAGTTTCCCCGTCGGTGAAAAGGTAATCGAACTGCGAGCCATCGTGAGCAAGCTCTTTATCGATGTTATAGATACCGCTGAAAACTTTTTGCACCGTCTTTATTTGTTCACCAATAGCGAGCTTACCGCCGATTTCACCGCGAATGTAGTGGCCTGCCGAAATATGGTCGGCATGCGCATGCGTCTCTATGATCCACTCGACCTTGAGATCGTGATCGCGGATAAATTTTATTATCGCATCTGCGCCCTCGTGGCTTATGCCACCCGAGGCGTAGTCCAAGTCGAGTACGCTGTCGATTACCGCACACGCAGCTGAACTCGGATCTTTGACGACATAGGAGAACGTGTTGCTCTCGGCATCAAAGAATGGCGTGACGACTGGAATCAAAGTGTTGTTATAGATCGCTGGTTTCATGTTGACCTCCTTGGTCATGTTCCCCGTCCAATGCGAAAATCATTGGCTTTAAAAATCTAAGGCGTTTATTCGTAGCTAAGTGGCTGTGATTTTCCGTAGAAAATTTTATAAATAAATGCTGTGTAGAACAGAATCATGGGGACTGCAATTACCGTCCCTATAAGCGCAAACTTCAAAGATGCGGTTGATGCTGCGCTCTCCCAAATATCAAGCTTGCCGATGACGATATCCGGAAAGATGCTATACGCGAGTCCTAGTGCCATCATCAGACACATCACGACCATGCACACGAATACAATCCAGCCATAACCCGCTCTTAAAATTTCTTCCTTGGATAAAACCCACAGCGCGGTAATGTAGGCGACGCCCGTCATCAGCGGGATAGGGAGTAAGCCGATTGCTGCGGGCAGTGTGAACCATTTTGCCGCAATTGTGCTGCTCGCAATGGGGGTCGCTATAGAGATGAGGAAAAGCCCGACGCCCATCGGCAAAATGGCCGTGCGCGCCCATTTGGCCGCTTTCGTGTAGATCTCACCCGTGCTCTTTATGAATAACCATCCGCACCCGAGCACAACATAGAAGGCAGGGAGCGAGAGGGCGATTGCGATCGAAAAAGCGATGCTCGTCAGACCGCTTTCGAGTCCCATAACATAGGTGCCGAGCATCCAGCCCTGAGCCATTGCCGCGAGAAGAGAGCCAACGAAGAATAATTTATTCCAGAGGCTTTTATATTCTGCGGTAACTTTAACGCGGAAATCGAATGCGACGCCGCGTAAAATCAAGCCAAAGAGCATAAGCGTAACAGGTATATAAAGATGGGTAAGAATCATGCCGTGTGCGCTCGGAAAGGCAATGAGCAGAATTCCAATGCCAAGCACGATCCACGTTTCGTTCGCATCCCAGAAAGGTCCGATCGTCTCGATCATGCGGTCTTTCTCATCATCGCTTGCTAGCGGAAGTAAGATTCCAATGCCAAGATCGTAGCCATCCAGAATAATGTAGAGCAGCAGCGATAGGCCCATCAGACTGACAAAAATGAGTGGTAGCCAATAGTCCATCACACAGCTCCGAGGGTCGCGGTTGGTAGAGTCGTGTTTGCCTTTGGCGCTGCGAAGTCGATGCTCTCTTTTAGTGAGCGCGCCGGCTTAGAAGACATGTGCATAAGCGTAAGGATGTAGAAAAGAAGTAAGAATGCATAAAGCAGCAGGTATCCGATTAAGGTGCTGAGCACCATGCCGCCGGCGTGGTCGGCGACAACTTCACTCGCGCGGATATACCCTTGCACAACCCAAGGCTGACGACCTATCTCGGTGACATACCAGCCAGCTAGGCTTGCGACCCAGCCTGCGAAGGTCATCCAACTAAGTGAGCGAAGCAACCAAGGGCCGACCCTGTCCCGAAAGAGGGCGTAGCTTCCCCACCAGGCGACTGCGAGCATCAGAAAGCCCATGCCGACCATCACGCGGAAGCTCCAAAAAAGAGGCGCAACAGGTGGGTGCGCATCTTCGAATTCATTCAATCCCTTTAGCTCGCCGTCGACATGATGAGTCAGGATTATGCTTGCGAGTTTAGGGACTTCGACTGCGTAATGCGTTGTGCGCGCCTCTTCATCCGGAAAACCGAACAGGGTCAAAGGAGCGCCTTTCTCTGTTTCCCAAATGCCTTCAACCGCAGCGATTTTCGCTGGCTGGTTCTCGAGCGCCACAAGCCCATGCAGGTCGCCGACAAAGATCTGAATAGGTGCGACTATCGCGGCGAGTACGACGCCGGTGCGAAGCACTTTCCACGTGGCAGGACCGTCGACATTCTTGCGGGCGCGCCATGCACTGATGCCGGCGACGAAGAAGGCCGAGGTAAGAAGCGAAGCGGTCACCGTGTGAATAAATCGGTACTTGAACGAAGGATTAAATATTATCTCCATCCAGTCGTCGACCATAAACACACCATTCTCGATAGTGAAACCTGCAGGCGTATGCATCCATGAGTTGAGGCTGAGAATCCAGAACGCTGAGGTTGTGGTGCCAATCGCAACGAGAAACGATGAAATCAGGTGTACCCGATTAGAGACGAGATTTTTGCCGTAGAGCATGATGCCAAGGAAAGAGGCTTCTAGGAAAAAGGCGGTGAGTACCTCATAGCCTAGTAAAGGGCCGGCGATGTTTCCGACGCGCTCCATAAAGCCTGGCCAGTTGGTACCAAACTGAAAGCTCATGGTAATCCCAGACACAACGCCTAGCGCGAAGGTGAGTGCGAAAACTTTCACCCAAAAAAAGTAAGCGTATTCCCAGTCTTTGTTACCAGTGAGGGTAAAGCGCAGACGAAAGAAGACGAGTAGCCAGCATAGCCCGATAGAGATGCTCGGGAACAAGATATGGAAACTAATATTCGCGGCGAACTGAATGCGCGAAAGGATAAAGGGGTCGAGTTCCATGCTTCCTGCCTCACTAAGGGATGCGGTTTGATGCTCTAGGAGTTTAACTACAGTATGTAGGTCCAGATCGCCCAGCAGACGAGTGCAGTGGCAGGTGCAACGAACATCATGAAGACCATATTTTTAATGTGAATCATCGTATTGTTACCTTTCTAGCGTGAACCGCGAGGTCGGGGGTAGGCGCCGCCGGTCACCAATCAATAAAATATTTCTTGCGCTTTAGTTAGTGCAGTACTCGTGCCAACTTCTTGTTGTTCTTCTAACTTATTGTTTTATATATAGTAAAATTATAAACACATGAGTTTCATCTGTGCTGCAGCTAGCTTGGTAATAATATTATGGGAGTAGCTGCCATAAATGTCCTATAATCTAACCGGTTTTGTCATTACTGCCATATTTGTCAGTAAATAGGTTTGTCTATGCAGTTAATCGCCAGTAATAAAGCGCGTGATCTCGGCGCCATGCTCGAGGGCTATGAATGCCCAGCTATTCTCGTCTCTGCCGACTACGAGATACTTGCGACCAATCAACATTATCGTGACGCGTTCGGCGAAATCGAGTTCACTAAGACGCCACGCTGCTACGAGGTGTCGCACGGTTATTCCAAGCCCTGCGATCAGTCTGGCGAGGATTGCCCCCTTGGCGCTGCGGTTGCGTCGGGGCATAAGGAGCGTGTGCTGCACATCCATCAGACGCCTCGAGGCCGTGAGCATGTTGACGTCGAGATGCTGCCGATTCACGACGCGGAGGGTGATCTTGCCTATTTTGTTGAACTTTTGCGTCCCGTTCCGCTTGCTAGCGGCGAGGTGTCGACTCAGGAACTAGTCGGATCGAGCCCGCCTTTCGAGAAGATGTTGGCAAAGATCGCACGGGTCGGGGCGACCGACGCATCCGTTTTGCTGCTGGGCGAATCGGGCACGGGCAAGGAGCTCGCCGCGAGGGCGATTCATATGGCGAGCAAGCGCAGCGCGAAACCGATGGTCACCCTCGAGTGCGCCGGGCTCTCGGATTCGCTGTTCGAAAGCGAGCTTTTTGGCCACGTGAAGGGTGCGTTTACTGGGGCCCAAAACAACAAGAAGGGCTTGGTCGAGCTTGCACACGGAGGCACTTTGTTTCTGGATGAGCTCGGGGATATTCCGCTTGGCATGCAGGTTAAGCTGCTGCGATTACTCGAGACTGGGACTTTCCGCCCGGTTGGTAGCGGCGAGGTTAAAACCTCTAACTTCCGATTGATCTGTGCGACGCATAAAAACCTCTTGGCGATGGTCAATGCGGGTGAGTTCAGGAACGATTTATTCTATCGAATCAACGTGTTCCCTATCGCCATACCGTCGCTTGCTGAGCGCCTGAGCGACCTCCCCGTCTTGAGCAAGGCAATACTCTCGCGCTTTGCAGGAGGCGATAAATACCACCTGACCAACTCGGCAATTCGGACGCTTGCCGCCTACCGATTTCGCGGTAATATTCGTGAATTGAGAAACTTGCTCTATCGCGCGATTGTGCTCGCTGATACTAATGTTATCGATAGCCGCGTCATCGACATGTGCTTCGAAGAGGACGACCTCATCAAAGCGTCCAAAGGTGATCAGCTAATCGATAGTGATACCACACAAGGCGAACCGGCGGGGGTGCCAACGACGGAGTTGCTCGACGCGCTCATTCCAAATAAGAAAGCAGCGCAGTGGCCGTCGCTAAAAGACCTCGAACGACGCTACATTGAGGCGATGCTTGCCGCGCAGGACGGCGACAAGGTAGCGGTTGCGGCCGCGTTAGGCATCAGCGAGCGCTCTCTGTATCGGAAACTCAGCGGCAACAAATAAGTAGGTGGAGTTATATCCTACAATTACTAGATTAACAGTAAGTGCTTACTCACTCCTAAGACCGGAAGTAAGTAACACGTAGAAGACGATTAAATTCATAAGCTACGGAGAGAGCGATGAAGACAGTAAAATTAGAACAACAGTTTAAACAGTCGGCAGACGAGGTGTGGGCGATATTCTCCGATGTAACGCGCTGTGACTGGGTGCCTGCAGTCGAGAAAATCACCTTGGTGGGCGACGTGCGCAGCTTCGATATGGCAGGGCTGGGTGAGGTGCAGGAACGCATCGTCCTCCTCGATGACGAGCAGAGGAAACTTCAGTATTCGGTGATCAAAGCCCGCTCGGTGCTCGACCACCATCTTGCCACAATACGCGTTACTGAGGCGGGAGCGGGATGCCACTTTTATTGGGAGACCGAGATAGCGCCAGACGAATACGCGCCGGCAATAGAGCAGGGCATGCAGTCGGCGTTTGCCCAGTTGCAAAAAATCCTCGCCTAGGTGTGTGCTATTTTGGTGCTTTGACGCACGCGGGGTGAGCGTGATGGTGCGCGCTGATCAGAGTGCCGCATATAAAGAAGGTGAGAACAGAACGGCGCTTTAAGCGAAGGCGAGCCTAAACCCGCAGAAATCAACGTACCTAAGTGGGAAAATAGAGAAATAGAAATATTTTTGTCTAGATAGTGAACTTGGTACGGCTGTTGCATCGTTATTTGCACATACTCGAAAACGCATTCCGATGTGTGAGGAGATTCTCTCCCTCTCTCGCCACACCGAAATGCACCAACCTAGTTTTCAGTATTTTTGAACCCGCCAGCGTTTCGCTCGGCGGGTTTTTTTTACTCTTCTTTCCTAGCGCGGTTTGCACGGCCCATAACAAGAGTCCCCTGGCCACCCGAAGATTTGGCTTGCAGGATTAGAGAACAGCGCGATAATCACTGCTTCAAACACTCGAGTTACACCCATGGTCAAACAGGTAGTAAAGTCCTTCACCGGGTCTTACTTTGATGATGAGGCGTTATTCGCAAAAATCGCCAAGGAGATCACTGAGCAGGGTTTCAGCATCAATCCTGCCGCCATGCCGATGCCGCTGATTACGGCACTGCACGATCACGTCGTGTCGATTAATGACGATAAGTTCTCCGCAGCCGGTATTGGTCGAGGCAACCGCTTTACCCGCAGCAAATTCGTTCGCACGGACGAAATCTGCTGGATCGAGGGCGATTCACAGGCAGGACGCGACTGGTTAGCGTGGGCGCAAGCGCTACAAACCTATCTCAACAGGCATCTGTTGTTGGGTTTGTTCTCCTTCGAAAGTCATTTCTCCCTCTATAGCCCGGGCGACTATTACAAACGCCACAAAGATGCCTTCAGAGGCGAGGCAAATCGGGTTCTCTCGCTGGTGCTCTACCTTAACCCCGGTTGGGCCGCGCATGATGGCGGTGAGCTCGTGCTTTACCCATCGGACGCGGAAAGCGAGTCGCAAAATTCGCCTGCTCTGCTCGCAGCGGGCCTGCCCACTGAGACCAAAGTCACTCCGCTCATGGGAACCTTGGTGCTTTTTCTTAGTGAAGACTTCCCTCATGAAGTCCTACCCACCACGCGCGACCGCTATGCCATTGCCGGGTGGTATCGAGTAAACACCTCGGTTAGCGACAGAGTCGACCCGCCGCGGTAGAAGCTAACTCGGCACCGGAATCTTCAAGGTTTCTTTAACCTGCTCCATCACCACGTAGCTCGTCGACTCCTGAACGCCGGGCAGGGTGAGCAGAGTATCGCCGAGCAACTCGCGATACGCCCCCATATTGGCGACCCGAGCCTTGATTAGGTAGTCGAAATTGCCCGACACAAGATGGCATTCTTGCACCGACTCGAGTGCCAGCGCAGCCTCGGTAAACTCGGCGAAGATGTCTGGAGACTTGCGTGAAAGGCGAATCTGCACAAACACCACAAGGCCGGCCTCTAGCTGCGCCGGATTGAGAATCGCACAGTAACCACGGATCACGCCGTCGCGCTCCATTCGCTTTACTCGCTCCATGCATGGGGTAGTGGTAAGACCTACCCTGCGGGCAAGCTCGGCATAGCTGATGCGGCCGTTAGTCTGCAGCTCTCTGAGTATTTTTCGATCGATTCTAGATAGAGATTTGGGCTGCTTCATTTAATTCATCCAGATGATTTCACTAATTAATGGTCATAAAAGCAGACTTTATCTCAATTTAAAGTGCAGATGTAAGGGTATTTGCCAATTGTATTTTTAGCCCCTTGGCTATACTTCTTAACGTACTAACTGCGTGCATTTTGCGCGTGGGTATCCAAGATGAGTCATGAGGAGAGCGGCAATGCTGATAGGTGTCCCTAAGGAAATTAAGAACCACGAATATCGCATCGGTCTAACCCCTGCGGGCGTTCGTGAGCTTGTTAGCGCGGGGCATCACGTGCTCGTCGAGACACAGGGAGGCACCGCTATCGGCCTTACCGATGAGCAGTATGCCGACGCGGGCGCTGAGGTTGTCGCAACTGCCGCCGAGATATTCGAGCGCGCCGAATTGGTCGTAAAGGTAAAAGAGCCGCAGCCGAGCGAGTGTAAACAGCTTCGAGCAAACCAGACGCTGTTCACTTACTTACACCTTGCGCCAGACCCCGAGCAGACCAAATTACTTCTGGCCTCGGGTGCAACCTGTATCGCTTACGAAACGGTAACCGGACTAAATAATTCGCTGCCCCTCCTTGCGCCGATGAGCGAGGTAGCCGGCAGAATGTCTATTCAGGAAGCGGCGCTTTGTCTCGAAAAATCGAAAGGCGGCAGCGGTGTGCTACTCGGAGGCGTGCCAGGTGTCGAGGCAGGTAAGGTTGTCGTACTCGGCGGTGGCGTGGTTGGTCTGAATGCCGCCCGCATGGCACTCGGCCTCGGCGCCGACGTCACGATATTGGATCGGTCGTTGCCACGGCTGCGCCAGATAGATGAGCTATTCGACGGGCGGATTAAAACACTCTATTCGACGACCGATGCGATCGAGACCCAGCTCAGAACGGCCGATGCAGTCATTGGCGCGGTGCTAGTCCCGGGCGCTTCTGCGCCTAAACTGGTGACCCGCGATATGCTCGGAGTTATGAAGCCCGGCTCGGTACTCGTGGATGTGGCAATCGATCAAGGCGGTTGTTTCGAAACGAGCCGCGCCACAACGCATCAGGATCCCACCTATGTGGTCGATGGAATCATCCATTACTGTGTGGCGAATATGCCGGGTGGCGTAGCGCGTACGTCGACGTTTGCGCTAACCAATGCCACACTGCCCTTCGTGATGAGTCTGGCAAATAAAGGCGCGGAGGAGGCTCTGCGCAGTGACGCCCATCTGCTCAATGGCCTTAACGTATACCGCGGCGTACTCACCATGCAGGCTGTCGCCGATGCGCAGGGGCTCGGTTTCGTTGAGCCCACCGAGGCGCTTAAGCACGGTGGATTGCAGGTTAGCGCCTAGCCTCGATCCACGCGTCAATTTTGGCTTCGAGCATGCCCATGGGTAGCTGGCCGGAACCTAGAATCTGATCGTGGAACTCGCGGATATCGAAGTTATCCCCCAAGGCCGCCTCGGCCTTGGCGCGGATGGCTTGTATGCGCAACATGCCAATCTTATAGGCGGTAGCCTGCCCCGGATTATTAAAGTAGCGGCGTATCTCTGACCGCACCGAGGGTTCAGGACGCGGTGAATTTTCGAGCGCGTACTGAACCGCCTCATCCTGAGTCCAGCGCTTCGCGTGTATGCCGGTGTCGACAACTAAACGCACTGCGCGCCAGATCTCGCCGGACAGACGGCCGAAATCTGCATAGGGGTCTTCGTACCCACCCATCTCTTTACCTAGTCCTTCGGCGTAGAGTCCCCAGCCCTCGCTAAACGCGGTATAGCCTTTATTCGCGCGGAAGGCGGGAAGACCTTCGAGCTCCTGCTGAATCGAGATTTGCATGTGATGCCCCGGCACGCCTTCGTGATAGGCGAGATTTTCGAGGCGATGCTTAGACGCGGCGCGCATATCCGACAAATGGGCATAGAACGTACCCGGGCGTGAGCCGTCTTTGGTTCCGCGTGCATAGTGTGCAGCGCCGCCGTCCTGCTCGCGGAAGGGCTCAACGCGCCGAACCTGCAAGCCCGCCTTGGGCAGGATGCCGAAGAACTCGGGAAGCTTTGCGTAGGTAGCAGCGAGTATTGCGTCGGCGTCGGCGATATAGGCGGCTCGGCCTTCGTCCGTATTCGGGTGATAGAAACGGTCGTCGTTACGGATGAAGGTAAAGAAGTCCTGTAGCGATCCTTCGAAACCTACGCGCGCTTTGATCTCCTCCATTTCTGCTTGGATGCGAGCGACTTCGCTGACACCCGTGTCAAAAATTTCGTCCGCGGTCAGCGGCAGCGTGGTCATGCGTTCGAGGCGCATTTGGTAATACGCCTCGCCATCGGGCAATGACCACGACCCTTGGGCTATGTCGGACACATTCGCTAGGTCGGCGGTGAGCCACGCGCTTATCTGAGCATACGCGGGCTGCATGTTGTCTAGAATCGCGGTGCGTGCCCGCTCAAGGAGAGTGTCGGCTCGCGCTTGCTCGACCGTGCCTGCAGCTACCAGCGCACTGAACTTAGTGGTGATGTCGTGCCAGAGTGCTGAACTGCCGCTGTCGTTAAAGGGCTCGCCGGTGGTTATGCGTTCGATCTCGCTCAGCGCCTGCTGATAATCGAAATGCGGCGCGCGTATGCCATCCTCGGCGGCGCGCTGCGTGCGCGTGAGGTACTGCAGAAGGTAGCGACCGCTCTGCTCTAGTCGGGAAATATAGTCGAGCGCGTCCTGCTCCGTGTCTACAACATGATAGTTGATAAGGCTGTTAGGCAGAGAGGCTTGAGGGCCATTGCGGCCAAAGATAAAGCCATGGCGCCGAAACGGAACCGACTGCTCGGCTTGAGTGAGCTGATACACCCAGAGATCGAAGGAGCGTTTCGCCTCGTCGTCTAACTGCGCGTAGTCGAATTCGCGTCGAAGCCTCGAAACCGACTCTCTGCGCCACGCAAGCTGAGCATCGCTTGCAGCCTCGGAGACGTCGTCTAGTTCTCCGTGGGCACTCTTATCGCCTAGGCGAGTCTTCGCGAGCGGCGAGAAATCGAGCTCGCGAGCGTATTCGGCATCGAGCCATATGGTAAGCCGCTGGGACTCGCTTGTTTCCTGAGTCGTCGCAGGCATTGGTGACGCAACCGTCGCTGGGGTGTCTGCTGGTCCACAGGCCGCCAGGCCGAGGCAGCTAATAAGAGCGAATAGCGCGAGGCGAAAACTACCAAGCCAGGATGCCCCGGCGATCGATGAGTTGTGTAAAGACATTGATTTCATTCCCGAGTTGAATGGTTTGAGGCGCACTTTCTCTACGACAAGCCGCAGCGAGTCTAGGGTGTGCGAGAGTAAGGCCGCTGCCGTCTACGCTTTCAGAATAGAAGCAAACAACCGAAGTGTCCATGAGCCATGTTTGGGCGCTGCTTTGTGGATTAACCCCTCCGCCTATTGCATAATCTCGGCCCCGCCGATCAAATGGACTTCGCCTTATGTGGTTTAAGAACCTTCGCCTTTATACCTTTGCCAAACCTCTTGCTAAATCCTTCGAAGAAATCGAAACCGCGCTAGCCGATAAATTATTCGAGCCCTGCGGGTCCATGGAAAAGGCGCGGTTGGGCTGGGTTAGCCCTCTGGGGCGCGAAGGCGAAATGTTAAGCCATGTACAAGGCCCTTACCTGATGCTCTGCGCGCAGAAGCAAGAACGCTTACTGCCCGCGTCTGTCGTGAACGAGGCGACAGAGGAGAAGGTTGCAGAGCTAGAGGAGCGTCAGGGGCGCAAGATCTACCGAAAAGAAAAGCGTCAGATTCGAGACGACGTATTCGTGACTCTTCTGCCTAGAGCATTCACGCGCAATCAGCAAACCTTTGCCTATTTGTCGCTCGCCGACAACATGCTGATTGTGAATTCGAGCAGTGCGCCGAAAGCCGAGGAACTTATAACCCTCCTCCGCGATACGCTTGGGTCGCTTCCGGTAGAGATTCCCGCGACCAATCGCGCACCGGCAGATGTGATGACTCGCTGGCTTCGTGAGCAGCACGGCAGCGACAATTTTGTTATCGATGAAGAATGCGAACTATTCAATCCCATCGACGGCGGTAATGTTGTGCGCTGCAAGGGCCAAGACTTATTTAGCGAAGAGATACAGGCACACCTAGGCGCCGGCAAACAGGTTAAAAGTCTCGGCGTGACATGGAATAGCGTGATTAGCTGCGTTTTATCCGAAGACCTTTCGATCAAGCGCGTAAAGTTCGTTGGAATGAACGAAGAGCGTGATCAGGGTGACGCCGAAACTGCTGCCGAAAAATTCGATCAAGAATTTGCGGTAATGACGCTTCAGCTCACAGACTTCTTCAAAGACTTTATTGCCGCTTTTGGCGGATTAGAACAAAGCAACAGCGCCAGCAATTAGTAGGCACGAGCAGCTAAACAGCGCAAGCAGCAGGAACCCCCGCCTAAATGGATATCAATAGTAAAATTGCCGAGGAACTCGGCGTAATGGTGCAGCAGGTTGCTGCAACGATCGCTCTCCTCGACGAAGGTTCGACAGTCCCCTTCATCTCACGTTATCGCAAAGAGGCAACTGGCGGTCTCGATGACCTCCAGCTGCGAGACCTCGAAGTACGCCTTCGGTATCTGCGCGAACTGCAAGAGCGAAAGCAAGCGATCGTTGCGAGTATTGCCGAACAGGGCAAACTTACCCCCGAACTCGAGCAGAGAATCACTGCCGCTGAGACAAAATCGATTCTCGAAGATCTCTATTTGCCTTACAAAAAGAAACGCCGCACCAAGGCAATGATTGCTATCGAGGCGGGGATCGAGCCACTCGCGGATAGGCTCTTGGAGGATCCGACGCTCGATCCCGAACAAGAGGCAGAGGCGTTTGTCGACGCCGAAGCAGGATTTGCAGGGGCGAAAGAAGTGCTGGACGGCGCGAAGCAGATCCTGATGGAACGTTTCGCCGAGCATCCGGAGCTTAGCGGCAGTCTTCGCAACTATCTCTGGGAAGAGGGCGTGTTGCAGTCGCGCGTGGTCGAGGGCAAAGAAAACGACGCGGCGAAATTCCGTGATTATTTCGACTACGACGAGCCGCTAAAACGCGTGCCTTCGCACCGCGCACTTGCCATCTTCCGCGGCCGCAAGGAAACCTATCTCCACGCGACTATCGCCACCCCCGCGGCGGTAGCGAACGCCGACAAGACACGGGCTGAATTTGTCCCCGAACGCGCGGAGCTCATGATTGCTAACACATTTGGTATCGCCGACAAGGGCAGGGCGGCAGATCGCTGGCTTGCCGAGGTGGTGAAATGGACATGGAAAATAAAACTTCTCACGCGTTTAGAATTAGACCTCTTAGGTCAGCTCCGCGACAGCGCCGAGGAAGAAGCGATTCGAGTCTTTGCCGAGAACATGAAAGCCATTCTGCTTGCCTCCCCTGCAGGCAGCAAAGTGACGATGGGACTCGACCCCGGTCTGCGTACCGGCGTTAAAGTGTCGCTTGTCGATGCGACAGGCAAGTATCTAGAGGACACGGCGATTTATCCCCATGCGCCGAAGAATCAGTGGGATCAATCGATAGCAACACTCGCTGCGTTATGCAAAAAGCATAAAGTCGAGCTGATCGCTATAGGCAATGGAACCGCATCGCGTGAAACAGATAAGCTGGCAAGCGAGCTTCTTAAGAGGCATCCAGAACTGCGCGCACAGAAAGCAATGGTGAGCGAGGCCGGTGCATCGGTGTATTCCGCCAGCGATACAGCCCGCGAAGAATTTCCAGACTTGGATGTCACCGTGCGCGGAGCGATTTCGATTGCGCGACGTTTGCAAGACCCGCTCGCCGAACTAGTAAAGATTGAGCCAAAGTCTATTGGTGTGGGTCAGTATCAGCATGATGTCAGCCAGATAAAGCTAGGGCATTCACTAGACGCCGTCGTCGAAGACTGTGTGAATGCAGTCGGGGTGGATGTGAATATGGCCTCTGCACCACTGCTACGGCGTGTTGCGGGGCTCAGTGCCTCTATAGCGACTAACATTGTCGCCTACCGAAATAGCAACGGTGCGTTCAAAACGCGCGCCGCTCTTAAGGCCGTACCACGTTTCGGCGAAAAAAGTTTCGAACAGGCAGCAGGATTTCTGCGGATAGTCGATGGTGAGAATCCACTGGACGCGTCGGCGGTGCATCCCGAATCGTATTCGGTTGTCGAGAAAATAGGCGCAGTAGGGAAAAAATCGGTCAATGATCTGATCGGTAATGTGAGCTATCTGAAGTCGCTGGATCCGAAAGTATTTGTCGATGAGCGTTTCGGACTGCCGACAGTGACCGACATTCTCGCCGAGCTTGAGAAGCCGGGTCGAGATCCGCGACCGGAATTCAAAACCGCAGACTTCAAAGATGGCGTCGAAAAAGTCTCTGACCTCGAAGCGGGTATGACCCTTGAGGGTGTCGTCACCAATGTGACCAACTTTGGCGCTTTTGTTGATATCGGTGTTCACCAAGATGGATTGGTGCATATCTCGGCGCTGTCCAACAGCTTCGTCAAAGATCCTCATACGGTCGTTAAGACCGGCGACGTAGTCAAGGTTAAGGTGATGGAGGTTGACGTGAAGCGGCAAAGAATCGGCTTGTCGATGCGCCTCGATGACGATCCAGCAACACGCCAGACCGAGTCCGCGAGCCGCGGGCGTAGCGATGGCGCGCGCAGCAGTAATCGACAGCAGCCTCAGCAGCGCTCGAATACGCCAGTGAAGACCGGCACCTT
Organism: Pseudomonadales bacterium; assembly: GCA_023254735.1. Taxonomy (GTDB): domain Bacteria; phylum Pseudomonadota; class Gammaproteobacteria; order Pseudomonadales; family Pseudohongiellaceae; genus UBA9145. Next base: position 27,209 of record JALRKV010000021.1, on the reverse strand, counting down.
AGGCGATCTGTTAAAAGGCGCGATGAAAAAGTAATACTATGGCACTTAAACCAACGATCTATAAAATGAAGCTAGCCCTCACGGATCTTGACCGAGAGGTCTACGAGAACCTTAGCCTCACCGTGGCGTGTCATCCCTCGGAGACACTAGAGCGCATGATGGTGCGTGTGCTTGCTTACTGCCTCAACGCCCGCGAAGGGCTCGAGCTGTGTAAAGGGTTGAGCGATACCGAGGAGGCCGACCTCTGGGCGCATTCGCTCGACGGCTCCCTCGCGCTCTGGATCGACGTCGGGGAGCCAACGATCGAGCGCCTAAAAAAAGTCTCTCGTCTCGCGCCAGAGGTTCGTCTGTATAGCTTCAATTCCAAGTCGCCGACATGGTGGGAATTGTCGTCTCCCGACATTGCTAAACTACCCATCAGCGTTTTTCGCTTTGATTGGCCGAGTGTGCAAGCGCTCGCAAAGACGGTTGAGCGGACGATGGAGCTCTCGATAACGGTGAGCGAGAATAGTTTGTTCGTGTCGACGCCTGCCGGCGACTGCGAGCTACGGCTGCAGCAGCTGCAGGAAGGCTCTGCCCCGAAGCGTTAGATTCGGCCGTGTGTTATTCGAACTCAAACTACTTCTGGATCCCCGTCCCACCCCTAGCCGAATACTTAGAACCTTAGCTGTCCAGTAGGACTCTTAGACCACAAACCTTCCCGCTCTTTCCCTTCAAAAATACTTTCTGAATCCACTAAAAATTTCTTGTAGAAGATGCCACATAGGCAGTATAAAGCGCGCGTTGAAACACGTGGTCGTGCTAGCACGCACCGAACTCAGCGCGCTGTTCTTGGGATAAGTGTCTACGCAGTATCAGGCACTTGTTTTGGCAATGTGGAATAACCACATGATTTGGGTTCTCGGCATTAGTCGCCTTAGTAGAGAAACAGGCTTCGATTGTCCGCGACCGGTCGTTATTTGGAGAAAATTAACGATGCTCTATCCTGCTAGCTTTGGGGACAACCCCCTTTACCCAAAAGACACAGACTTCCGTGTGATCCGTAAGGACGACACAAATGGTTTCGGCGTAATCTCACTCAGGTCATTTAAACGCGGAGAAATTGTTGCCGCAATGGCGGGAGAGAGAGTCTCTGATATTCGTCAACACACTCTGCAGATCGATGACAACACGCATCTGCACGATACCTATTTTTCTGGTTATTTTTTGCATTCTTGTTCGCCAAATATTTCCTTAGACATGCGTAATATGCTGATTACAGCTGTAAAAGATATTGCTGCTAACAGCTATTTAACAATGGACTATGCGGAAACCGAACAAGTCTTGTTTAGACAGTTTGCCTGCGCCTGCGGGAGTGACAACTGCCGCGGTTGGATAACCGGCAATCAAGAAATTCACCCTGGTTTCGTTCAGGAAGCTATTGCGCGCGGACCCGACGCCGCCTAGCGTAAAGCGCATAGAAAACAGTAAAAAAATGCAGATTCTGCAGCGCCGAGTCGGACTCGAGCGCTGCTTTTTGCGTATGTGAAAAATTTTAATTCAAGACGATAGGAATACCGAAGATGATGAATGCCGAAGAATCGCAGCGCTGGTGGCAACGAGACGACCTCGCCTATCGCGGCGAAGAGTTATATTTCGCTGGCTTAGCAGTGTCGACGCTTGCGAAACGATTCGGTTCTCCTGCATTTGTCTATTCTTTCGCGCGTGTCCGTGAAAACCTCGAGCGCGTTCACGCCGCGCTTCGAGACGCGAAGCTACCCGGCTACACGCTGCTCTACGCGATGAAAGCGAATCGATTTGCGCCATTGCTCACGAGTCTTCAGCATACGGGGCTCTGTGGGATCGACGCGTGTTCTCCACGCGAGGTCGAACACGCCGTCAGCTGCGGTTTCAGACCAGATCAGATTTCGTTTACCGCAGGCAGTCTTTCGCGACGAGACGTCGATGCGCTTGCGTGTTTCGATGGGCTTTTTGTCGACTGTGATTCGCTACATGCGATTAAAACTTGGGGTGAAATTAAACCGGGCTCGTCGATCGGCATCCGCGTTAATCCGGGTATGGGCGTTAGCCGCGCCGACAACGACAAACTTCAGTATGCCGGTGTCGCAGCCACGAAATTTGGAATCTACGAAGAGCAATTGCAGGAGGCCCTGAGCTTAGCGGCCCATTACAGCCTCAAGATTACGAAAATTCACTTCCACACTGGCTGCGGCTATCTGACTGCCGAATTGCCACAGTGGGATCGCGTGTTGGGCGCGTGTTTGGAAAAATTCGTTGAGCGGTGCCCGGACGTCACCACGGTCAATGTTGGTGGAGGCTTAGGCGTGCCTCACGTTGCGAGTGACGGTGTTCTCGATCTCGCTGAATGGAGCCGTGTGCTGAACAAGCACTTTGGACATCGCCAATACAAAGTGGAACTCGAGCCCGGAGAATACCTGCTCAAAGACGCTGGCATTTTGATCCTCGGAAAGACATTCGAAGAGACCAAGCAGACTTCGCGGTTTGTTGGTGTTGACGCGGGATTCAATATCGCGCCGGAGCCTGCTTACTACAATCTTCCCTTTCAGCCACTCGCGCCGATCTGCAGGGGCGAGCTCAAGCAGGTGACAGTGGTGGGCAATATCAATGAGGCGTTAGATGTGTGGTATCGCGACGCTTGGTTGCCTGATCTCAACGAGCAAGATCATATAGTGCTGATAAATGCCGGGGCCTATTCGGCATCTATGGCGTCTAATCACTGTATGCGTGGAGACGGCAATACCATGGTTCGTGAATTCCTGTTGCCGGATACAAAAAAGCAGTAGATCTGAGTTATTACTCGATTGGCGAGACTCGCTTTAATCAGAATCTGTTATCCTCTAAACGACATATCGGAGGAAAAATGGAAAACGAACTGTTTATAAAGCGCATCACGCTCAAGGCGAATCTCGAGAAGCTTGCGGGTAAGATAAATGCCGCTCAATGGGACGAAGGCAACGCGCTACCCGACGGGGAGTACTCCGCTGACTCTCTTGAGTGGTATTTGCGCGGTGAGGGAAATTTCTTCTTCGTCTGTTTTATCGGATCAGACCTCGCGGGTATGGCCTCGGCACAGCTTCTGCCTCGCGCCTACGGAAAACACAGCACGCTCTATGTTGATGAACTCGATACGGCGGTTAACTTTCGTAGGCGAGGGGTGGCAACTGCATTGATGAACGAAATTAAGCTACTCGCCGACGAAACCGACAGCTATGAACTGTGGCTTGGGACCGAAAAAACCAACACCGGCGCACAGAGGCTCTACGAAAAATTAGCGCCAGACAGCGTTGAGGAGTTCGTCGGCTACACTTGGGATCTAGAGGATTAATCAGCAGTCCAAAGCGCCTCTTAGCCTTTGGATCGCTCAAACAGGATTCGGTATTTCCGCGTCTGATACCCTATCGCGATACCGCCGATAACGCCGGGTGCTACCCAGAGCAGGATGCTATAACCCCTTATTGTGTCGCCGAACACGTCGCTCAAAAAGTTTAGGCCGCCGAAGACGAAGAACGCGGTGTAGGCAGCAATGCCTGAGGCGATCAAGCCATTAAGATGTTCTGTCCACCACTCCTTTGCCCGCGTCGTTGGCTTCAGGGCAAAATACAGACAGCTTGCTGAAGTATAGATTTCAAACAGCCCAAAAATAACGAACAACACAGAGCCCGTAGCGAGTCCGTTCACGGAGAGTCCGAGTCCTGCAATGATAAGCGCGGCGCAGAGGCTGAGATGCATCGGTTCGCGCAGCGCGCTTCGGTCCTCTTTGCCCTGCACAGTGAGCCAGCCATGCCGTGTCGATAGCAAGACGAGCAGCGATATCGAGAATAGGAATAGGGCGAAGTCTCGAACCTCGCGACTGACAGCGATGGCGCGGGCGGGCTCCAAAGCAACGCCTGGCGCATGCATCGCGAGCGGGAAGAGTAAATCTAATGTTGTGACAGTGATGCCAGAAAAGCCAACGGCATACATTACAGTCGCAAAATAGCGGCCAAATTTCTTATGATTTAGATTGCCTTTACGAGTTATCACGGGAATCCAGAAAAGCAGCAGGCCGCAGCTGCCGACAGCTATGTGAAGACGTGTCACATTCTCATGCACCCAATGCAGTAGTTCCATCGCAATTCTCCCTGCGCTCTCTCTGGTCTTGTTCTTGCGCGTCATTTTTGGAGGCGCTTATCCATACGCGGTCATTCACACCCTCTTATCAAGAAGCGCCTAGCGCCACTTTTTCTAAAATCTCTACTCGTGTCAAGGACGCGAGTTAAAGACAGATCTTCTCACTTAATTGACTGCTATACTCATTCGCCGGGCGGCATTGCGGAGCACTAACTACGCGCCGCTAAAATCGAATAGAAAGGATGCAGCAATGGATAGTGGTAAAACAGGCGAAGGCAAATTGAGACCGCGGTCAGTCGAGTTGCTGCGTGAGCCAGTTGAACTATACAAAGTGCTTAAATTCGAAGGGTTGGTTGCGAGTGGCGGTGAAGCCAAAGCGGCGATCGAAGCAGGCCTAGTGTTCGTGAATGATAAAGTTGAGAGGCAAAAGCGCAAGAAATTGGTTAACGGCGACTCTGTTCGCATGGGTGAAGAGTCGCTGCTCCTCAAATTAGCCGAGGACTACGACCCAGCCTCCGAGCCAGTTAAACTGAAAGCCAGCAAGACTCCACCCGCGCCTGCTCCCAAGAAGGATTGGCGTCGAAAGAGGACGCCGGCTCAGATTGATGCCGACGCCGGCGTGGTGTCAGACCGGAATCCCCAAGGCGCTTCGAGTCGAGGTAATCGGGGGGCAGCGCGTCCAACGCTTGGCGCATTGAGTAAAAAAACGCGCTAGCGAAGTCAGTTTCGATCCATGCGCGCGTACTACCAGTCGAGGTCATCGGGAATCGCAAAATCCGCATACGCCTGCTCTTCGAGCTCGAGCTTTGTGAGCTGCTTAGGATTCGCGATCGCCACAAAATGCTCGGCGCTGCGCTCTTGAATCTTGTGCGCGACATCCACCGGCACGACGGCATATTTCCCATCGGCTTTTGATTCGACAACGGCTAGTGTACCGCCGCTGAGCTGTTCGCGAGTGCGCGCGTCTACCCACAGCTGTTTGACTTTATTGTCATGCTTGAAGTTGAATTTTAGCTCGCCTGTGACCTTTACTGCATTCGCTTCGATTAGCTGTCTGATCTGCGCCATTTTCGCGCGCCACTCGCCGTCGCGGTTCCGTTCTTCGTTAAGCTTGCGATCGCGTTCGATCTGCTCTTGGCGCAACTTTTTTCGCGCTAGCTCCGCTTCTTGCTTCGCACTTTTTTTGACGGTTTTTTTCTGCTGAGGTTGCTTGCTCTCTTTGCGCTTGGCGCGCTCGAGCTGCTTCGCTTTTTTCTCATCGACGAGGCCAGACTTCTTAAGTTGATCTTGTAATGACAAACCCACGTGGGCTTCCCCTTCAGTTTATCTTTCGGTCGTATGCAGTAATGCCGTAAAAAATTCTGGCATCACTTGTGCACACGATAGAGTGAATGTTAACGGCCTACCAATTCTATGGCTAGCAGATGCCGTACAAATTAGTGAGATTGTACTATCCCAGAGCTCTCTCATCGAGAACCTTTGCCTAATCCCCTCATCTTAGTTAGTCTTGGAGAGAACGGGATTATGAGAGCAACGCCATGTTAGATGTCTTGATCGTAGGAGCCGGCATATCCGGCATCAGCGCCGCCTGTCACCTTGAGAAGCGGTGTGCCAATAAGCGTTATGCGGTACTCGAAGGGCGCGACAATGTAGGCGGTACGTGGGATTTATTCCGCTATCCGGGTATTCGATCGGACAGCGACATGCATACCTTTGGGTTTAGTTTCAAACCATGGACAAACCCCAAGTCTATTTCGGACGGAGAATCAATCCGCGATTATCTGAAAGAGGCGGTCGCCGAGTATGGAGTGAAAGATAAAATTCGCTTTGGCCACAAAGTGGTCTCTGCCAACTGGGATAGCACGCGCGATGTCTGGTCTGTCACTGCAACGAATGCCGATGGTGAGACGATCGAGATAGAGACTCGCGTGCTTTTTATGTGCAGCGGCTATTACAACTATGCCGAGGGTTACACGCCAGACTTTCCGGGGTTAGGTGATTTTAAAGGCCAGCTTATTCATCCTCAGAAATGGCCAGAGGATCTTGACTACTCAGGCAAAAAAGTGGCGGTGATTGGCAGCGGCGCGACGGCAGTGACGATTGTTCCAAACATGGTCGACAACGCCGCCAAGGTGACGATGATTCAACGCTCGCCAACCTATATGTTCTCGCGCCCAGCCAAAGACGCGGTCGCTAACTTCCTCAGATCTGTATTGCCTAGTAAGTTGGCCTACGCGCTCACCCGCTGGAAGAATATCTATTTTCAAAACGCGACTTACAAGGGCGCGCGTAAGAAGCCGGAGAAAACTAAAAAACTTCTTTTAGACAGCGTACGGAAATCGCTTGGCGACGACTACGACATCGATACGCATTTTACGCCTCGCTATAACCCTTGGGAGGAACGTCTCTGTCTTATCCCCGACGATGATTTCCTGTCGGCAGTGAAAAGCGGTGCTGCAGAGGTGGTAACCGATACAATCGATAAATTTGTCGAGAATGGCGTGCTTATGTCGTCGGGAAAATTAGTCGAAGCGGATATCGTGGTGAGTGCAACAGGTCTTAACATGCAGTTTATGGGAGGCGTCGAATTTTTCCTCGACGAGGTGAAGCTCGATTTCAGCAAGCGATTCTACTACCAGGGCATGATGTTCTCGGGCGTGCCTAATCTTATTCAAACCTTTGGCTACATTAATGCCTCTTGGACACTGCGCGCCGACCTCAACTCAGTTTTCGTCTGTGACATGTTGCAAGAGATGGACAGAAAGGACGCAAGTCATTGCGTGCCGGAATTGCGCCCCGAGGAGGCTTCGATGGCGCCGAGGCCAACCATTTCGGGCTTTAATCCTGGGTATATGCAGCGCGGGATTCATGAGTTTCCGAAACAGGGTGAGCACGCTCCGTGGCAGAACACGCAAGACTACCTGCTTGATCGAAAAATCCTAAAGAGCAATCTTTTCTCAGATGGCGTGCTTCGCTTCGGACAAGCCGATTGCCGCGACCAAGCGCAAGAAATGCAAGAAGCGCAGGAATCAAAAGTCGCGTAACGAGCCGTCGCGAATAGAGAGCGCCTCCCGAAACGAGGCGCTTTCGAGCGACTAGAGATTGCTCGGGTTCAGCTCATCGTGATCAGAGTAGACGCGCGTTTCACCTGCGAGGCAGGGGAAGTCACCTTCACAAGAAAAAGGTGGAACGAATCCCTCTGGCATCATCTCAAGGGAATACAACGGCGTATTCACGTCCTCCGTCTTTATGCACTGTCTTACTTTTCGTCGACTTCCGACTCTTGGCTTGTTTTCACAAACGATACGCTGCGTGTCCATGCCGTAGAGCTGAATGTAGGTGTCTACCTTATTATCGATAAAGGCCTGTTGGGCGGCGTTTAACGTGCCGTAAAGTTTTTTATAGAGCGACAGCCACTCGTTGTTTTCGACTTCCAGTGCGGTGCCTAGCCAGGCCATGCCAACGGGAATAGAGCGTGGCGCATACTCACCTTGCAAATACATAAAGCCGAGCAGGTATTGCGCATCCTTTACGCCACGCTGCGCTGCGAGGCTCAGGTCGGCGTAGGCGGATTCGTAGTCACCTTTCTCATAGGCGACGGCGCCCTGTTCATATTGCCTTAGCACCTCGTGATAGAAGAGCTGCGTGACTTCAACCTGTGCTGTACTGGCAAAGGATGCGACTAAACCTAGTGCGCAGATGAGTCTTCGACTCCAAACGGGGGCGGCACGATGGGCACTAGGGCAAGCGTCATTGTCTCGGTTCTTCATAGCTGGAGTCCCTTTCTTATTAATCTACTGAAGAGAAATACACGTGCTTTGGGGTAAACTTATTTATCGCAGTAATCTACTGCGTTTATCAGACTATTAAAACCGAGAGTTGAGCTATTTGTGAAGTCATTTCAATCGGGACGCGGCCGCGTTATGTGCCCCAACATCGATTGCGGGATAGACCTTGCGCTAGACGCGCTGTCCTGCCCTAAATGCGATGAGCCTTTGCCGATTGGGCTGCGCGATGATTTTCTAGAGGTAGATGTCGCCCATTCGGGTGAGACATGGACAGAGGCGTTAGACAAGCTCGAGGCTGCCATCGTCGTTGCCCGCGCGCAGCGCTTCAAGGGGCTACGAGTGATTCATGGCATTGGGCGGTCCCGCGATGACGATGCTTGGGAGGGACCGGGACGGATTCGCCGCGAGTCGCTAAACTATCTTCGTCAGGCGGCAGTCGATATAGACGCACAGCTAATGCCCGAAAAACACAATCGGGGCGCCCATCTGCTCGTATTCTGAGAACGTAACTACTCGACTGGTACCCGTTCGAAGCCAGTAGTCACCCGAGCGTGAAGTGCTATGCCGACGACTCGTCTAACTAGGCATCAGAGCGCGCGGCTAATCACCATCTTCTGCACCTCGCTCGTGCCCTCGTAAATCTGGCAGGCTCGGACGTCACGGTAAAAGCGCTCCACGGGAAAATCCTGCAAATAGCCATAGCCGCCATGGATCTGAATCGCGTCGGAGCAGACGCGTTCCGCTATTTCGGACGCGAAAAGTTTGGCCATCGAAGCCTCGCTTAGGCAGGGCGCGCCTGCATCTTTAAGCGCGGCGGCGTGAAGCGTGAGCTGCCTCGCTGCCTCTATTTGGGTAGCCATGTCGGCAAGCTTGAAGGCGACTGCCTGATGCTCGGAAAGCGGTTTGGCAAACGCCTCACGCTCGCGGCTATAAAGTGTTGCGGCTTCGAGCGCCGCGCGCGCGATACCGACACACTGTGCGGCGATGCCGATGCGGCCGCCTTCGAGATTGCCGAGGGCAATTTTATACCCCTGACCCTCTTCGCCTAAAAGGTTCTGAGCCGGAACTACACAGTCCTCGAAGGCTATCTGACAGGTATCCGACGCGCGCTGTCCCATCTTTGTTTCGATGCTGGCGACGCGGTAGCCGGGGGTATCCGTGGGTACGATAAACGCGCTAATACCGCGCTTGCCTGCTGCAGGGTCGGTGACCGCAAAAACAATCGCAATATCGGCATTCTTGCCCGAAGTAATGAACTGCTTTGTGCCGTTTAAGACATAGTCCCCGCCACGCGCTTGCGCGCGGGTCTTAAGCCCCGAAGCATCGCTGCCCGCCTGTGGCTCGGTGAGACAGAATGCGGCGAGCTTCTCTCCTCGCGCGAGCGGCGCAAGAAAATCACGCTGCTGCTGCGCGGTGCCGTATTGGAGCAAAGGCATGCAGCCAACCGAATTAGTCACACTGACGATTGTCGAACACGCAGCGTCGGCAACGCCAATCTCCTCGAGCACGAGTGCTGCCGCAACGTAGCCGATGTCGCAGCCGCCGTGCTGCTCGGGCACTAGCATGCCGTAGAAACCGAGCTTAGCGAGGCCGCGCAGCGCCTCCGCCGGGAAGGTGGCGTCCCGGTCCCACTGCGCCGCGAAAGGGGCAATGTGTTCGCTCGCATAGCTGCGCGCGGTTTCGCGGATTAGGCGCTGTTCTTCGGTCAGAATCATCTTGTTGCTATTTCCAGCTGCTCGCAGGCTCGTTCGCGTCCGAAGTTAGAAAGCGAATCAGGTCTTTATGAAACAGATCCGGTATTTCGATCTGCGGTGCGTGACCAACGTTCGGATAGAGGATGATCGCGCTATTTTGGAGCTGATTGGCGACATTGTGGGCGAGTGTCGGAAAATCATCGACTAATCCATCTTCTTCCCCACCGATTACCAGCGCCTTTGTCGCGATATGCTGCCAGTCATAGACAACGGGATCGTCGTAAAGCATCTGCCCCTGCAGGCGCCTCACCTGTGCGAGGCGGGGCCAGTCTCCGCCGAGGGTTTGACCATACTGACGACGCACAAATTCGAGATGTGCGGGGGGCCACTTAAGTGGGAAATAGCGCTGATGTCCTCGAAGTATCGATTGATAGGTCGTTTCACCGCCGCCGACAAAAGGATCGCTCCAGGGACGGCTCTGGCGTTGGTCTGTGAGACCAATCTGATTGACCATAACCACATGTGTGGTCGCATCGGGATACATCATGGCAAAGCGAGAAACCGCCATACCGCCCATCGAATGACCCACGATCGCGGTTTTCTCGATGCCGAGTTCGTCGAGAAGCGCCTTCATGTTGGCGGCGACCATATTGAAATTGTAGGGGAGTATCGGCTTAGAACTTTTGCCATAACCGATACGATCTACTGCGATCACCCTGAAGCCAGCGTCAGCGAGCGCATTAATCGTTGGCGTGTAGGCTTCAGAGTAAAAGTTCATCCCATGTTGAATAAACACCGTCTGGCCGTTCGCGCGTCCGCTTGGCGCAACGTCCATGTAGGCGTAGCGAAGATCCTGCTGGAAGCGGTTAATCTCGAGGAATTGAACCGGGTAAGGATAGGGGATCTCTTCGAAATTAGCCGATACCGCGCCCCACTCGGCGGGCGGTTCGGCGGGGGCTACCTCGGGCCAAGATTCCTCAGCATGGCTGACGTTTGCGCCTAGCGCGAGCGCGACGCTCACCGCGGCGCCGTGAATGAATCCGGTGTGCTTTCTGACGATTGAGTAGAACATAAAGCTAATCCTCTCTTTAGTTATCGGTTTTATTCTTATTAGTCAGTGGGGAATTAAATGAGTTCGACGGCTAAGGCCGTCGCTTCGCCGCCGCCAATACATAGCGAGGCAATGCCGCGTTTCTTGCCATGATTCGCGAGTGCCGCAAGAAGCGTGACGACAATGCGCGTACCTGAGCAGCCAATTGGATGGCCGAGCGCACAGGCACCGCCGTTGACATTTACCTTCGCCGCGTCGAGCTCGAGTGATTCGATCGCCGCCATCGGGACAACTGCGAAGGCCTCGTTAATTTCGAAGAGGTCAACGGCGTCTTTGTCCCAGCCGGTTTTGGCCAGTAAGCTGCCGATTGCCCCGATAGGTGCCATGGTGAATTCGCTGGGCTCCTGTGCATGCGATGTATGCGCCACGATGCGTGCAAGCGGAGTGAGTCCCCGCTTTGTAGCTTCGGACTGGCGCATCAACACAACGGCAGCCGCACCATCGGAGATCGAGCTTGCGTTCGCTGCGGTCACGGTTCCGTCTTTTCTAAAGGCGGGGCGTAGCTGAGGGATTTTATCGAAGCGCGCTTTCATCGGCTGTTCGTCGGTGTCGATCGTCACGGTGCCGCCGCGCTGAGCGACCTCGACAGGGGTTATCTCGCTTGAAAAAGCACCGCTTTGGATAGCCGCCTGGGCCTTCTTTAACGAGCTAATGGCGTAGGCATCTTGAGCTTCGCGGTCAAAGCTGTATTTGTCCGCGCAGGTTTCGGCGTATACGCCCATTGCAGCGCCTTCGTAGGCGTCTTCGAGCCCATCGAAGGCCATGTGATCGATTACTTTTGCATGGCCGAAACGATAACCCGAGCGCGCACCGGGCAGCAGATGCGGTGCGTTGCTCATGCTTTCCATACCGCCGGCAACCGCCACCGTGGCGCTGTCAGCGAGCAGGAGGTCGTGAGCGAGCATTATCGCCTTCATACCAGAGCCGCACACCTTATTGATCGTTGTGGTGCCGGTGGACTTGGGGATGCCCGCGCCCAATGAGGCCTGTCGCGCGGGCGCCTGACCCAAGCCGGCCGGCAGCACACAGCCCATAATGACCTCATCGACGTCGCTCGCCTCGAGACCCGCACGCGCTACCGCCGCGCGGATTGCCGTAGCACCCAACTCGGTAGCCTTTACCGAGGCTAATTCGCCCAAAAAGCCGCCCATTGGGGTGCGTGCTTGGCCGACGATGACGATAGGGTCTTGCTGCGCTGCGGTGGTCATAGGATTTCCTGCTAGGTCCGATTTGTTTTATCGGTAATTCAAGTGGCCTGTGAGTATAACCTAAGGGCGCCGATTGGCGAGCGTTGTGACCCCAAAACTAGCCCCCAGCGTAACCCTTTCCAACCTCAAAGCGTTTTGGCACACTGCGTGCTGAAATCACGCATCACATCGAGCTGACTGCCGCTATAGGCGCCGACATGCTCGGTACAGCATTCGAGCGAAAACTCGAAGCAATCGTCGAAACACACCCGAACCAAAAGGACCCAGCATGGCAATCCCAGAAATCCTCAAAGGCCGACTCTCTATTCCTGTTGTCGCGTCACCCCTCTTTATTATCTCGTGCCCCGAGCTCGTCATTGCACAGTGTAAAGCAGGCGTCGTAGGTTCATTTCCTTCGCTTAATGCGCGTCCGGTCGAAGTATTGGACGAATGGTTGACGCAGATTAACGCCGAGCTCGACGCCTACAATCTGGCGAATCCAGATAAGCCTGCGGCGCCTTTTGCAGTGAATCAGATTGTGCACAACTCGAACGATCGCTTGATGCAAGATGTCGAGCTTTGCGTTAAGCACAAGGTGCCGATTGTCATTACCTCGCTGGGTGCTCGCCCCGAGGTGTTTGATGCAATCCACTCCTATGGCGGTATTGTGCTGCACGATGTGATTAACAACCGCTTCGCTAAAAAGGCGATCGAAAAGGGCGCTGACGGTCTTATCTGTGTGGCAGCCGGCGCCGGTGGTCACGCGGGCACGCTTTCTCCTATGCCATTCATTCAGGAAGTGCGGGAGTGGTTCGACGGGCCTGTCTTGCTTTCCGGCGCAATTTCGACGGGCGATGCCGTACTCGCAGCTCAAGCCATGGGTGCCGATATGGCGTATATCGGGTCTGCGTTTATCGCTACTAAGGAGGCGAACGCTGACGAAGCCTATAAACAGTCGCTAGTGGATTACGCGGCGAGCGATATTGTCTACACGAATCTTTTCACCGGCGTCCACGGCAACTATCTGCGGCCTTCTATCGAAGCGGCGGGCCTTGATCCTGACAATCTCCCCGAGAGCGATCCGTCGAAGATGAACTTCGGCTCTGGCGGGAGCTCGAAGGCTAAAGCCTGGCGAGACATTTGGGGTTGTGGGCAGGGTATCAACGCAATCAAGTCTATCGATACAGCAGGAGAGCTTGTAGAACGGTTAAAACGTGAATACGCCGCGGCGCGCGAACGTCTACTCGCGAGCTAGTGTCGCCGCACAATGGCTGATCGAAAGAAAGCCCATAAAACCGAGGGAGAGAAAAATGACAAGGTTGGGAAATACCAAAGATCGATGTGAAATTAACGAGCGGAGTGGATTAATGACAGCAAAGCTCGTAATCGCTTTCAGCCTGAGTGCACTGATGCTCGCCTGCGCCCCCGACGGAGGCGTCTCGGGCAACGGCGCGAGTGAATCAATAAGTGAGACTGTCGACGTTCGATGGACCGAGCACGGTATTCCCCACATTACGGCTCAGACGTGGGAGGGGCTTGGCTTTGGTTTTGCGCACTCTGTGGCGCAAAATGGCGTCTGCGTGTTGGCGAAAGAACTGGTAACCGTCAATGGCGAGCTAGCAAAGTATTTTGGCGCAGAAAATGGCAACGTGAACAGCGACGCATTTCATCGGGCGCTACTTAACGACGCGAAAATCGACGAGTATCTAGCGGCGAGTTCCGCCGACAGCAACGCGATGGACAGCGGCTATGCGCGTGGCTATAACCGCTACATCGATACCCATGCCGACCAGCTCCCAGCATCCTGCGCTGGCGCAGAGTGGGTCAAGCCCATCGACGAACGCGACCTTGCGCGGCTAGCAATTGGCGTAGGCATACGCTACGGCCTTGGACGTGTAACAGACCAAATCGCAACAGCGGCACCTAATCAAGCGATCGCATCGCTGAAACCAATTGATCTGTCGCTCGATGTCGAAAAAATTGGCAGTAACGCGTACGCGTTCGGCAGTGAATTAACCGACACGGGCCGTGGCATTCTTCTCGGCAACCCACATTACCCTTGGCAAGGACCTTCACGGTTTCATATGGCGCATCTCACGCTGCCGGGCGAGATTGATTTTATGGGCGTTGGCCTGATCGCGACACCACGACTTGCGATTGGCTTTAACGAGACGATTGCGTGGTCGCACACGGTCTCCACGGCGCTGCGCTTCACCTTCTTCAGATTGGATCTTGTGCCGGGTAATCCGATGGCCTATCTCGTCGGCGATCAGGAACGCTCCATCGAAGCCATCGAGGTTGCGGTTGAGACTGCAACCGGAATTGAAAACCGAACGGTTTACTTAACGCATCTTGGGCCAGTCGTTGCGGGGCCCAGCACGCCTTGGAGCGACCAACACGTTTACGTCATGCGCGACGTAAACTATGAAAACTATCGCACGGGCGATCAATATGCAGCGATGCAGCGTTCGACCAATGTAACTCAGCTCAAGCAGGCGCTCGCTGATCATCAGGGTGCGGCGTTTGTAAACACAATCGCTGCCGATAAAGCAGGAGGTGCACTCTATGCCGACATGTCGGCGATACCGAATGTGTCGGTCGACTTGATTGCGCGTTGCGCGGTCGATCAATCTGCTGGTGCGCGTATAACGACGCTCAATGGCTCGGACCCTAGCTGCGATTGGCAGATCGACGACAGCGCCGCGGCTCCGGGTCTCATGCCACCATCGCAGCAACCGAGTCTCATCACAACGACGTATGCGGGTAACAGCAACGATTCGTATTGGCTAAGCAATCCGGCTATGCGCCTCGAGGGCTACTCGCCGATCATCGGAGACGAGAATGCGCAGCGCACGCTACGCACACGCTCAGGGCTTAAATTTGTCGAAGAGGTGCTAAGCGCAGGCGAGAAATTCGATCAGGCGACTGTCGAAAATTTACTGTTCAGCCATCGCCACTACGGCGCCGAATTGTTCCTCGACGAAGTGCTCGAGGTCTGTGCCGATGACCCCACGCTTGCAGAGGCCTGTGCAGTGCTCGCGTACTGGGATCGTCGACAAACAGTAGAAAGCCGCGGGGCGCATATCTTCAATGAGTTTTTCGCCGAGACCAATCAGCTTTCTGCGCACTACGCGGTGCCATTCAACAACGCCGATCCAGTGCATACCCCTCGCGGGTTAACAATTGACGAGGCGGCAACCCGTGACGCTATTCTTGCTGCACTGCATGTGGCGGTGGACCGGATAACCGACGCAGGAATTGCGCTCGATGCGCGGTGGGGCGATGTGCAGTTCGAGATTCGCAATGGGGAGAAAATTGGTATCCCAGGCGGCGATGGTCGCGCCGGAATGTTTAGCGTAATCAGCGCGCGCTTCGATGGCGACAACGGTGGCTACACGCCAATCGTAACCGGCAACAGCTATATACAGTCGGTCACATGGAATGAAGACGGAAGCCCGAGTGCGCGCGCGATACTTACCTATTCGCAGTCACCGGAGCCGGATTCGCCCTACTACGCTGACCAAACCAAAATCTACTCGCAGAGTCAGTGGATAGATATGCCCTTCACTGAAGAACAGATTGCGGCGAAGTTGGTGAGAGAAGAAACGCTAGAGATGTAATCTCTAGCGTGCCGCTCTTTCGGGATGAGGAAAAGTTTAGAAAGTACCGTTAACCCGCAGGCTCAGTTCGATGCCCGTGGTGGTGCAGCGGTACTCGATTTCTTCCAAAATGTTTGCGGTCGTGCGTCCGATAAAACGAGTACGACGGCGACACTGTGATCCATTAGTCAAAGCCCCGGCATCGAACCTATACGTAGTGCCGCGCTGGTTTCGATATTCTGCGAATAGGTTTACGCGAGGCTCGCCGACATTGAACTCAATGTCGTCGACGTCGTAGCGGAACATGCCCCCGTCGATGCGATCGAAATACTGCATTCCCCAGTTGACTCTTAGGTCCGGAATGTCGTGTCTGAAGAACAGAGTGAAACGGCCACGCTGGTAGTTCTGGAAGCGGCGCTTGATACCAAGATGGGGGTCAGTCACCTCCGAGTCTTGCACATTGAGCGAGGTTGTAATGAGCAAGTTTGGCATGCCGAGGGGCGTCGCCCTCACACTGGCGCTGAGGTTCACGCCCATTTCGATTCCGTCACCGATGTTGCCATTTACCGATTGTAGGCTGTCTTCAGTCCTACTCGAGTCTAGCCTGTCGATCACGTCTTCGTGCTGCGCGTAAAACACTTCGGCGTTAAGCACGCCTAGGTCATCGGGTAGGCGATACTCGCCATTGAATACATATCGCCACTGCCACTGTTGGCGCAGGTCGGTATTGCCCTCCAACGTGTTCGTATCGTTATCGGTTTCATCGTTAACCGCGACGAAATCGGCGAAGCTCAGCTGGTTTACGATTTTCTCGATACTGCCGCGTAATTGAAGATTTGTGCTCGGGTTATATCGAAGATCGATTTTCGGTTTAACGAAACTAAAATCCCGTTGGTTGCTACTGTCGCCGGATTGCGTGATCTCCGATGACTCATATAAAAGCGTCGTTTCGAGAGAGAGGGTAGGTGTCAGCGTCCAGTTATGAATGGCGAAGGGCTCGTAGCGTATTTCTTCGACAGACGAATTCGCGTTGCCGACTTTTTGCGGAACAAGGCCGCCGACCGACGCCGACGGCGTGCCGCCCGCGACAATGCCGCCCAGTGTGAGCGCAGAATCAAGCGTGGTTTGCGCGCGCTCGAGGCCAAACTCGATACTCTGGGCATCGAAAAGGCTTGTCGTAAACGAGCCTCGAACTATTTTTTCCTCTGTTACATTATTTATGCCGAGATAGAGGTTCTTTTCTTCTGAGCCATCGTCAAGGAGTTCGAATCTTTCGCGTGCCGAGTCGCGATTGTCTTGGTTAGCAATCGCGAGAAGTTTGAAGCGCTGCCCGTTCTCCAATGTCAATTCATAATCGCCTCCAATTTCCCAGTTATCGCGCTGACTCGGAATCTCTTCTCTTTCGCTGAGGAGCGTATTTGGGATAACTCGCAGATTCGTCGTGTAGCGTTCGACATCGGTAGGATCGTCTCGGTCGGCATAGAGCGCGTTGACTCTGAGGCTGCTGTTGTCCGAGATCTCGTAGCCGAGATTCATGCTGAGCTCATTCTCCATCTGGTCGCGTGTGCGTGTTTCGAGGACCAGGTCGTTCATCGAAAAGTCACCGAGTATGCTGTACTCATTGCCGATCGATACGTTGTAGCGTGGCTGGCTTCGGGCAGCAAAAAGATAATCGAGTCCGCCGCGTTGACCGCTCAAAGACAAGGTGCCTCCGGGGCGGAAGTTCTGATCTTGATAGCGATCGATACTCGCCTCGTAGGAGATGCTGTTGGACGCGATGGCCTCGGTGAGAATGACGTTCACGATTTGGCCGCTGCCTCGCACATCGAGGTCGCCCGAGGTGCCGCGGATGATTTGGAACTCGCGAACCTGGGTTGCGGGGATTCGGTCTAGCTGATCGCTAGTTGAATTGTTTTTTCCCGCGATACGCTTGCCGTTGATGAGCACTTGATTGCCACCACCGCCCCCCAATCCGCGACCGCCTGTTTCGGGGTTGCCGGGTATATTCGATGGCCCGCTGCTAGGCCCGCCCGCGGCGCCCTGTCCAGGAATCCTGTCGAGCATGTCTTGAGCGGTTATGGGCTGCCACTGATCAAAATAGTCCGCTGTATAGATGACCGTTGAGGACTCGTCGCCGGCGTCCTGGGCCGACACATTGCCAGCGAGTGAGCCAGCAAGAATGCCGGCAAGAGTGAATGATCGGAAAAGGCTAGGCATGAAACGTCTCATTGTTCGGTAAAATCAAAATAGACGCCGATGCCCGTTCGATGCGGGCCATGGTGCGGCGTCAAGAGAATTCAAAAAATAAGGGGGCGATTGTACAGACTATCGAGAGTGCTGCCTCGCCTGTGTTACAAACTGGCAACAAATGCCCGCAAAAGGACCGAATTAGAAGTCAGAATGCGGGAAATGCCTGTAAGCGGCGTGGTAGCGTTCGAGGCTAACGCTGTATTTGGCTGCCGCGGAGCGAGACCCAGTAGAAGAACAGTCCGGAGGCGATGATAGCCAAGCCAAAGAGTGCTTCGACTGGGCGGTTAAGCATCACGAACCCGAGGGTCCATCCGGTAAGACCCAAAAAGATAAGCGGCGGCAATGGGTAGAGAAAGGTTTTGTAGGGCCGCGGCAGATTGGGCTGGCGCCAGCGGAGGACGAAAATACTCGAAACCGTCGCGAAATTATTAATCGCAAGCGTAAAGCCAGAGAACACCAATACGGACTCGAATGTCGACGAGAAGATAAAAACCAAGGTGATTATTCCCTGCGCATAAATTGCGATCGCGGGGACGCCGTGCGCGTTGGTCTTGCCGAGAACGCTCAGCAGTGGAAAGTCTTCTCCGATCATCTGAATTACACGCGGGCCTGCCATCACCATGGCGCTGACCGTCGAGATCAATAACATGGCAAGCACGATGCCGGTGAAGCGTCCGCCCGCAGTGCCGAATGCTGCCTCCGCAGCGATATACCCCACCTCGACTTCTCCTGTCATGCTGTCCATAGGCGCCGCATACAAGAACGCGAAATTTAGCGCGACATACATCAGCGTCACGATGACGGTGCCGGCTAACAATATGCCCGGCAACGTTCGCTGCGGATTCTCCATTTCGCTACTCAAATACGTGGCCGCATTCCATCCCGCAAACGCATAGCTCACATAGATTAGCGATACGGCGAACTCCCCAGAAGTGAGCACGCTTAAATCACCTCGTTGCGGAAAAAATTCAACGGGCTGAGGGGTGTCGACGAGCACAATCGCAGCGATAACGAAGGCGAGAATTATAAGAACTTTGAGGAGGGTGAACGCTAGCTGAAGGCCTCCGCTGTTTCGTCTATTAGTGGCATGCACAACGCTCAGCGCGATAACGAGGCTCGCAGCGATAAAGCGTTCGCCCCAAGGGCCAGCAAAGTCAGGAAAAATCGAGAGCATGTAAGCGGCGAATGTCATGGCCGCAAGTGCGGTCGGCCCCGCGAAGCCAATAGTCGAAGAAATCCAACCCGAGACGAACCCCGCCGCAGGATGGTAAATGCGGCTCAAAAAATTGTACTCGCCCCCAGACCTCGGCAGTGCCGCACCGAGTTCGGCATAGGTCATAGCGCCACAGACGGCGATCAGCCCCCCTACCGCCCAGAGCATTAATAGGGCAAAGCCCGACTGAATGTCGAGAAGTTGAAATCCAAGGCTGGTAAATACGCCTGTGCCGACCATATTAGCGACGACGACGGCGGTAACGGTAGTGAAGCGGAACTTATCTGCAGCCATAGGTGAGTGGATCTCGTTATCTAAATCGAGCTGCAGCAAGGGGTTGCAGCGGTGGGCGTATCCTGTGGATTCAGCATTATCGCCCTCCCTAGGCGGCTAGTCCATCGCTCAGTTAGTGAGGATTGGGCGTGCGAAAATAGTTTGATTTGATTGCAATAGTTTGGATAATGCTAGAGCTAAATATATGAAACTGATGATTATTATTTTTATAGATAAAAAATAATCCGTAAAATCACTTTGATATAAAAACAATTTAAATCCAATTGGCTAAACCAGTACTCATTCTACAAGGGAAGAGATATGACCATATTCAACAAACGTCCATTAGCAGCGAGTGTCGCGAGCGCGATGCTTTTAAGTGCAGCAAGCACTCAGGTTCTCGCGCAGCAGGAGGTAGACGAAATCGTCGTTGTTGGGTCTCAGATCCGCGGCGCACAGATAAGCGATGCGCTGCCCGTCTCGGTGATGAACGAGCTCGATATCGAAGCGCTGGGTGTCAATTCTGGTGACGAACTTCTCGAGTTTATGGCAGAGCAAGGGCAGAATTTTTTCAGCGAGTCAGAAAATATCTCGGGCGGCGTTAACTCTGCGCGCGGCGATATCGGTGCGTTTAACCTACGCAATTTGGGCACGGGAAACACACTGGTCCTTCTGAACGGACGCCGCGTCGTTAACTCCGCTGCCTACCAAACCGAATCGGTAGGCGGCAGCTTCGTGCCGGTTAACACGGTGAATGTGCAATCTATCCCCGTTACAGGCCTGCGCCGAACCGAAGTGCTTCGCGAAGGCGCCTCGGCGATCTATGGCGCAGACGCGGTTGCCGGCGTTGTTAACTATGTCATGAAGAATGATTTTGATGGACTCAATATCAGCCTCCGTGCAGACAGCTATGAGAGTATCGGGCGCGACGATGAGCGCCTCACAGTAGAGTGGGGTACCAATTTCAATCAGGAGCGTACGAACGTCGGTGCAAGTTTTAACTTCTTTCAGCGCGATCGTGTTAATTCACAGGATGACCCGCGCTGGGCCGACAGCGACTTCCGTGACCGCGTAGGTGACAACGAGTTCAACACAACTGTATTCCGCAATGACAGCGCCAACTCTGCCTATGGGCAATACGATGTGCGCCCCAGTGTATCGAGCAATGGTCTGCGCAATGTGATTACCGACAGTGCAGGCGAGTTCGAAACCTATCCCCTAGGCGACAGCCGTTGTCAATACACCATCAACGATGAGGTCTGTGGTGCAGTCGACGGACAAGGCACTTACCGTTACAACCTAAACGAGAATCGCGACCTCTATTCCGAGCTCGAACGCAGCAACCTCTATGCTTACTTGAATCACGATTTCGACAACGGCATGGAAGGATTCGGTGAATTCAGCTGGTATAACTCTGACACCAATACCATTCGTCATCCTTCCTCGCGGTCGAGCGCGGTGGCTAAGTTCCGCATGGCGGGCGATGCCTACTACAATCCGCTCGGACCTTGCACTTCGCCAAATCGTCTTCCTGAAAGCGTTATCGGCACCGGCGTATCTTGCGATGGGCTGCAACTCGAGTTAGATAATTACCGCTTTACGCAAGTACCACGTATCGTCGATGTGGCTGGCGATACCTATCGCTTGCTCGCGGGCCTTCGTGGTGAAGTGGGGACTTGGTTCTGGGAAGGTGCGTACACCTGGTCGCGCGCCGACCGCGAGGACATCACGCGCAATCGTGTTAGTAACCAGCTAATGACCGAGGCGCTCAATGACACGACATCGGCAGGTTTTAATCCCTTTGCGCCGACGACCGGCAGCAACATCGAACGCGCGCTTGTCGACGTTGTTCGCAAGAACGAGCAAGAGCTATCGATGATCGACTTTAAAATGTCGAGCGGCGAAGTGTTCGATCTGCCAGCCGGTTCCGTCGGCATGGTTGTCGGCTTCGAGTATCGTGATGAGTCTTTCATTGACGACCGCGACCCACGCCTAGACGGAACCATTCAATTCACCGACGTTTCCGGCAATACATTCCCGTATATTTCGGACGTCGCGAACTCAAGCCCGACAGCAGACAGCAGCGGCGATCGTCAGGTCACCTCCCTCTATACCGAACTGCAAATCCCTGTTCTGAGCAATCTCGATGTCCAGCTCGCAGCGCGCTACGAAGATTTCTCTGATGTAGGCAGCACTACGGTGAGTAAGGTTGCGTTCGGCTATCGCCCATTCGAGCCACTATTGATTCGCGGTTCGTGGTCCGAGGCCTTCCGCGCTCCAAACCTCGTGACTATAAACGAGGCGCAGGTCGCTCGTTCGAATACACGCAATGACTTCGGCTGCCTCGCGGTCGACCCTAACGAAACAGTGCTCGATTGTAACTACGGCATGCAGCGCACAGCGGCAGGAAGCAAATCTCTCAGACCAGAAACGTCAGACAACTATTCTCTCGGTCTCGTGTTTGAACCAGTCGAAGGACTCACCATTACTTACGACAAATGGTCGATAGAAAAGTCAGACACGATTGGGTTATTCGGTGAGGAAAATCACATCGCACTCGACCTGCTACGTCGTCTAAGCGCCGGCACGAGTAACTGCGCTGCCGTCGCCACTAACCCGGCTGTTGTTCGTGATACCGATATTCCTACCGATTCTCTGCCGCTATTCGCAGCTGCAGGACTCTGTCCTTTTGGCGAGGTCGCCCGAGTAGATGACAACTACACAAACCTCGATAAGCGCATTGTTGAGGGCACTGACATCGGCATCTACTATGATGTAGAAACCGAGCTCGGCGACTTCGGTTTCCGCTACGTCGGCACTTTTATGGACAAGTATGAGCAAGAGGCAGGTGGTCAAGCGGCTGAGCTGGTTGCAGCGCAGGCGGCGGGTACATTGCCTGCATCTGTGCCTGTAGTCGGCTTTGCGAGCCTCATTGGCCAGAATGGCAACCCAGAGCGCAAAGACACCGTGCGTGCCAGCTGGAGCAAAGGAGATTGGGCGATTCGTATGACCGGTCTTCGCTATGGCGATTTCGTCCAATTGCTCTCCAACGGGCAGGTCTTCCCAATTCCAGAGATGACCACGTTCAACCTGTCGGTCGATTACAATTTCAACATGATCGGCGATATTGATAGCCGTATTCGATTCGGTATGAATAATGTACAGGATGAGCGCGCGCCGCTTGCAGATGACTCATTCGGCTACTTTGCCGATCAGCACCGCGATCTTGGACGCTACTACTATGTAGACCTGCGCTTCCGCCTGCTATAGTCTCAGGTACGAAGTCAGTGCTAGAGAAGAAGGAGCCTGCGGGCTCCTTTTTTTATGCGAGCTAAAGAAGGTTACCAAGGAGGAGTCAAATTATGTCCACCGCAACACGGATGTCTCACGCGGGCGTGGTACCGAACCCTCGCGCTAGTTGGCGCGCGTTTAGGCCGTTGCTTAGAGCCGCCGCGGCAGCTGTCGCGCTGTCGAGTGGTTCGGCGATGGCTGATTTCTGTGAGTCTGATAGCGCGCTGATCGATGATAACTTTAGCGGTGGTAATCTTGGCGTATGCGAATTTACTTCATCCAACTCGGTTAGTTTTACAATCACGCCTGAAGACGCGCCACCCATTAATCCGAGTGCGTGGTATTCGTTCCGAGTCAGCCCTAAAGAGGAGGAGTCGCTACAACTGATTCTTACTTTTGTCGACGGGCATGCTCGGTACTGGCCAAAGATTAGTTCGGATGGTGAAACGTGGCGAAGACTTGATGAGTCACAGGTCGATATAAGTGAAGATCGAAGCACGATGACGATTGCTCTAGCGAGAAGCCGCGACCCTATTTTCGTCTCAGCACAGGAGCTGCTCGTAAATGATGATTACGAGCGCTGGATGCACAGCCTCGCCGAGCATCCCGAGGTAATGAGCCGGACGTTGGGTCGTAGTATCCAAGGCCGTCCCATTCAGGCCTTGACTACTGCACCTAAAGCTGAGGTGGTCTATTTGTTTGGTCGCCAACACCCTCCAGAAATCACCGGCGGACTTGCGATGCAGAGTTTCGTAGATGAGGTGTTTAGTGACTCTGATCTGGCCAACGAGTTTCGCGCGCGATTTATGCTGGTGCTAGTACCCCTTATCAATCCCGATGGCGTCGCAGCGGGGCACTGGCGTCATAATATGGGTGGACGCGATCTCAATCGAGACTGGGGGCCTTTTACGCAGCCCGAAATTCAGAGCGTTAAACGTTTAATCGACGAACTTGATAACGCAGGGTTGGCACCTAAATTAATGCTCGACTTTCATTCTACTCAGCGGAGTCGTTTCTATACGCAGATGCCAGAAGACTTTGATGAAGAATTAGACTTTGCACGCGATTGGTTAGACCGCGCTCGACTGCGCATGCCTGACTTTGATTTTCTTTACGATCCGCGCAAACCATCGGGGCAAGAAAATACAAAAAATTATTTCTACGCGACCTATCACATTCCGGCGATAACCTATGAGATCGGAGACGAGGTTGATCGTGGAGAGTTACGTCGTACCTCTCCGATTTTCGCTCAAGAAATGATGCGCGTCATGCTCGAGCGCGATTAGCGAAAGAGAAAAACAATAAAGTGATAGGCAGAAAGAATAAGAGGAGGCATTGATGCGTAGTTGGAAGCGATTGTTGGTCGGCGGCCTGTTTGTGTGTTCGGCAGTGCCCGCTCTTTTTGCTCAGACGGTAGAGATTAAGAGTCTAAATAATCCCGAGCCTGCGCAGGTGCTCTTCGTGGGCAATAGCTATTTTTACTACAACGACAGTCTGCATAATCATGTTAACAGGCTCGTGCAGGCGCAGGACAAAGACCTTGCCGAACGTATCGCGTATAAATCTGCAACGATTGGCGGTGCGTCTTTAAGTCACCACGATGTAACAGCTCATCTCGAACCTGGGCGGTTGGGGTTAGATACACCGTTTGATCTTGTGATTCTTCAGGGAGGAAGCGGCGAGCCGCTGCGCGAATCGCGCCGCCGTGCATTCGCAGAAATTGCAGGGCAACATAGCGCGGTCATTCGCGCAACCGGTGCCGAAGTAGCACTCTACATGACGCCGGCGTATTCGGCTGTGCACGCGCGTTATGATCCAGCTATGATCGACAAAATCTCGTCGCTGTACATCGATGTCGCCAACGAAATCGGCGCGCTGGTAATCCCTGTAGGCCTCGCCTTCGAAGAGGCTTATCGACGTCGTCCAGAGATGGTTCTGCATAAATTTTTCGACGGCAGCCACCCTGAGTTGGAAGGCACTTATTTGGCAGCCTGTGTTGTCTTTGCCTCACTCTATGGCCAGTCCCCCGTGGGAAATAGCTATACTTATTTTGGCGAGATTGATGAACGCGATGCACTCTTTCTGCAGCAGGTTGCACAGGATGTGGTCGTCGATTTTTTCGGGCGCGAGAAGTAATAAAATTTAAAACTACAAGGGCGAAGCATGAGAACTAAAATAACGGAACTATTCAACATTGAGCACCCGATCATTCAGGGCGGCATGCACTATGTCGGTTTTGCAGAACTTGCAGCAGCAGTGTCGGAGGCAGGTGGGCTCGGCATTATTACCGGACTCACGCAGAGAACACCGGAGGCTCTAGCACAGGAGATAGCAAAAGCTCGCGCGCTCACGAGCAAGCCGATTGGCGTAAACCTTACGTTCCTGCCTTCGATTAATACACCCGACTACCCCGGCTATGTAAAGGCCATAATCGAAGGTGGCGTCACCGTTGTCGAAACCGCCGGCAGAAATCCTGTGCAAGTGATGCCTGCGTTGAAAGAGGCTGGCATCAAAGTCATTCACAAATGCACGTCTGTAAGGCACGCGCTTAAGGCGCAGGAAATTGGTTGTGATGCGGTGTCTGTCGATGGGTTTGAATGCGGCGGTCATCCGGGTGAGGACGACATCCCCAATATGATTCTGCTTCCTCGCGCCGCCGACGAGTTAGAAATTCCCTTTGTCGCTTCCGGTGGGCAAGCCGATGCGCGCTCGCTTGTCGCGTCTCTGTCAATGGGAGCTGAGGGTATCAACATGGGCACGCGTTTTATCGCTACTAAGGAAGCCCCTGTGCATGAAAACGTGAAGCAAGCGATTGTGAATGCGTCCGAACTTGATACGCGACTAATTATGCGTCCGTTACGCAACACCGAACGTGTGTTGAATAACGAAGCAGTAGAGCGACTCATAGCCAAAGAAAAGGCACTCGGCGACTCAATTAAGTTCGAAGACATTCATGGCGAGGTCGTCGGCGTTTACCCAAAAATAATGCTCGAGGGCGATATGGAGATCGGTGCTTGGTCCTGTGGGATGGTAGCCGGCCTCATTCATGATGTGCCTACCTGTAAGGAATTGATCGATAGAATCATGGCAGAAGCCGACGCGATTATCAGTCAGCGCCTAGCGGGCATTCTTAGAGGCTAGCGGGCTCAGAGTCACTTTTTCGCGTATAGAAAGATATCTGCACTATCCCTGAATCTTCCATGTACATCGGGACTCTCTGTCCCGATGCAATTGAGTAATGACGCGAATCAATTCCTATTTCGCACTTTCGTGATAATTTAAGGTCGCCTTAAGGAAAGATGTCGATACTCTCCGGCGTACTTTTAGAGGTAGCTATTACGTATCAGTTCAAGTTAGATGGAAACTTATTTTGTCAATTCTCCAGATCAACCCCAAGAAGTACTCCGGCTATTATTATTTTGTTGAGAAGCGTTTGCCTCGCATGGCGGTTATGCTTATTTTCCTTGTGATCTCGCCGGCGTTGGCTGTCGGGCAGTCGTTACCGCATGCGCACTCTGAACTTTTCCGCAGCGATGAAATTACTTTCGACATGATGGTGTCCGCGGCTATGCAGCAATCATCTGAATCGCTTTTACTCGCATCAAAAAGGAATCAAGCGGATGCCTATGCCGGAGCGAGTGACGGCATTCTTCCAGGGCAATACGCCTGGCGGGCTCAAGTATTTGATGACGGAGCCACTGAAAATCAGGGGATTCGCGAAACTGAAATGGGAATCGATATCGGACTATGGAGGCGAGGTGAAAGAAATGCTGCCAGAATGTTAAGCACGTCTTACGGTAAACGCGTGGAGCTGTTCGATCGCTACCTGCTCTGGTTAAGCTCCGGGCGTGTTAGGCAGGCGTTAGCGGCGCTTAATGATGCGGATAACGCAGTCACAGGCGAGCGAGAAATAGCAGAGAATCTAAAGGCGATAGAAGACGTCGTATTAGCAATGCTCACCGAGGGTGCTGTCGCTGAAGCTGAACTCCTCCGTGTGCAAGCGGAAGTACTTGATCAGGAACTCAGGATTCTCGATGCAGAAGCCGCGCTCGTGGATGCCGAGCGAAACTACCAAATGGTTACTGGTCTTGCGATACGCCCATTAGAAAATTTAGTAGAACCTTTGCAACACTTTGGAAATGAATTCTCCCAATTAGAAGTCGCTGAAGACCATCCATTACTGCAGATGCTGAGACAAGAGGTTGAGGTCTTCAAAGGTGGTGCCGAGCGGATTCGATTCAATGCCCGTAATCGTACTACGATAAGCGTAGGCGTCCGGCGCGAAGAAATTGGCGCTATGGCACCCATTACTGACACCTTATCTATCGGTATTTCGATACCCCTTGGCGGTATGAGGCAGTCCCGCCCACTGGTAGAAGATGCATTAGGAGTAGCCGCCGACGCTGAAGTATCTCTTCACCAAGCCCAACGCAGTTTGCAGTCGAGCCTTCATGAGGCCGCCCATGAGTTAGACGTTATAACCGAGGCATTGTCCGTAAATAGTCGTCGAAAGGCCCTCGCTGAACGTCGTGTTGCGATGACTCTGGCTGCTTTTGACGAAGGTGAGGCTAGTTTGGAAGATGTGCTTAGAGTGAGAAGAGCGCTTTCTTCTATTGATCGAGAATCAAACTCTCTGGAAGCAGAAAAATTCAGACGGATCGGTGAATTCAGA
>JALRKV010000061.1 GCA_023254735.1 Pseudomonadales bacterium | reverse complement strand
TTTTAAGGCAGCAGCGCCCGCAGCCATCGCAAAGGCGTTCCCATTCTTCGTGATTAAGTTGCGAAAGGGGTTTGAGCCAAAACTCATGAGCGAGTGACTCTGTATTTGTCTCGTCTGCCGCGACTAACTTATCTCTCATGTACTTTATTTGCCTTGTTTGCCTTATTTGCGATTAGTTAGTCGTTAATGCGCTTTCGAGACCGGCTTGTAGAAGATCCTTCTTCCATAGCGATAGTTCTCGCGGCCAAGTGGACTGCGCCGGATTAGTATCAGCCGAGTGCATAAAAGCGAGCAAATGGCGTTTGCGTGCAAGTACCTCGGGGGCGATCCCATGAGCCTGCGCAGTTGACGCGACAACAGCCTGCAACTTTTTCAGCCGTTTCCGCTTCTCGGGACTTAGGGGTGCCGAAAGCGTAGCATCGTCTATTGGCACAGTGTAGTCACAGGACGCCGCCAGTTCGGCAAATGCTGACGCGTACCGCTTAACAACGCCTGCATCAACTCGACTGAGCACGCCCTGCGCAATAAGAGCTTGTTTTTGGTCACTCTCCTTCCCTGGCTCACCGAGCACTGCGAGACGTGTGGCAACCTCGACGAGATCGGCATCTTTCACGATCCAACTTTTGGGTTTATCACGACGTCGTGCTTCCTTCTCTCGCCAGACACAAAGCGCCTTAAGCAAGATCAAGCCTGGCGTATTGAGCCGCCATGCATTGCCAAGCGACTGATAGAGCATCGACCAACTATCCTCTGACTCGTAATCAATCGCAGTCTGAATCATCGAGAGGCATTCTGCATCGAACCACTCAGAGACATTCTTTTCCTTAAGCTCATATCGAAGCTGATTTCTTAGCGCGATTAGGTGCACAACGTCGATAGCAGCATAGCGCTGCTGTGCCGAGGTTAGCGGTCGCTGTAACCAATCAGAACGCGTGACGTCTTTCTCAATCACTTGATCGAGTCGCAGGAGCACGAGCGCTGCGTAGCTAAGACTCGGGCCGAGCCCAAGAAAGGAAGCGGCGAGCTGCGTGTCAAAAATGCGCTTAGGAACGAAACCAAAGTGTGAAAGAAAAACACTGAGGTCTTCACTGCAAGAGTGGAAAATAAACTCGACGTCGCCACTTCCACAAAGTCGCTCAAACGGAGTCCAGTCTTTGATTTCTAATGGATCAAGCAAATAACTGCATTGACCATCACCTATCTGCAGAAGACCAAGCTTTGCATAAAAGGTGTTCGTCCTCATAAACTCCGTATCAACGGCTATAGCATCAAGTTCGGCCCAACCCTCGCACAGTGTTGCTAAGTGCTGTGCGTCGGTCACGTAAACTAATGGCGTCGAGTCGTCGCGCCCACTCGATTCAGTCATAGGAGCCGTCCGAAAGGGTTTTGCGACCTGCAAAAGCGTGTGTCAGGGTGCCTCCGTCTACGTACTCCAATTCACCACCGACCGGGACACCGTGCGCTATTCTCGATACAACCACCTTCTGTCCCTTGAGACTTTCCGCGATGAAGTAAGCCGTCGCATCGCCTTCGACAGTTGGATTGCAGGCGATAATTAACTCTTTTATCTTGCCCGATTCGATTTTAGAGAAAAGCTGTTCAAGCCCCAGTTGTTCAGGTCCGATGCCATCTATGGGCGATAGATGTCCCATTAAGACGAAATAGCGCCCTTTGTAACTACCCGCCTGTTCGATTGCGAAAACATCGCCTGGGGATTCGACAACACAGCACAGAGACTGGTCTCGTTTATCGCTCGCGCAAAGCCTACAGATACTTTCTTCCGTCAGTGTTCGACACTCAGCGCAATTCCCAACGACGTCGAGGGCCGCCGCAAGCGCACTACTCAATCGCGCGCCGCCTGCCCTATTACGCTCAAGGAGCTGCAGCGCCATGCGTTGCGCAGACTTTGGCCCCACACCCGGCAAACAGCGAAACGCATCAATTAGCTCATCAATTAACGGGCTGAGATTCAAAGCATTTTCCTACTTAATTATGGCGGTACGGCGTGTTATCTTATGAAAAATTAGCACAGCAAATAATAGATCAGGCTGCACTGCTCTACACTAGAAAGGCATCTTAAAGCCTTCGGGAAGGCTAATACCGCTCGCGAGATCACTGAGTGAACCTTTGCTATTTTCCGCTACTTTAGCGACTGCCGAATTAACTGCAGCGGCAAGCAAATCTTCGATGACGCTAATGTCTTCCGTCAGCAACGATTCATCTAGCTTCACGCTGTTTACCTGATATTTTCCCGTCATCTCGACACGCACAAGTCCAGCGCCCGATACACCTTCGACTATAGCTTTCGCTGCTGCGTCTTGGGCGGCCTGAAATTTTTCCTGCATTTGTTTGGCTTGTTTCATTAATTCATTAAGATCTGTCATCTTCTCTCTTCCGCTTCATTGTTCGCGACACTCTCAATAGCGTTCCCAACAACACTTTCTACAATGCTTTCAATCACAACTCTACCGCCGAATTTTTTCTTCAGCTCCAGGACAGGCCAGTCGTTCTCGAAGTCGCGTATTCTTTTTGCCTGCATTTCCTGATTCAGGCGAATCTTGCGTGCCGCAGGCGTCTCGCCAGTCGTGTCTCCGATTGTGATCTCAACCGCAACCTTCTTCCCCAAGAGCTTCTCGAAAGCTGGCGCTATTTTTCTCGGCGCCTCTTCACTGAAGACAGCGCTCTGTTCTCTAGCTAGAAGAAATGAAAGAGTATCTTTGGTGGCAGAGATGAGCTCGCAATTTGCCATTATATTGGCTGAAATCCCTGTTAGCTCAAGAGTCGGGAAAACAGTTATCCAATTTGAGGGCGTGATGTCGACCGCTGCATCATTCCCATCAATTACTGCCTCGGACGTCGATTCTGGTATCACCTTAGGCGTCGAAGTCGAGTGGTTCTTGTTCTCGCACTTAGGGCGATTTTCCTCAGGACTTAGACTAGTCTCGGAGATCGTTACCGTGGGCTTTTTTTTTTCGCTTACAGACGAGGCCGCGCTCTCTGACTCCACTGCTTCTCGGGCGGGCGCCATATAATTTGGTGAGAACACAAGCATACGCAGTAGCACCATTTCGAATGCACTCCGCATCTCTACCGCGAGCTTCAGATCCTCTCGTCCTTTTGTGCCAATTTGGTAGTACAGTTGAACATCTTCTGCGGTTAAGAGCCCTGCTAATTCTTGGACTTTCTCAAGGTCTCCGACACTATTGTCTACTGCGTCGGGGGCAACCTGTGCCAACGCGACGCGGTGTAACATCGACAGTAAGGCGTCGAGTGTATGGTGGTAGTCGGGCGTTTGTTCGCCAATCGTCTGAACTAATTCAACGACCTGGCGGACATCACGCGACGCCATCGCTTCCAGCAATTTGACTATTTGCTGCTGCGGGGGCACGCCAAGCATCTGGGTTACGCCCTCGGTAAGAACACTGCCTTCGCAGTAAGAAATTGCCTGGTCAGTGAGTGTCAGCGCATCGCGCATACTTCCCGAGGCAGCCATGGCTATCTGCCAGAGGGCATCGCTTTCGGTCTGCACGTTTTCTTTAACCAAGATCTCACTTATGTATTCAGCTATGCGCGCGGGAGCGAGGTTTTTTAGGTTGAATTGCAGGCAGCGCGATAGAACTGTGATGGGCAGCTTCTGCGGGTCTGTTGTGGCGAGTAAGAATTTAACGTGCTCGGGCGGTTCTTCAAGCGTCTTCAACAAAGCATTAAAGCTGTGAGTTGAGAGCATGTGGACTTCGTCGATGAGGTAGACTTTATAGCGGCCACGCGTCGGCAAATACTGCACGTTTTCGAGCAATTCACGCGTGTCTTCCACCTTCGTCCGAGACGCTGCGTCGACCTCAATAAGATCGATAAATCGCCCTTCAGAAATTTCTTTGCACGCGCCGCATTGTCCGCAAGGCTTGGAGCTAATGCCCTCCTCGCAATTGAGGCATCGAGCGAGGATGCGTGCGAGCGTCGTTTTACCGACGCCCCTAGTACCTGTGAGCAGGTAAGCATGATGAAGGCGCTGGTTATCGAGCGCGTTAATCAGCGATTTGAGAACATGAGACTGTCCTGCGACTTCTGCAAAAACCGTGGGCCGGTACTTACGAGCAAGAACTTGATAGCTCACTGAGTTCCTTCCATAGGGGTTATGAGAGATTGCCGAGTATCACCGTAGGAGTAAGCCACTGCAGGATCAAAGAAGAATTCAGAGGCACCTCTCGTCAGCCGCACCACGGCACATGAGTCAGCTACTACCGTTGCTCCCTTCCGGGCCTGGCGGGGTTTATAACTTATCATTGCGAGGGGACCGACAAGAGATACCAGTGCTAAGCTTACCATGCTCTAGACCATTGGGGCGAGAGTCTAAACACACCATTTCAGCCATCTCTTTGCCGAGCGCCAGCATCTCGGTATCACCTAGGGCAACGCGAGGGTAAGCAGTCGGCTATCGGGTCCTCCACCGATAGCGATGGAAAGATACTGCTTATCGGCAACCGAATAGGTCATCGGTGTACCCTGTGGTGGCAGTGGCAACTCAATTTCATGTATCACAGCGCCAGAGGCCTTATCGAACGCGCGCATGAGATTACGCCCATTGTCTACTTGTGCGACAAAAAGGAGTGTCTTGGTTAGCAACGGTCCTGTCCTACTGGGCCCTCCAACAGGCCCTGGATCGAGAATCCCCATATCAATGATCTTCTGACGAATCCCCTCTCCGTGCGGGATTACCCATTCGTGCTCACCGCTATTCAGGTTAGTCGCTACTATGCGCCCGTAGGGGGGCTTAGTAAGAGGAAGACCTTGCGGGCCGCCGACGTTCATAGCCCCTCCTCGAACATAGTTAAGGTTTGACCTGCTTGGATCTGCTTTTTCTAACTGCACGACGATCGGGATCGACGCGCTTGGGATGTAATAAAGACCAGTCTCTGGATCAAAAGCCGCGCCAGTCCACCAGCCACCGCCGCCCCAGCCTGGTATATTAATCGTGCCTCTGAGTGAGGGAGGCGTAAATAAGGGACCGAAATCAAACTGCTCGATAAGACGCTCTGCTTCTTGTCTTAGTTCGGGGGTGAAATCGACAAGAGTCTCATCCGAGACGCCCTGCAGTTCGAAGGCCGGCGGTTTGGTCGGAATGGGCTGCGTCGGAGACAGCTTCTCTCCTGGCACGGTACTCTGCGGTACCGGGGTTTCGATAATTGGCCATACGGGTTCCCCAGTGAGCCGGTCGAAGACATAGGTGTAGCCCTGCTTGGTTATTTGGGCAACCGCTTTAATTGCCCGTCCGTCGACAACCAGATCGACAAGTGTCGGTGCGGCCGGAAGATCATAGTCCCAAACCCCATGGTGGACCATCTGGAAATGCCAGAGGCGCTCTCCCGTTTTCGCCTTTACAGCGACGAGGCTTTCGGCAAATAAATTGTCTCCGTGACGAAGGCCTCCGTACCAGTCATTTGTGGGTGTGCCGATAGGCAGGTACACGATGCCAAGTTCATCGTCTGCGCTCATTATGGTCCAGGAATTCGTGTTTCCTGTGTACTCCCACGAGCCGTTCTCCCAGGTCTCGTTGCCAAACGCGCCAGCCTGCGGAATCGTCTCAAACATCCAGACGACTTCACCGGTATGCGGATTAAA
Organism: Pseudomonadales bacterium; assembly: GCA_023254735.1. GTDB lineage: Bacteria > Pseudomonadota > Gammaproteobacteria > Pseudomonadales > Pseudohongiellaceae > UBA9145. Next base: position 1,919 of record JALRKV010000061.1, on the reverse strand, counting down.
TCCTCTTACATTCCCTGGCGGCATTTCCTTCGTGGTTGGACCATCGTTAATTATCGAGTTAACAACCACGATGTCATTCGTTACGAGTGGCGGCGAAACGACACCGTACTGACGCTTATCGATGTCGCGGCCGAGGCCTAGAGACAGGTCGACCTTGCCGCCAACGCCAAAGTTGATATCCGGAAGCCCTGTCAGCGCGTCTAACGACCAAAGGGTTGCATCGTTAGTGGCAAAGAACACGCGATTCTTCTCCTCGCTAGACCAATAGCCTATGCCGCGCGAGTTGTAGCCAAGGTTCGCTGGCCGTCCACTAGCCCAAGCCTCGGTGTCGAAGACCCATTGTTCAACCCCCGACGCTGCGTCGATGGCAACGACCCTCCCGAAGGAACTCGGTACATACATCATCCCATCGATAACGATCGGCGTTGCCTTAAATCCCGCAGGCACTGCTCTGTAATTTTCGTTTGCGATGTTTTCGGCGACCGTCGCGTTATCGGGGCTTTCCCAAATCCACGCTGTCGTCAACTCTGCAACGTTAGAAGCATCGATCTGATCGAGTACTGAATATTTCTGAGAACCGTTATCACCGCCATAGCTCGGCCAATCTGCAGCGAATACGCCGCCAGTCAGGGCAAGCATGGTTGACGCGAGCATAGCAGCGATAAGATCAATGTTTTTCATGACGAATCCTTGGGTAGTCGAGACTTTATGCGCTCGATACTACCCTAGGAAGCCATTGGGGGGAATGTGGCGGTGAGAGAGGGATTCGAACCCTCGAAGCCTTTCGACTTACACACTTTCCAGGCGTGCTCCTTCGACCACTCGGACACCTCACCGGAGGAACTTACGGCGCGCACTCTAGCTTAGAGGCATCGAGATTACAAGGCGGCGGATAACAGGGACGCGCTTTTCATCTACTGTCTCACATCGCGGCCGCGCTTTTCTGTATACGCGACAGGAGAGCTTGATCGATAGACATTAATGTCTAAGCCGCCACGCCTTAAGTAGTTCATCGAGACTTGAAGGGACTCTGGCTTGCACTGATGACTGAGCGCAACGAATATGCGCTCGGCACACTCCTCGTGATAGCCCTGATGATTACGGAATGAGCAGAGATAACTAAGGAGGCTCGATTCCTCGATCTCTACACCGCTCACTTTAATTTCTATACTTGCCCAATCTGGCTGATTGGTCACTGGGCAGTTTGATCGGAATAGATCGCTCACATAGCGCTTTTCGACGGCGGTATTGTCTTGGCCCTGCTGCTTCACAAGCCGTGAAACTTTGAGAATCGACGCATCAAGAGGAACAGCCTGATCGATGAGAGGAAATTGATCGAGATCGACTCTCAAGGCACCACGCCCCACGCTAGGCGCGAAGTTCTTAGCCATGAGTAGACGATAGTCAGAGAGAGAATGCACGATGACTTCGACAGCACTTCCGCTGGCGGTTTCCAAATCTGATTGAATCGTCGCGCGTAGTAAATCGATAGATTGAATCCTCTCGTGATTAAACGAATTCAAATAAAGCTTTAGCGATTTCGATTCGACAATCGATGGCGAGTTACAGTCAAAATAGAGTTCAGCGACCGAGACACAAGGCTTTCCGTTTTTGTCCAGCCAGGAGAGCTCAAACGCCTGCCAATGATCGAACCCGTGCATCGCCAACTGGTCAGAGAGCCCGATTGCCTTCCGTGCTGGATCACGAGCGATTGGGAATAAAACCTCGGGCGCATATGACGAAGGGCTGGCGAGAGTCTCGCCGAGCGGGTTGCCTATGGGCTTGTCTGCATGCGCCATCGTTCTAACTCCTTAGTCCCGTACCGCGATTGAGCAGCACCAAGCAAACGCTAAATAACACTACGCCAAAGAGGGTTAGGATAATGAATGCGGGCCCGACGGAGACATCGGATACGCCCA
>JALRKV010000112.1 GCA_023254735.1 Pseudomonadales bacterium | reverse complement strand
CTTGTTCGAAGGCACGACAGGGATCGAAAACGCGTTCACGGCGACATCGACGCCAGATATCGGACTGAGCGATTCGGGTAATATTCTGCAAGCTGCGCAAAACTCTAGTATTACCGTGAACGGTCTCGATAGTATCGAGCGTGCCAGTAATAAGCTAAGTGATGTGATTCCTGGTCTTGAGCTTAACGTAACGGCTGTAGACAGCAATCCAGTGAGGCTATCGATTGCGGAGGACACGTCTGTACTGCGAACTGCTATCGATGACCTTGTAGCGACCTATAACGCATTCAGGCAGACTGCCACAGAGCTTACCAACAAGAATGCAGAGACAGGTGAAGCGGGCGCGCTAGCCAAAGATAAAACCTTTGTCTCGATGCTGCAGTCACAGATCAAGTCTCTGTTAGACTTGGAATCGTCGACAGCGTCGGGTGGGATATCAACCCTCCGAGACCTTGGGTTAAGTGTCCAGCTTTCGGGCGATCTGAAAATAGACGAGGACACTTTCGCGTCGGTGATCAGTAGCAATCTTAGCGACGTAGTAACTATGTTGACCGCAAATACAGACAATCAGTCGGATTTTGACGGTGGGAGCAAAGGTCTCGCGCTGGATTCGAGTTTAGTTCTCAAAGCCATGTTAGACACGTCGGGCCCGATAAGCAGTAGACAGGCCACGGCCGAGACTAAAATTGAAGACTACGAAGCGCAGCTTGCCGATCTCGAGAAGCGGTTAGCGGCAACGCAGCAGCGCTACATTGCTCAGTTCGCCGCGATGGAAAGTTTGGTGCAGCGCAGCAAGAGCACCGGTGACTACCTCAAGGGTCAGTTCACGGCGATGGAAAACATGTATAAGAGCTAAGGCTAAAACAGACAGCCAGCGCTCGGATCACAAAGGAGCGGCTCTGAAATGAGTTCTCGCAATACACAAGATTGTGAAGTCTGCAAATATATACGCTGGTACTTAATGATCGGCGTGCCCGTTATCGCGTTAATGTGGACGCAACCAGAGCTATCTTTCCTACGCGGCATTCATTTAACTAGTATGATCGGATGGTTCTTTTCGGCCGCCCTCGTCGTAATTATTGGTTGGAAATATTACGATGAATTCGGACGAAAATAGCACAACGCGCGAGCACGACTCCCCGCGGCTAAACTGCTACGGGTGCACTCATTTTTTTATTACATGGGATAAAGAATTCCCCTATGGCTGCCGCAAGATGGAGTTTCGGTCGAAGCGGTTGCCTAGTGATGACGTTATGGAGGCAGACGGCCAACGCTGTTTGGCTCGCGAAGAGTCCACGCGGGCGCAAGTAAAGCGCGAGCAGATGAGCACACCAGGTGACGCAAAAAGTACTGCGTTAAAAGCGAGGAAAGCCAAACCTCGCATAGGCGGCAGTCTTAATCTAAAAGTCTGAGCTTTCTGCAACGAAGGGCTAGTCGCGCTCGATGACCAGCATAAAAGGATAAGGAGTGGATTTAGACTCGCGACACGACGAGTTGCCTTGATAGGTATAGACTGCGCAGGCAAGGAGCCTACTTGTGCGACTCGCCTCCGAAGTCCAGTGATTCTCGACAACGGCCGAGGCGAAAGTGCGAACATCGAGAGCCGGATTCATGCAGGCGTCTTCGTTGAGCGCTCGCATCTCGCTCACGCGGGGCAGACGTATCCGCTGCCCTGACTTCTCCGAGGCCTCGGCGGCATAGGCGGCAGCTTCGTCGAAACTAAGGTAAAGCGGCTCGCCGCGGCAGTCGCCAGTTGAGCTTAGCGACATGCCAGCCGGGCATTTGAGCCAGGTGGTGTTGGTTGGATTGTGAAGGACTAGCCCTCGTCCGAGATCGCTATATTGAGAAACCGTAGAGGCGTTCTCGGCAAAGTAGTCGCCGCAGTAAGGCGTTGTTTCGAACGGATTGCAGCTCGATAGCAGGCCGGCAGCGATCAGGGCGCAGGCAGTTCGCAACCTGACTGAATTAAGAGAAGTGTGTGACTGATGAGTTTTAGTTCCGTTCATGCAGCACCTTCGAAAAGTGACAGTAGTTAATCTCGACTCTGAGGCAAATTGTTACGGATTTAGAGTAACAAAGCGAGAGAAAGAGTCGATTGGTAAGATTAAGAGTTGAATAGGCGCAATGCGCGCTCTAGGCGCTAGCAAAGACTAGTGCCGTTATTGCAGTTTTGGAGATTGAAGATGGATATAGCAACGATACTCGGCCTGATAGGTGCATTCGGACTCATCATCAGTGCGATTGGGTTGGATCAGATGGGCGCCTTTATCGATATCCCTTCGGTGAATATCGTTTTCGCAGGCTCTCTCGCCGTGACTCTGTTCCGATCCTCGTTGGGCGAATTCCTTGGCGCTGTGAAAGTCGCCGGTAAAACATTCAAGAACAAACTTGAGAAGCCAGAGGAGCTCATTTTGCAGATGGTTGAGTTTGCGACTATTGCACGCAAAGACGGCATGATCGCACTCGAAGGCCAGGATATCAGCAATCCCTTTATGGCGAAGGCAGTGTCGATGTTGGTCGATGGCTCAGACGAGGACATGATCAAAAAGACTCTCGGTCGCGATATCGAAATAATGAAGCTCAGACACAAGATGGGTGCGTCGTTCTTCGCTGCCTGGGGCGAAATTGCGCCTGCGATGGGGATGATTGGCACGCTTGTCGGCCTCGTGCTAATGCTAGGCAACATGTCGGATCCAAAATCCATCGGACCCGCGATGGCGGTTGCGCTACTGACTACGATGTATGGAGCGATTCTGGCGAACGTTATTTGTCTGCCCATTTCGATGAAACTCACCAATCAGTCAGACATCGAAGCTGCAAACTGCGAATTGATTATCGAAGGGACTCTCTTCATTCAGTCTGGCGGCAATCCGCGTGTACTTTCTGATCTACTGTCGTCGTTTGTCGCGCCGAAGGCACGCGCAAAGCTTGCCGAAGCCAACGCCTAACCGAGAACTAGGGTTTTATGACCGATGAAGCGTTAGACGCAAGTCAGATTCCTGACGAAGAGCCAGATGGCGCGGGCATCGAGGCGGCTATCGCCGCTGTCGAAGCAGCGACAGCGGGCGGCGGTGGCGATGACGAAAAGCCAGAAGGCTGTCCCGAGTGCAAAAGCGGCGCGCCGGGCTGGATGGCAACCTTCGCTGATATGGCGACGCTGCTGATGGCTTTCTTCGTTCTGCTACTGTCTTTCTCAGATACAGAGTTGCCTAAGTTCGAGCAAATCAATGGCTCTCTGCAGAACGCGTTTGGTGTTAAAAAAATAATTCCGAAGATTCAGATTCCCTCGGCGCGCAGCCTAGTGGTTGAGACATTTACTCCCGCCGATGCCGAGCGCACGCTAATAGATAATCCCCGACAGCGCGCAGTGGATCCCGAGAAAGAAAATCTGATCCGTAAGACGCGTGACAATCCTGAGCAGTTTCAAGAAGAGCTCGAAACCGTTAAAGCCGCGCTTGCCGAGCAGATCGAACGAGGCGAGGTCGAAGTTTCTGCAGAGGGCCAAAAAATTGTGGTTAGCGTGACGTCTGCGCAGGGCGGTGGGGCCGAATTTGGCGCTGGCGAATCGCGCGATGGCATAGCAAGCCAGACGATTGTCGACGTCGCTGCGATTGTTGCCGATGTTCAGACACAGGTGAGTAGCGAGGTCGGCATCGCTATTAGTTCGAGCGACATCGCCGATGCTGGCGCCGGCGGCGCTGACTCAACCGAGATCGCGAACGCCGATGGCGACACATCAAACCGCTTGGAAGAGATCCGCGCCGACCTCAACAGTGAGATTGCGCGTGGACTGTTAGAAGTTGAGCGCGAAGGCGACATGATCGTTATTCGGCTAGCGAGCCAAGGCTCTTTTGAGTCGGGCAGCGCGTTATTGCAATCGGGCTTCCGCAACACGCTCGCTCAGGTGAGCGAGAGCATTGGTATTGGCGTCAGCATGGTCAGAGTTGAGGGCCATACCGATAATGTACCGATGGCGTTTAGCGAAACGTTTAATTCGAACTGGGATCTTTCGGCAGCTCGAGCCGCATCGGTCGCCGCCTTTCTAAGTGTCGAAACAGCGCTTAGTTCGGATCGTTTAGAGGTCGTTGGGTTTGCGGATACAGTGCCAATCGACGATAACGCCACAGCGGCGGGACGCGCGCGTAACCGGCGTATAGAAATAAAAATTCCTAATAACTAACTTTTAATTAAAGAGAAGAGCC
>JALRKV010000153.1 GCA_023254735.1 Pseudomonadales bacterium | reverse complement strand
GTGAATTCGCTTTTGTAGACACTGCATTCCAAAAGTCGGCGTTGCTGCCAAAAGCATGGCGAAGTCCGCGCGACTCGTAGGTGCGAATGAATCGCAGCAGATCTCGTTGGGTTAGGTTGAGATGCAGACAGGAGTAATAGAGGCTTCCAATATCTTTTATAAGCCAGCGTCTGCGGAGCCGTGGGCTCGAGAACGCGCGATGCAGGTCGATAAGCGAAACGCGCAGGTCAGGCTGGTTCTGATGGAGTAAGAAATGGCACAGGTACAGGTCGCGGTGGCACATGCCGTGACTGTGCAGCGTCCGAGCAATACCTGCTACACGCTTTATCAGCGCGCGCTTTATCGCAGGCGATGCCGGCTGGGATAGCCATTGTTTACCGAGGTCTTCGAGGCTGATTGTGTCGGCAAGGTCCTGCGTCACAAGATAGGAGCGCCGCGTGGCGGGATTGAGGCCAACCACGCCATAGGCAACCGGATGCAGTGTCGACACGCCGAGGCTCTTTAAGCGCTGAACAGCGCGCCATTCGTTTTCGGCATCGACTATTGGCCAGCGCAAATGAAAAAGATTTTTGGCAATCTCGCGCCAACCGACGCCAAAGTGCAGCTTGGCAAAATAGCGGCTGCCGTTTAAATCAAAGCGAAAAGTTTTGCGGCCATCGACGGCGCGAAACACTTCCCCTTGAATTGCCTCAAGCATTTGAAAGGGGTCACCGCTGGCGAAAAATTCCTTAAACTCGCTGTTCGCGTAGCGCATACCCAGTGATCCGCGCGGGGTTCCGCTTTCGAAACGCTCGATAAAATCTGCTGCCGCCTGCGGCATGGTATACAGACTGTCGCCGGCGCCGTAGGCAAGTCCGTTTGCCGACCACTGCGCAGTCGGTAATTGCTGCAGCATGTCTAAAAGCAGCTTATTGAGCGACGCTTGCGCGAACGGCTCAGGGCAAACAGCGCCGGCACCGGCCTGCACTATGTGGTACGCATAGCCGCAGGTTTCGGTGGCCAACACGGGCAGGCCAGCGACTACCGCCTCGAGCAAGGTATAACCTGCACTCTCGCGGTAAGCGGGGTGCAGCATAAGATCGGCGGCGGCGAGCAGATCAGGCACGTCATCCCGCCCGCCTACAATGGTTACCTCATTTGCTATGCCTAGTTTTTTAGCAAGCCTTAGATAGGGCGCGGGCTTACCCGAGCCAACCAACAGGTAATGCACCTCGCGGCGTGTCTCCAAAGGGAGGGACGCGATAGCGCGCAGCGCCCGATCGACGCCTTTGACTTTAAAACCCGAGCCAATCTGCATAACGAGTGTCGCGGTTTGGCTTATGTTTAATTCGCTATTGAGCTTTTCACGTGCGGCTTTCTTACGAGCCTCACGCGCTTCAGGCGAGCGATCATCGAGTCTACGGTCCTCGGCTAGCCCTGCTGGCAGTGCATGCAAGCGACTCTCGCATTCGGGGTAATAGGTTTTAAACGCCGCTCTTTGCTGTGGCGAAAGGTACAGAATCTCGGTAGAACTGTCGCGGCCGAACACTGACTCCTCAAAGGCGCTAAAGTGTTTATACCGGCTGCTGTAGCGGTAATAGCTGCCGCGCTGCGTGGCTGCCATTTCGGCAAAACAAGGATCCGCGGCATAGTACACGTCAAGCCCGGGCATTTTGTTAAAGCCTACGATGGTGCGATTCTGAACGCCATTTTCTCTGTCGTCCTCAGTTTTAATCGCCTTTTCAAACCAGCGGCTAAACTTTTTATAAAGCCGCGTGCGAGTTAATGCTCTCACCGGCGCCAGATGAATTGTAACGCCTTCAGGTTCTTCGCCAGACCACTTCAAGGCATACACGGTAATGGTATGCCCACGCGCACGACACTCATTGAGAATACGCATAAAGTCGCGCTGCTGACCGCCGTGCGGAAAGTAGGAGTAAATAACGAAAATGAGGTTCATGCCGGTACTCATTTTCCTACGCCGCCGTATTCACTAGTGTCGTAATAGCTTTTGGGACGACCCAGCGCGGCCTCGGCGAGCAACGCCTCGAACTGCTGCCACACGGCGGCCGGTGGATGGCTTGTAAAACACGGCGGCGCAACGGCTTTATCGTCTTCGAGCACAGTGGCACCTTTGTAGGTGCAGGTTTTTTTGAGACAAGGCGAACAGGCAAAGGTCGAACGCAGATGCTTTTGCGTGATACCGTAAGTGCCCGAGAGCCCGGGGTCAGTAGGCCCATAAATCGATAGCGTGGGACGCGCGAGTGCGGCGGCCAAATGTCCAAGGCCGGTATCTACTGCGACGACGCCGCTGACGTTTGCGAGTTCGGCGGCGAGGCCACTCAGCGTGAGCTTGGGTAAGACAGTAGCGCCGGTAGCGCTCGCAATGTTCTCTGCGCGGAGGCGTTCGGCTTCGTCGCCCCACGGGAGCAAGACTTCGAACCCCGCGTCGGCCGCCTGCCGCGCGAGAGCGCTCCAATAGTCGACCGGCCAGTGTTTGGTTGCCCAAGTTGTGCCGTGTAAAAACACGACCTGTTTTGCGCTGCTTCTCTGTGTCGCTGCCCCGCCGTTCCCGTTTAGCTGGGCTATCGCTTCAAAGCTAACCCCGTAGTCTATTGTGCGAGGATTGTATTCGTACTGCAGTGCGCGCGCGAAAAGCTGTCGTACTCGGTCCACCGCATGTTCTGTTTTTGGCACCGAATACACTTTGTTGTAGAACAGCGTTGCCAGCGGTTCGCGCACGGTGCTGTCACTTAAGCCAACGGTTAGTCCGCGCGACATGCGGCTTATTACTCCGCTCTTTATCAGCCCCTGCGCGTCTATGACAAGGTCGTAGTGTTCACGCTTAATCGCGTCCTGAAATTTTTTAAATTCGATCCCGCCGAGTGAACGCAGCGGCGTCTTGCGCCAGCGCCTAAAGGCGACGGGAATGACGCGATCGACTGCGGGGTGCCAGCTTGGCACCTCGACAAAATTTTCCTCAACCACCCAGTCAAAAACAATATCGGGCCGCGCGCGGCGGGCGTCAGTCACGGCGGGAAGCGTGTGAATAATGTCGCCGAGCGACGAAACTTTAACGATTAAAACTCGCACTGCAATTCTCTTTTATGTGTGTCTCGCCTGCGGTAAAGCGCATGGCGACTGATCCTATGCCGTTATCTTTTATACAGGTCGAGTATTGCTGTGAGCACCCGAGCAGGCTCGATGTCGGTCATGCAGCGCTTATGTCCAAATCGGCATTCTCTGTCGAAGCAGGGCCGACACTCGATTGGCGTTGTCAGTATTTTCGCCATGGGTGCGAGCGGTGGCGTAAACTCGGGCGAGGTAGAGCCGTAAAGCGCAACGACAGGTAAATTGAGCGCGGCTGCAACGTGCATAAGCCCAGAGTCATTTGAGACCGCCAGAGCACACGCCGCCATAATGTCGATTGCTTCGGCGAGCGTCGCGACCGCGACGATCGTTCAGACCGTGGTGAGCGCCGTGGTTCGTCCGAGGCATCAAGTGACGCAGTCGCAGTGTCGTTCGAAGACGAGTTCGATGCTGAGTTGCGTAGTGACTTCGGCGACCTGGGCCCAGGTCGTCAGGCGCGTCGCGACCGCTGACACGTTGGGTCGCACAGCGACCCCGACTTCAATCGAAAGAGCCAGCACGGGAAACCGTGACTGGCTCTTTTGCATTCAGCGACTACGGTCATTCGCATGATTCGTGTGGGAGTGGTTGGTGCAACAGGACGCATGGGAGCGACCGTGTGTGATGCCGTCGCAGCTGCAGACGACATGGAGCTCGTCGCTGTGGTCGACACAGCAGCCGGTGGTCAGAGCTCGCATGGGCTGATTGTGGCGACCGAGTTGAAGGCCCTCGCCGATGCGAAGTGTGACGTGGTGGTCGAT
>JALRKV010000141.1 GCA_023254735.1 Pseudomonadales bacterium | reverse complement strand
AACAATTAATTACAGAACTTTTAAGCCTGAAAGAGAAGGTTTGTTCTGTGCAAGAATTTTTGGACCTACCAAAGACTATGAGTGTTTATGTGGTAAGTATAAAAGAATGAAATTTAAAGGCATCACATGTGAAAAATGTGGTGTTGAAGTTACACTATCAAAAGTAAGAAGAGAAAGAAGATTTTTTCGATTCGACCACAAAGGGCTTGATGGTGCAGGTGCGGGCAAGCGGCCGCAAGACCTACTATTTTCGCGAACGCGGCGACGAGGGTAAAACGAGTCAAGTCAAAATCGCCGATGTCGAGCATATTCGGCTCAACGTCGTGCGCGAGCTTATAAAACAGCGCAAGGCGGCGCAGACGCAGGCCGCCCTCGCCGCCTTCGCCAATCCCTATGGCGAAGCGCCTGCGGCACAGCCTCAAGGACAAGTGAAAGAGCCTGCCGTTTCATCGCCCTTACTCGCAACCTTCGTCCGCGAGGCCTACCTGCCCTATATAAGGACCTACAAACGCTCCTATTCCTGCGATGTAAGCCTGCTCAATAATCACGTGCTGCCGTTCTTCGGCGACAAACACCTGCACGAGATCGGCAAGACTGACCTGGTGGACTTTATCAACGCGCGGCGTGCGACGCACAAGCCCGGCACGATTAACCGCGTAATAATCCTCATGCGCTATATCTACAATTTAGCGCTCAAATGGGAGACCCCCGGCGTCGACAAGAATCGCGTCTCCGGCACTCCGCTACTCGAAGAGGGCAATAAGAAGGAGCGCTTTCTCACCTCCGAGGAGGTCGACCGACTCGTCTACTGCGTTAAAATGTCCCGCAATCCGATGCTCAGATATATTGTGCCCGGGCTCATTCTCACGGGCGCGCGCAAACAAGAGCTGCTCAAATCGCGGTGGTCGGACTTCGATTTCGACACGAAAATCTGGCGCATCCCGATGAGCAAGTCGGGCAGGGCGCGGCACGTGCCAATATCTGATGCGTTAGCGCTGCTGCTTGAGTCGATACCGAAAACCTGTGAGTGGGTATTCGCTAACCCGAAAACGCTTAAGCCGTTTACCAGCTTTTTCTATTCTTGGGACACAGCTCGCCGCCAAGCGGGGCTCGACGACGTGCGCGTGCATGACCTCAGACACAGCTTCGCCAGCTTTTTGGTCAACAATGGCCGCAGCCTCTACGAGGTTCAGCGCATCCTCGGCCATACTCAGATCAAAACCACCCAGCGCTATGCGCATCTCGATCAGAACTCCTTGCTGAGCGCGGTTAACGAAATCACCCGAGCGGCGCCGAATGTTCTCGGCGAGGGATCAAGGCCAAAGCACCTGCCCGACATTACCCGCGCGCCGGCTGTTCGGACAGCGCGGACAGCGAGAGAGTCAAAACGCAAAGCCTGCCCGCACGAGCTCGAAATAATTGCCCGCGCCGAAGCGCTGCGCAGAGGAATCGCCTTTTAGTCCCCTGTCGGCTACAATTCGCAGCAACTGCCAGATTCCTCCGGCAAGAAATTGAATAACAGACTTATACCAGGGACCGACTCAATGGCTACAATCACGATAGACGGCAAAGAATACGACACAGATAAACTCTCAGACGAAACCAAGGCGCAGCTCGGCAGCCTCCAGTATGTGGACTCAGAGCTTGCTCGCCTGCAGGCGCAAGCGGCTGCTCTTCAGACTGCACGCATCGCATACGGCCGCGCGCTAAAAGAGACGCTGGAAAATGGTTCTGCGCCTAAGCAAGAAGAAGTAGCCGTTGAAGGACTAGGCGACACGATTCAGTTCGACAAGTAGACAAATAAAGAGCACGAAGCATAACGGCTGCTAGGTTCCTCCTCGCAGCCGTTTTTTGTGGTCTTGCGAAAATTAGCTACACTTGCCCTTAGCGCTGTCGCGAACAGAACTAACTGGCGGGGGCTTGCGTCCTACTCCGTGGTGAGGCTTGGAGTGAGGCTTGGAGTGAGGCTTAAAATAGCCTCTCAAGAACCAAGCCAGACTTTTAGTCCGCGGCAATAAATAGGGCACAAAACCGCCTCTGTTTACGGTTAGCGTGACAGCAATTGTGAGAAGCAGTTCGGCGATTTTCGTGCATTACTACTCATCGAAGGTACAAAAATGAAACTTAAACAGCAGGTTACGAAAAATTCGGGGGGCGGCCAGTGCGGTGGCTGGCTACCGAAAATTCACCAAGTTTCTACCCTTCTTCTACTGAGCTTCTACGCAATTTCTTTTTTAGCCTCGCCGGCGAGTCTGGCACAGCAAAGCGACAGCGAGACTCGCGGACCGCTGACCCTGTTTGCCGCGATCGACACCGACGAGGAGGCGCGCAGCACAAACAGCCGCCGTGAGCTGCCCGGTGTGGGCGGCGGCGATGAAGCGCCCGAATTCAGCTTGATGGGCAGCACTCGCATCGGCGCGAAACGCTCCGTGCTATTGCTGCATAAATCGGGAACGCCGATCTCACTTCCGCTGGCCGGCGGTGCAGGCATGCCGATTCCTGATCACGAAACCTATACGCTTATCGGCTCGCCGAATGGCGATATCGTGGTGCAGTATCCAGACTCGCGGCCCTGTCGTACATCAGAGGCCCTCGGCGTAACCTGCGAGGCAGGCAATCGCGCGATTCTCGCGCTCGCCGCAGCCGACCCCCTGCCCGTTCGCGCTACCGAGGGGTCGCCCGAGGTCGCTGATAACGCCGAAGAAAGAATTGATGAGCCGCCGCTTAATCCCTTCGAAGCGCTAAGGCAGCGGGCCGCGAACGGACAGGCGAATGATGTCGTGAGCCCAGAAGACCAGCGGCGCTTTCGCCCCCGGCGTATTAACCCAGACCAAGTACCCGACGGCATGCGCGTAGTATCGACACCCTTCGGCGATCGCCTAGTCGATATTTGAGACCTGCATGACCACACCGCGCCTCTCGGCCTCGATCGTGACCTATCTCAGCCCGCCGGCTGAACTGCTGCGCCTGCTCGAGTCGATCTGTGTGGCAATGGAGGCCGTGCGCAATAGCGAGGTGCGTGGCCGCGGTGTCGCGACTCTCGTCATACACCTGATCGACAATGCCGAAATTCCTGAACTCGACGTGCGCCGACTCGGTGTAGATAAGACGCGCTTCACTCTCGCCGGAATAACACTCGTGCTGCATCAAGGCTGGGGTAATGTTGGCTACGGTCGCGCGCACAATCGTGTGCTGCCGCTGCTCGAGTCAGATTTTCATCTCGTGCTAAACACCGATGTCGAGGTCGCTCCCGATAGCCTGCTCAACGCAATCGACTATCTCGAGTCTGCCCCCGATACCGTATTAGTAAGCCCTGCCGCGACCGACTTTCTCGGCAACAAGCAGCACCTTTGTAAATCCTATCCCAGTATTTTTATTTTATGGCTGCGCGGCTTCGCGCCGCCCTTCATACGGCGCACCTTCGCCAAGAAAATGGCCGCCTACGAGCGCCGCGACCTCGAGACACGGCCGAGTGCAAAACCTGCCACCGCCTCTCCGGTCACGATCGTCAGTGGTTGCTGCATGCTCTGCAGCACCAGCGCCCTGCAACAGGTGAAGGGTTTCGATGCGGATTTCTTTCTCTATTTCGAAGACTTCGACCTGTCTCTCAGGCTCGGCAAACTAGGAGACGTTGTCTATTTGCCGACAATGCGCGTGCGTCACGGCGGCGGCAATGCGTCTAAGAAGGGCAGCGACCATCAGCGCTATTTTATGCGATCGGCTGTGCGGTTTTTTAACAAAAATGGCTGGAAGCTGTTTTGAGCCACGCTTGGCTTATCACCGGGGGTAGCGGCTTCGTCGGCAAGGCGCTACTCGCACGGCTCGCGGCCAGTGAGCCGCGTCCAGCGACGCTGCGCGTGCTGGTCAGGCAACCGAGTGATGCGCCTGCATGTTTTGAATCGTCCGTTGGCGATCTCCGCGATCCGCACTCCCTTGCGCGTGCCTGCGAAGGCATCGACACCGTAATTCACCTCGCCGGAATCGCCCACGTCGGCAGCGCTGCCAGTGCCGAGGCGCACGCGATTAACCACGACGGCTCGCTAGCACTGCTGCGCGCGGCAATCGACGCGGGCGCAAGGCGCTTCGTTTTCAACGCCTCCAAGAACGCGGCCGATGCCGACACCATCTCCGACTTCAACGTAACCGAAGACCAGATCCTGCTCGACAAGCTGGTGTTCAACGATGCCAATGCGCTCGACCTGGTGAGCTACAACGCCAGTACTGGTGCCTTGAGCTATGACGGCACGACTTTCGCCACCCTGAACACCGGCCTCGATGCCAATGCCGTCAAGAACGCTGTCTTCATGGTCTGACCACCCACCTTTGTCCAAGAGGAAACCTCACATGAAGCCGATCACGATCTGCTCCCTGCTGGCCGCTGCCCTGTTGGCAGGTGGCTGTGCCTCCACCAGCCGCGGCGACCGCCA
>JALRKV010000058.1 GCA_023254735.1 Pseudomonadales bacterium | reverse complement strand
TTTTCGGCATCTCACTTCCAAGAATCTTCAAGCAGCGGCTGATTAATCTGCAACCACTGCAGCGCGATAATCGACATCGCGTTGTTAATCTCGCCCGAGGCGACTTTGGCAAGGGCATCGGCGAGGCTGAGCACAACCACTTCGATGTCTTCGTGCTCGGTATCGAGCCCGAATATCCCACCCGCCTGCGTCGCGTCTACGCGTCCGCAGAACAGTGTAATACGCTCATTACTAATGCCCGGGCTGTTGTAATACTCGCAGATCTGCACCAGATTCTGCGGCGTCATGTTTGCTTCTTCCAGACTTTCGCGCGCCGCCACATCAATCGGCGCCTCGCCGGGTTCGACCATGCCGGCAACTAACTCGAGCAGCCACGGGTCTTGACCTTCATCGAGCATGCCGATGCGAATTTGCCGCACCAGCACGACTTCCTGCCGGACGGGATCGAACAGCAGCACGCCAACCGCCCGCGGTCTGAGCAGCAGTTCGCGCGTCATCACGTCGCTCCAGCCACCCGCAAACAGCGAGTGCCGCAGCTTTAATCGATCGACCCGCAGGAAGCTGTCGAATAGCGTCTCGCGCTGCTCGACTTCGATCTGATAGTTTGGTTTAGGCTTAGCGTTAATCGCGCGCAGTCACTTCTAAAAGATGAAAACCAAACTGTGTCTGAACCGGACCTTGGAGCGAACCGACAGGGGCGCTAAACACCACTTCGTCGAACTCTTTAACCATCATGCCAGGACCGAACGAACCGAGGTCACCGCCTTGCGCTTTAGAGGGGCATGAAGAATGCGCCTTAGCGACTTCGGCGAAATCTTCGCCACCGTCGATGCGTGTCTTAAGGTCTAGGCATTCTTGCTCTGTCTGAACGAGAATGTGGCGAGCGCTTGCAGTTGTCATAGTGTTGTCCTTTCGTTAATTCGTCATCGACGTCTTTATTTTCGAGCAGCCATTGTAGGGACGGCTCGATAGGATGTACAGGCACACAAGTGCCGCAATCTACGCTATAATTCGCGAATTATCTCCGCAGGATCACCCATGGCTTTTTCAGACCCCGCGCCTCGCAGGCACGTTCACACCCGAGCAATTCACTACCGCGGATACGAACGCGAAGATGGCTTATGGGATATCGAAGCGCACATGACGGATACAAAAACGTATCAGTTTCGAAACGATTGGCGCGGCGAAGTAAAAGTAGGCGAGCCGTTACATGAGATGCTATTACGCGTAACTATCGACGACAGTTTCACGATAAAAGACATTGAGGCCGCAACCGAACACAGCCCCTTTGAGATGTGCCCGAGCATCACGCCGAATTACAAAAAGGTGATTGGTATTCAGATGGGCCGCGGCTGGCGCCAAAAGGTGCGCATGCAGGTTGGCGGCACCAACGGCTGCACCCACCTCACCGAACTTCTCTACCCGATGGCCACCGCCGCCATGCAGACCATCTGGCCGCTGATGAAGCACCGCCAGAACAAAGCCGACTCGCATATCGAGCCTTCCGACAAACGCCCCGGCGTGATCGATACCTGCCACGCATGGGCGGCCGACTCACCAGTGGTGAAGATGAACGCGCCGAAGTTTTACAC
>JALRKV010000121.1 GCA_023254735.1 Pseudomonadales bacterium | reverse complement strand
TAAAATTTTATTTAAATCCAAGCACTGTGCGGGAATTGACGCTGATGTCATGGTTGAAAACTTTTTAAAAATGTCCGGTAAACATTTGCTGAAAAAAGGAGTTTCGGGTCGCCTTGACAATCCCGCAAGGAAACTAAGTTTTTGGTTTTAAGGAAAATTTTTTCTCTTTCTCGTTTCTTGCAACCGCGCCCAAGTGGCTTAACGTAAAAACCGCGCTGCTCACAATGGCCGCAGTTGTGCTGACAAGCTGCGCGACCCACACCGTGAAATCGACAAGCTACACACCGATTCAGCGGGCGAGCGAAAACGTTGCCGAAGAATTTCTTCTCGACATTGGCGTGGCTGTCTTCGACCCAGGTTTAGACGGGCTAAGCCGGCGCGAAGAAGAAACTACCAACGCACAAATCCGTGTCGCGGAATCGCGCTATGTGCCCTATATGCTCGCCGAAACGCTGCAGCGATCGGGCAATTGGGGCATCGTGCGCGTGCTGCCCAACGATCAGAGCCCGATTGACGTCGTGCTCAACGGCACGGTCCTTCACTCCGACGGCGAGGCGATGACCCTGCGGGTCAGCGTCTCCGATTCGAGCGGCCGCACATGGTATACCAAAGACTACGACGAAGTTGTGAGCCGCTTCAGCTATGAGCCCAGCGAGCGTCAAAAGAACGATCCTTTTCAGGTCATCTACAACGCAATTGCGAACGACCTTCTGGTCTATCTCGAGCGCAACTTAGAGCCTGCGGAAATTACGGAGATCCGAACGATATCGGAGCTACGTTTCGCACGCAGTTTTGCGCCCGACGCGTTCAGCGACTACCTCACACAAAACCGCAACGGCCAGTATGAGATATCCGCGCTGCCGGCGGAAAACGATCCCCTTCTGTACCGCGTGCGCAGCATCCGCGAGCGGGATTTTATGTACATTGACACTGTCCAAGATTATTACGCGACCTATGCCCGAGAAATGCGTATCCCTTATGACTCCTGGCGCGAGCAGAGCTACGATGCCACGATGACACTGCGTGAGCTACAAGGCTCGGCGCGACGTCGTTTTATTGCCGGCACGGCGGTACTTCTAGGCGGTATTGCCGCCGCGGCTAACGGTCAGGATTATGTTACACAGACCGGCGGCGCGATTGGCGCAGGCGCCGGTGCTTATGTGATCAAAAGCGGATTCGACAAACTCGCCGAGGCGAAGATGCACCTCGAATCCTTACAAGAGCTCGGCGAATCGCTCGAGAACGAAGTAGCTCCGCGAGTCATCGATCTCGAAGACCGCACGATTACGCTTACGGGTACGGTAGAGGAGCAGTACGCGCAGTGGCGTGAGATACTAGCCGACATCTATGCGGCCGAAACCGGTCAGCTTTAAACAACCCCGTAACGCGACAAGCCAAAGAAGACAGCGATGCCAGATCACAACGACCGCTTCGGCGACCCAAGCGAGAGCGTCGACGACTCGCCTGCAGGTGGTGGGCAGGGCCCGGCCACTTCTGTGCAGCAGGCAGCGCCGCGGCCAAATGAAGCGTCGCAGCTCAATGAATCGCCGCAGTCATATCAGGCGCCGCGGCTCAATGAAGCGCCGCAGCCAACAAGAGAGCCGCAGCCCCTCGATCAGTTCTCCAACCAAAAGCAGAACCAGCCACCCTGGGTGTGGGCAGGGATGGGCGCGCTCCGCCGCCTCTTGCCAAGCCGCACCCTGGATTGGCTGATCGCGAAAGGCTGAGACGTTTTAGCAGTT
>JALRKV010000118.1 GCA_023254735.1 Pseudomonadales bacterium | reverse complement strand
GGTAATTTTGGACAACCTCTTTTCAATGATCCATCTTCTAATGTTGTAGGCATAGCCAACCAACAATTCAATGCAACTGTAATGTTACTTTCTCTGGCAATTCTTCTAAATCGAAAAATCTCGTCACGCAATTTTCCAGCGCTATACCGATCTCCTAGAACCACTCTCGTTGGACGAAGCCTACTTAGACGTCAGCGACTGCGAGGCTTTTGGGGGCAGTGCAATCAGAATAGCCGAAGCCATCCGCAAGGAGGTACGAGAGACTGTAGGGATAACTATTTCAGCAGGCATCGCACCTAACAAGTTTCTTGCGAAAATAGCTAGCGACTGGAACAAGCCAGATGGGCAATTCGCAGTACTCCCCAACGAGGTAGAGGATTTCGTCGCCAAACTCGCTGTCAAAAAACTCCATGGCGTCGGCAAAGTTACGGCTGCCAAAATGCACAAACTGAATCTAAGAACCTGCAAAGATTTGCAGAATTTCGGCGCGGATAAGTTAACCGAGCACTTTGGTAGTTTTGGCGAACGGCTTTTCCAGCTCAGTAAAGGTATCGATAATCGGCCGGTATCGACCGATCGTATCCGCAAGTCTGTTAGCGTCGAAAACACCTTTGATACCGACCTTCCCGATCTCGAAAGCTGTCGTGAAGCGATGTTAAGGCTTCTCCCAAAACTACAAACACGTCTGGATAAATTGGACAAACAGTATTCAATAAAGAAGCAGTTCGTGAAATTGAAATTCCATGACTTCGTCACTACTACTGTAGAAATGGTCTCCGAAGACACCGACACCAAGAACTACCGCGCGCTATGTGAGCAAGGTTTCGCGCGCGGAGAGCGGCCCGTGCGTCTAATCGGCGTCGGCGTGCGCGTCGAACCGCTTGTGAATAACAGCGTGTGTGCGTCGGGCAATCAATTGAGTCTACTGCCTGAGCTGGCGGAGCTGACGGAGCTGACGGAGCAAGGCAAGCGGACAGAGCACGAGAGAAATTCATGAGTAGATACCGCCCACCACAGAAGCCGAGCTCAAACTATATTACTGCGCAGGGGCGAGAGCGCCTAAAGAATGAGGTCTATCAACTCTGGAAGGTCGAACGCCCGATAGTCACTCAGGCTGTATCGGAGGCCGCCGCGCAGGGAGATCGCTCTGAAAATGCCGACTACATTTATGGTAAGCGGCGCCTGAGAGAGATCGATCGTCGCGTGCGCTATTTAAGTAAGCGCTTAGAAAATTTTATCGTTGTCGATCGACCACCTGACGATCCTAGCCGCGTATTTTTTGCCGCCTTTGTCAGTGTCGAGTTCGAAGATAGCGCGGGTGAGGTGAAACAAGCGCGTTACCGCATCGTCGGCGCAGACGAGTTAGATCCGTCGCTTGGCTATATAAGCGTGGACTCCCCGCTTGCGCGAGCATTGATAGGCAAACGCGTCGATGATGAAATCAGTGTCTCTACCCCCACGGGAGTGATTGAATACGCTATCACCGACATTGAGTATGCACAAAGCTAAACTTAGCTTCGTTAATCTCATGTGATTCTGTGCTCGGCTCTAACAGCAACGGCCCTTAGGAGTTTCGACGATGACAACAGTCACTCTACTTGCTCTGCCTGGCGCACTCGGCTCAACGCTGACAATCCCCTTAGAAATGCTCTCTGCTGCGCGCGACATCGCTCGCTCGCGACGCCACCCCGCCGCAAATTTGCGCACTACAATCGCCAGCGACGGACTGAGCTCGGTCGAGCTGATGGGTGGCATACGCCTGCAATGCGACGCCGAGCTCCCTACTCTCTCCTCAACCTCTCAATCCGACATCGTCTTCGTGCCCGGTTTTTGGGGCAACCCGCGTGCAATGTTGGCCAAGAACGAAGGGATAGTTTCGTGGTTAGCTGAACAGCGGCCGTCGATAATCTGCGCAATCACGACAGGCAGCTACTTCGTTGCCGAGGCAGGCTTGCTCGACGACTGCGATGCAACCACTCACTGGCGCTTCTTCGACGATTTCGAGGCACGCTACCCCACCCTGAATTTGCAGCGCAATCGATTTATTACACGTTCGGCGAATCGTTACTGCACAGGCAGCGTCGACGCGGTGCGCGATGTCATGTTGCACCTAGTCGCTCATTTATTCGACAGGGATATTGCCACCGAGATAGCTCGCCATTTCACACATGAGATAGGCCCCTCCATACAGTCAGCGCTTCTCGCAGCGTCGCCTCAAGACAGTCATCATGACGAAACTATTGCCTTAGTTCAGACGTGGATTCATGCGAATTACCCTCGGCAAATCACTAACGAAGAGCTTGCCGACCTTGCTGGCATGAGCATCAGAAATCTCGCTAGACGGTTCAAGAAAGCAACTCGCACCACGCCTTCTGCTTACTTAAGAAATACCCGTTTGGAGGAGGCAAGAGCGCTTCTTCGAGACAGCGATGCCAGCATAATGGAGATTGGCGATCTCGTCGGCTACCGAGACACAAGTCACTTCATCGATGCATTTAAGATGCACACAAAGTCGACACCCGGCGAATACCGTCGACTCGTCCGCGCGAAAGTTTTCGCTGCTGACTAATTGTTGGGGGGAAAACGCTCAACGAAGTCCGCACTGTTAAAGATGCGTCATCTACTCGAACGCGCCTTAAGTGCGTCTAGCTGCGCGGCAGTCGCCTCTGCTTGATGATTTGCTTTCCACTGTGAGTATGGCATGCCATAAATTGCCTCGCGTGATTGCTCATCGGTCATAGACAGACCTCTCTCCTGCGCGGCCGCGAGATACCATTTAGACAGGCAATTTCGACAAAAGTTAGCGAGAATCATCAGATCGATATTCTGCACATCCTTATTCGCATCAAGGTGAGAGAGTAGGCGTCGGAAAGCCGCTGCTTCGATCTCTGTTTTTTCTTGCTCGGTCATAGTGTCGCCTCATTGTAAGAGTTAGTTTTATCCCAGCACATTATAAGGCCTGTTGAGAGACATTCAGAGGGCTGATTGACGAGACCGAAAAAAAAGCACGCATCGCTTGCGATTTAAGCGACACGTGCCTCGATATTTCCCGCTGATTAATTAAGCGACGGCGTATTCGCCTGCTTCGTCTCGTTCCTCGTCATCGACAGCGGCGCTCTCGACAACTGACTCTCCTACCAGCTCCGCGGCGCTTAATTCGTGTATGGGAGTCGCTCTATGCTTTTTGTCGACAGAGCGCAGCTGCCGCTCCGCAACATTAAATGCGTCTCGTATGGCGACATACAGGTCTTCATGGGACTGTTTGTCGTGCTGCTCTTGATTTACCCTCACCTCGATTTGTGGCGTGTGTATTTCGATACTAACAGAGTAAACCTTGCCTTTATGATGATGGTTATGCGGGGAATCTAAAACAACACGTCCATTAATAATTTGGTCGCAGAAACGCGAAAGCTTTTCAATTCGTTTTGTAACCGCTTCGGTTAACGCGTCAGTTTGATCGATACTATGGAATACAATTTGGATGTCATTAGTCATTAATTACTCCTAGCTACCATTAAAACAATCTAACTTATTATTGACTCACACTTGCGCGTGGCCTATGCCCTAAATAAAACGCTTTCCTCCTTCACTAAGCCCTCTTTCAATAAGCCCTCTTTCAATAAACCCTCTTTCACTAAGCCCACTTTAATCGCCGTACTCTGTTTACTACATGCGTATCCGCAGAAATTTTTCAAGTGCACAACGCGAGCCCACTGCAAGATTGCATTGGAAACGCTATCAGAGTACGTAGCGCTAAACGCTTTTGACACGAACAACTTCCGCGAAAAGGCACTCGGATTAAAGGACACGCAGCAAAAAAAATGCGATGAGAAGCGCGATGAGATGAAAAGCGCGATGAATAAAATGAGAGAGGAGAGAGAAAAAAGAGTTTTGCAGATATAACGAGGCGTCTAGCGCAAGAGTTGCACTGAGTTAACAAGGTCTCGCAAAATCCACTCTTGCCAACCTCGCAAATGTGGCTCCAACCTTGAAGAATCGACACGATTAGTGGCATTCCCCCTCCGTTTAGTCACCCTCAGACTACCGCAGCTAAGTGATGATGTCTAAACAATCTCGCGATAAAAAAGCGAGTCTGGTCACACTCCTTGCTCTGGATCAATTGAAATGGATTCCATTAGGTTAAAAATCACCACTAGCTTATCCATTAGCTTGCCTCAGGACGGTAACACCAATGCCACGGCTCATAGGCTATCCCAAAAGGATTATCGCGAGGATACGTCAGCACAAACCCAAATTCCCCCGCGCAGGCGAGCAGCCACCTAAAACACTCAGTCTCGTCGAACGCCTCGTCTAACGCGTCGATACCCTCGGTTGTCACATCCACCGCATTGCCTGTGTGATGCTCGCTAAACCCCGGCGCAGCGCTGACTTTTAGAATATCGCCGAGGGCCTCGCCGGCGCTCAATTTACGCGCGATGATCTCG
>JALRKV010000104.1 GCA_023254735.1 Pseudomonadales bacterium | reverse complement strand
ATTTTATGATGATGCTTTCCTTCAGTGCGCTGGGGGTAGCATGGCGACATGCATTCTCTGCGTCCGGCCTTGGACTTGCCGTATTAGCGTTTTTAGGCGGCGCGCTGTTTTTGACGCTCTACCTGTCGGCTCTTTGCGCCAAAGGCGCTGATGCACGCACTATTCTTATCGGCGATCGTGCATAGCTTGGTCAGTCGTTACATGTGAGGCGTGGCGGCTTATACTCTCGCTTCAACTAGATGTGATCTTAAAAAATGCAGCAACAAACGCAGTACGATAAGCCGAGTAAGCGGGGGGTGTTGACCGCTTATTTGAAACTCATGCGCGTCGATCGTCCGATTGGGATTTTTCTCCTGTTATGGCCGACCCTCGGCGCGCTGTGGATAGCAAGCGGCGGCTTTCCGCGACTCGATCTACTTCTCATCTTTTCATTTGGCACCGCGGTAATGCGCTCGGCAGGCTGCTGCATAAACGATTTTGCCGATGCAAAAATCGACGGCAACGTGGCGCGCACGCAAGCGCGGCCCCTAGCGACCGGTGAGCTTACGCGGCGCGATGCGATCGCCGCCTTCGTCGCGCTTTCACTGATCGGATTTATTCTTGTGCTCTTCACGAATCGTGAGACGATTTTGCTTTCATTCGGCGCGGTTGCCTTGGTTGCGCTCTATCCGTTTATGAAACGCATCACAAACCTGCCTCAGCTCGTGCTCGGCATCGCGTATTCTTGGGGTATTCTGATGGCGTTTACCGCGGTGGGTACACAGATACCGGCGGCGGCTTATCTTCTATTTATCGCCAACTGCCTGTGGACCGTTGCCTACGACACCCAGTACGCAATGGTTGATAGAGAGTACGACTTGAAAATTGGTGTGAAGTCTACTGCGATTCTTTTTGGCGACGCCGATCGCGCGATGATCGGTGCGCTGCAGGGATTGGTACTTATTGCCTGGTGGCTTGCAGGCGCGCAGTTCGAACTCGGCGCCGGATACTCTCTCGGCGTCATCGTTGCGGCGCTACTCTTTGCGTACCATCAATATCTGATACGAGACCGCCTGCCAGAGCCCTGTTTAAAGGCGTTCTTACACAACAACTGGGTAGGCGTGGCGGTCTTCGCAGGCGTGGTGGTTGGGGTCTGAGAAGGGAGAAAGGAGAACTTTTCCCTTCTCCTCTCTTTATTAGGCGCCAGTGAAGGACTGGATGCCAGTTTGCGCGCGACCGAGGATAAGCGCGTGAATGTCCGACGTGCCTTCGTAGGTGTTTACGACTTCGAGATTTTGCATGTGGCGCATCACCGGATACTCGTCGGAGATACCGTTGCCGCCGAGCATGTCGCGGGCGTCGCGCGCTGCGGCTAGTGCCTTCTCGCAGGAGTTTCTCTTGAGCAGGGAGATAAGCGGCACGGCAAGCTTGCCCTGATCTTTGAGGCGACACGCTTGCAGACAGCCCTGCAGCGCAAGCGAAAGCTCTGTCTGCATAACTGCGAGTTTTTTCTGAATCAGCTGATTGGCTGCGAGTGGGCGACCGAACTGCTTGCGGTCGAGGGTGTACTGAAGCGCCGCGTGCCAGCAGGTTTCGCCAGCGCCGATTGCGCCCCAAGCGATACCGAGACGGGCGGAGTTGAGGCAGCTAAACGGCCCGTTGAGTCCACGCGCCTTTGGCAGCTTGTTCTCTGCCGGCACGAAGACCTCGTCCATCACTATCTCACCGGTTACCGAGGCGCGCAGCGCGAGCTTGCCTTCGATCTTAGGTGCGCTTAGGCCTTTCATGCCTTTCTCGAGGATATACCCGCCGATTACACCATCATCGTCTTTGGCCCAGACGATAAATACGTCGGCGAAGGGCGAGTTACTAATCCAGTTCTTAGCGCCGGACAGGCTAAATCCGCCATCGACGGTGCGTGCGCGGGTCACCATGCTGCTCGGGTCAGAACCATGATCTGGCTCGGTGAGGCCGAAGCAACCGATGTATTCGCCTGTCGCGAGTTTCGGAAGGTATTTCTGCTTCTGCTCCTCGCTGCCGAACTCGTTGATTGGGTGCATCACGAGGCTGGACTGCACGCTCATCATTGAACGATAGCCTGAGTCGACCGCTTCAATCTCTTTTGCGGCGAGGCCGTAGCAGACGTAGTTAACGCCGGCGCAGCCATAGCCTTCGATCGTCGAGCCGAGAAGACCGAGCGCGCCCATCTCGCGGAAAATTTCGGGATCAGTCTGCTCGTTGCGGTAGGCATCGCGCACACGCGGCAATAGTTTCTCCTGCGCATATTGGCGCGCCGTATCGCGCACAAGACGCTCCTCTTCGCTTAGCTGTGACTCCATGAGGAACGGATCTTTCCAATCGAATTGCGCGTTGTCCGAGCGAACAGACATAGTCTTCTCCTAAATCGGTGTTGCGGTATGGCGGGCGCAGGGAGCGCCTCTGATATAAGTGCCGTGATTCTAGCAAACTACGCTCGATATCCCTAAAGAGGATCGCTAATGGATTAGCAAGTCGTTGTCATTATTGTGAGGGCGGCGGCGATAATTTCGCCGCAAATCCACGCCGCGCTAGTAATGCTTATTCAACAGCACGTAAAATGCTGCGATGGATGTCTCGCATATACTCGACTCGCTAAACGACGAACAACGCCACGCCGTTGCCAACCCCAGCCAACACCTTCTCGTGCTCGCCGGCGCCGGCAGTGGCAAGACACGCGTGCTCGTGCATCGCATCGCTTGGCTTTTGGAAGCTGAGCAGGCGTCACCCTTCTCGATTCTCGCCGTAACCTTCACCAATAAAGCGGCCCGCGAGATGCGGCACCGGATCGAGTCCCTTATGGGGCAGTCTTTCGGCGGCATGTGGGTAGGCACGTTTCACGGACTTGCTCACCGATTGCTGCGGACGCACTGGGAAGAGGCCGGACTGATTCAGGACTTCCAGATCCTCGATAGCGACGATCAGCTGCGCCTCATCAAACGCATCAACCGAGAACTGCAGATCGACGAAGAGCGCTGGCCCGCCAAACAGTGCCAGTGGTATATCAACGGCCAAAAAGACGAAGGCCTGCGAGCAAGCAACATCGACGACTTCGGCGACGAATACACCAAAACCATGCTGCGCATTTACCGAGCCTATGAGATCGCCTGCGATCGCGGCGGCATGATCGACTTCGGCGAAATTTTGCTGCGCTCCCACGAACTGTGGCTGAAAAACCCGCAGATCCTCGATCATTATCAGCGCCGTTTCGCTCACATTCTGGTGGATGAGTTTCAGGACACCAACTCCATTCAGTACGCGTGGCTGCGCGTGCTCGCCGGTCGCGGCAGTAATCTGATGGTGGTTGGCGACGACGATCAGTCGATCTACGGATGGCGCGGCGCCAAAATCGAGAACATTCAGCAGTTCAGCAGCGACTTCCCCGGCGCGCAACTCGTCAAACTCGAGCAGAACTATCGCTCGACTAAAAACATACTCGACGCCGCCAACAGCCTCATCACCAATAACGCCGGCCGGCTCGGCAAGCAGCTCTGGACCGAGGGTGTGGCGGGCGAACCGATAAGTTTGTACGAGGCGTTTAACGAGCAGGACGAGGCGCGGTTCGTTGTCGATCGTCTACAAGATTGGTTCAACGGCGGCAATCGCCGCGTCGATTCGGCCGTGTTGTATCGCTCTAACGCGCAGTCGCGTGAACTCGAAGAAGCGCTGCTGCGCGTTGGCATGCCCTACCGTATTTATGGCGGGCAGCGGTTTTACGAGCGACTCGAAATTAAGAACGCACTCGCCTATTTAAGACTCATCACCAATCGCTTCGATGACACGGCGGTAGAACGCATCATCAATGTGCCTACCCGCGGCATTGGTGGACGCACACTCGAACTCGTGCGACAGGTCGCGCGGGACCGCAACTGTTCGCTCTGGGAAGCCTCGGTAGCATCGGTTAATGAATCTTTACTTACCTCTCGCGCGGCAAACTCTGTGCTCGCTTTCCTCGAGCTTATCGATGGGCTGGACGAACGCTGCCGCGATCTTGAGCTGCACGCCAAGGCCGATCTGATTATCAAAGCCACGGGGCTGATACCTCACCACGAGAAAGAAGGGGGAGAGAAGGCTCGTGCGCGCATCGAAAACCTCGAAGAGCTAGTCAATGCCGCAGGTAATTTCGACGTGACCGACGCCGACGAAGACTTCGATAGCACCTCCACCGCGTTTCTCGCCGCCTTTTTAGACCAGGCCGCCCTCGACGCCGGCGAGGGTCAAGCCGCCGCTGACGAAGACGCAGTGCAGCTCATGACCCTCCATTCTGCAAAAGGCTTGGAGTTCGACCTAGTCTTTTTAGTGGGCATGGAAGAGGGATTGTTCCCCCACAAGATGTCGATGGACGATCTGTCCGGACTCGAAGAAGAACGCAGGCTTGCCTACGTCGGCATAACCCGCGCGAAACACAAACTCTATCTGAGCCATGCAGAGTCCCGCAGGCTTCACGGCGAGATTAACCTGTGCCGACCTTCGCGTTTCGTGCGTGAAATCCCAAAATCGCTTATCGAAGAGGTTCGCCTGAAGTCCTCCATTAGTCGACCCTCGGTAGGCGGCGCCCAGCTTGGGCGCAGTAATCCTAGCGGCAATCTCGACGGCAGCGTCGAAGTGCCGCAAACGAGCCTGTCCTTAGGTCAGCGCGTCATCCATGGCAAGTTCGGCGAGGGCGTCGTGCTCAACTACGAAGGGCAGGGCACAAGTGCGCGAGTGCAGGTCAATTTCGATTCGGCGGGCAGCAAATGGTTGGTGCTTTCCTATGCCAAACTCGAGGTACTTGCCTAACACGCTTGCCGCCCGCTCAAGAACTAGCTCAATTGCGACTTTACGATTCTGCGAAATAGTGTAACTTGGGCGCTCTTTCGAACTCATATCGGACTGTGTCAATGCGTTTAGGTTTCTCACTCCGCCCACTAGCGGCGGCCGCTCTCTGTCTACTCCTATCGAGCTGCGGCGGCGAGCCCACCCCTGTTAACTCTGCTGCGGCAGCCGAGACGACGCCACAGCAAACTTACCAATGGAAGTTGATTACCTCGTGGCCTAAAAACCTTCCGGCTCTCGGCACGACGCCCGAATTCTTCGCAAAAATAGTCGACGAAATGAGCGGCGGTCGCATGAAAATCCGCGTATTTGGCGCAAACGAGCTCGTCGGTGGTTTGGAGGTTTTCGACGCCGTGTCGTCGGGCGTTGCCGAAATCGGTCACTCGGGTGCTTATTACTGGCAAGGCAAAATCGCCGGCACGCCCTTTTTCTCTACTATTCCGTTTGGTCTAACCGGCGTCGAGATGAATGCGTGGCTTGACTACGGCGGCGGCAAGGAGCTGTGGCGCGAGATTTACGAGCCGTTTAATTTATACCCTACGCGCGGCGGCAACTCCGGCACGCAGATGTTTGGCTGGTTTAACAAAGAGATAAATTCGCTCGAGGATATTAAGGGACTCAAGATGCGCATCCCCGGCCTCGGGGGCGAGGTGTTCAGCCGCGCGGGCGGCCTGCCCGTCACCATGCAGGTGAGCGACGTGTTTACTGCGATGCAAACCGGCGCGCTCGATGCGACCGAATTTGTCGGCCCTTACAACGACCTGTCGGCGGGCTATCACACGATAGCGAGCTATTACTATTACCCTGGCTGGCACGAGCCCGGCTCGACGATCGAGCTAGTGTTCAACAAAGAGAAACTGGACGCCCTGCCCAATGACCTTCGCGCAATTGTGCTCAACGCAGCCGAGGTGATGAACCAAAAGCTCTATGATGAGTACACTGCGCTCAACAACAAAGCGCTGCAGACTCTCATAAACGAACACGGTGTGCAGCTGCGCGAACTACCCAAAGACGTGCTCGATGAATTCCGCCGCCTGTCGGCTGAGGTAGTCGCAGAACTCGCCGACACCGACGAGACTACTCGCCGCATTTACGAATCTTATTCGTCTTTTCAGCGTGGCGTCGAAAACTATCACGCCATCTCTGAAGAGGCGTACATCGATGCAAGGCGCGATCAAGACTAGTGACGATCAGACCTGAGGCGGCAGCTCCCGCGGCTTGCCGTCGTCATCGATAGCGACGAATACAAACAGGCCATCGCCGACCTTGCTTACGCCTTTAGTTAAGTCGAACGGCGTGGTCCACACCTCTACCGCAATATCGAGCGACGTTCGGCCGCGACGCACAACCTGTGTGTAACAGCTCACGACGTCGCCCACGCCCACCGGCTTGATAAAATTGACTTCTTTAATCGCGACTGTGACCGAGCGGCCTTGGCATTCGCGCTTACTGCTGATGCCTGCGGCGATATCCATCTGCGAGACAAGCCAGCCGCCGAAGATATCGCCGTTGGCATTGGTGTCCTTGGGCATCGAAAAAGTCTGAAGCGCAAGCGTGCCCTGAGGCTCGGCCGCATCGATTACTGCGTTGTCGGTCATGCTGTCTGTCCTGTTTACGTCCTAGTTGTGTCCTAGCTGTCTTCTAACTGTGTCCTAGCTTCGTTCTCATTGCATTAACCGTTGTGTGAACGCTGCCTCTCGTGCCGCGTGTCAGCCGTTTAGTAAGTTCGGCAGCCACGTCACGATTCCCGGCTGCAACGCGAGCAATAGCAAAAGCGCCAACTGAAGTAGCACAAAGGGAATCACTCCACGGTAAATGTCCTGAGTACGCACCTCGGGTGGCGCCACACTGCGCAGGTAGAAAAGCGAAAAACCGAAGGGCGGCGTGAGGAAAGACGTCTGCAAATTAACCGCAATCATGATACCGAGCCAGATAGGGTCGAGGCCCATGCTCAGAAGTATCGGGCCCACCAAGGGCACGACCATAAAGGTGATTTCGATAAAGTCGAGGATAAAGCCAAGCAAAAAGATTAGCAGCATTACCACGAGCATCGCCGAGAACACCCCGCCCGGAAGCGCCAGCAAGACCTCTTCGATTAGCACATCGCCTCCAAAGCCGCGGAACACCGACGAAAATATCGCCGCACCGACCAGAATAAGATAAACCATCGAGGTCACGCGGAGGGTCTCGAGGCTCACCTCGTGCAGTACTGTCCAACTCAGCGCCCGCTTCACTAGGGCAAGCGCCAACGCGCCGAGCGCCCCGACACTCGCCGCCTCGGTCGGCGTTGCGATGCCCATAAGAATCGAGCCGAGCACGGCGACCATAAGAAAAACAGGCGGCAGGAGGCCTTTGATAAGCGCGACTGCAAGGCTTTGGTTGTCGCGGCGCAGCGCGGCAATGTCTTTCTCACTCAACGGCGGCGCATCCTGCGGACGGACGATCGCGGTAATTAACACATACGCTAAATAGCTCGCCACCAGTAGCAATCCCGGCACAATCGCTCCGGCAAAAAGGTCGCCGATCGACACGAAATCCGGCGCAAAAACGCCGCTGTTTAGCTGCGACTGCTGGTAGGCATTAGAGATAACTTCGCCGAGCAGCACGAGGCAGATCGAAGGCGGAATGATTTGACCCAGCGTGCCGGTCGCGCACAGCGTGCCCGCAGCGAGGCTGGGTTTATATCCCGCTTTGAGCATTGTGGGCAGCGAGAGTATGCCCATGGTGACAACCGTTGCACCGACGATGCCCGTGCTCGCAGCGAGCAGCATGCCCACTAATACCACCGACAAGCCAAGCCCGCCGGGTAAGCGAGCGAACACTATCGCCATGTTCTGAAGCAGATCATCGGCGACGCGGCTCTTCTCGAGCATTGTGCCCATAAACACGAAAAGCGGCACCGCGAGAAGGTTTTGATTCGTGAGGATGCCGTAGAGACGACTCGGAATGAGGTTGAGGTAAATCCCGTCGAAAACCCCTAGCGCCATGCCCAATCCGGCAAAGCCCAGGGACACGCCGGTAAGGGTTAGCGCCACGGGGTAGCCAAGCATAAGCGCGCCGCAGATCGCTGCAAAAAACAGCAGAGGGATAAGTTCGATCACAGGCGCGTCTCCGCCGCGTCCTCAACTTGAAGAGCGGACTCTTTCGACGCTAACAGGGCGCGCAGTGATTTCAAAAGTTCCGACACGCCCTGCACGGCGAGCAGAACGGGCAGCACGATAATGAGTGTTTTTAGCAGATACACAAACGGCAACCCGCTCGCCTCGGGTGAGCCTTCGCGAATACGCCACGCCACGGCAACATAGTCCCAACTAATCCAGGCGATAAAGAAAGCGGCGGGGAGAAGGAATAAGAGTGCACCGAGGCTGTCGACAAGGGCGCGACCTCGGGGACTAAAGCGAGAATAAAACACATCGACACGCACATGCCCTTGCGCTTTTAGCGTGTAGCCTGCGCCGAGCACGAAAAGCGTGCCGTTGATATACATAACGGATTCTTGCAGCGCAATCGAACCAAGCTGAAAGCCGTAGCGCAGCACTACAATCACGCCAACCACCAGCACGAGCACAAAACTGAGCCACGCAGCGGCGCGGCCGAGCCTCTCGGCGGCATTGTCGATAGCGGCGGCTAAACGGTGAGTCAACGGCGCTGCTTGGCTCGTCACCACTGAAGTGGACGCAGCAGACGGCGGATTGTCGATTGGTGGCTGATTTGCAGGCATCTGCCTAGTATCTCATAAGCGCGCGGCAGAGGGGATTGGCGCGTGCGCGCAAATTCATAGCGTCATCACACGCCCAAGCTGATAGCTGAGCAACACCACGGCGAACACCAACAGGCAGAGCGCCAAACCGAGCAGCCAGAATAGTCCTCGCCGCAGGCGCGAGCCGAGCCAGCTAAACAGCCCGTCGTCGAGCCCAGTCTTCTCAGGGACTGAGCGAAACAGCGCGGCAACGGCGTAAAAAAGCAGCGCCCAGAAGAAAATGAGCAAGCCTGCAATCGCAGGGCCATCTCGCTCGAGACTGCCGACCTGCGGGATACGCCAACCCAAAACGCCGAGTCCGCACAGTGCAGCGAACAGCAACAACAGCCGGAATCGGTGTAAATGGCTAGCAATTCGCGAGAGTCGCTCTATCATAGGCAGCTCGAATTCATTTATCGTCAAAAGCATACACCAATGGTCTATGGCTGACGATGCAACCCGCGCGAGCACGACCGCATGACCGATCGCATCCACAAAGTAGAATTACCCTTCGTTGCCGGTTTCAACACCGATGATCAACCTGTTTTCGAATCCCTCGAGGTCGAGCTGTTAAGCGCCGACAACGACGAAGTGAGACTGCTCCGCTCACCCCTGCTGACTCGAAATCTTGCCGCTGGCGATAAACTCAACGTCGTCAACGCGGCGACCGCCGAATATGAGCTTATCGAGCGCAGCGGCAATCTCAGTATTCGGGTATTGCGTAAGGAAGAGATAGACCCGGTAGAACAACTGCTGACACCTAAGATTGAGAAGCTCGGCGGAGTGCTCGACCACAGCAATCCGCGCGCATTGGTCTATACAATTCACGTGTCGATCGGCTTCAACGCGATCGAAGCCTTACTCGACGAGGCCTGCGCCCAGTTTCCAGGCACACTGTGGAATTACGGCAACGTGTACGACCCCGAAGACGGCACAACGCCGATGGAATGGTGGATCGACCTAGACGAAAAATAGCCATAACTTGCCAGAGACTATTTAGACCCGGTATTTGCCTGTAACAATTATTCGGTTTAGCTTAGTGAACTGATTTCTAGAAAAAAGTAAGAGTAGTTATTATGCTGATTGTTGTCTCTCCCGCGAAGTCATTAGACTTTGAAAGCCCCGCGAAGACTAAAAAATTTACCACGCCACGCTTTCTTAAAGAGTCCCAGACGCTTATAAAAGATTTGCGTAAACTCAGCCCCGACGATATTTCGGCGCTCATGGGGGTCAGCGTGAAGCTCGGCGAACTAAACCACGAACGCTTCGCCAACTGGCATACACCCTTCGATCTCGACAACGCCAAGCAGGCACTTTTTGCGTTCACCGGCGACGTCTACGTGGGCCTCGACGCGGCCAGTTTCTCGGCGGCGGATATCACCTTTGCGCAGAAACACCTGCGCATCCTATCGGGTTTATACGGCGTGCTAAAACCTCTCGATCTCATGCAGCCCTATCGACTCGAGATGGGACGTAAATTCGCCAGCGGTAAGGCAAGCACGCTTTATGAATTCTGGGGCGAGCGTCTCACTGAGTTTCTCAACGAGGAGCTCGCGGCGCATAAGGGCAAGAGCAAATTTGTTGTAAACCTTGCGTCAAACGAATACTTCAATTCCCTAAAGCCTGCTCTGCTTGACGCGCAGGTAGTAACACCGGTGTTCAAAGATTTTTCGTCGGGAAAATTCAAGATAGTGAGTTTCTTCGCGAAAAAAGCACGCGGCGAAATGGCAGCCTATATCATCAAGAATCGCCTTAAAGATCCCGACGCGCTGCTGGCCTTCGACGTTAACGGCTATCGCTACAGCGCCGAAGAGTCAAAACCAAACATGCCCGTTTTTCTGCGTAAACAGTGAAGCCGTCTATGTCGCAGCCCAATGACCTGCCCTTCAGCCAAAGCTGCGAGAACAATAAGCAGCCAATTCTCACTCAGCTCGAGAGGCTGCTAGCAGGTGCCAAACACGTGCTCGAAGTCGCCGGCGGAACCGGTCAGCACGCGGCATATTTCGCCGCGGCATTACCGCAGCTGCGGTGGCAGTCTAGCGACATTCCAAGCGCGCTGGCGGGGTTAAATCGCCGCATCGAGACGCTGAAACTGAAAAATTTGCCGGCGGCATTGGCGCTCGATGTCGACCAGCAGAGCTGGCTGCTCGGGACTTGGCCAACGGCGCCCGCACAGCTCCCTGAACCCAAGCAGGGCGAGGAAGCGTTAAGCCCGGGCAAACAATTCGAAAAAGCGATTTATGACAGGCTCGGCAAAAACGCCGCCATTAACGCAGGCCCGTTTGATGCGCTGTTTAGCGCCAACAGCCTCCACATTATGAGCGAAGGCTCGGTGACCAACTTTTTCTTGGGCGCGGGCAAATTGCTTGCAGAAGACGCCCTGTTAATCGTCTATGGCCCTTTCAACTACGCCGGTAAATTTACTTCACAAAGCAATGAAGAATTCGATGGCTGGCTCAAAGAGCGTAATCCGGTGAGCGGCATTCGCGACTTCGAATCGGTTTGCACAATCGCCGACATTGCCAATTTCGAGTTCGAACAGGATATCGAGATGCCTGCGAACAACCGGCTACTCGTCTGGCGTAAACGCGCCGCCGAGTAAGCGGGTTTAAAAAGCGAGTCTCAATCCCGATATTTTTCGACCAGCGCGAGTCGCTCAGAGGTAAGCGGATGCGACGCAAAATACTTCAGCAGCTCTCGTTGCCGCCGCGCCGTTCGCGAAGTCGGTTCGTCAGCGTCTTCGTCGAC
>JALRKV010000052.1 GCA_023254735.1 Pseudomonadales bacterium | reverse complement strand
TGCTGAAGCTAATGGTGCAATAAGGCAGCTGATAGAAGCAGTGCGATTAGTACCTAAAGGGGGAGGCTTGCAGATAGAGCTTTACGGAGAGTTGGCGGCGTTATTGAAGCTAAGCGAAGAGCCTAAAACAAAACACCCCCTGGCGAGAACCGAGGGGGTGCAAGTAACGATGGTAGCGGGGGCAGGATTTGAACCTACGACCTTCGGGTTATGAGCCCGACGAGCTGCCAGACTGCTCCACCCCGCAACAAAATGGGTAATCTATACTGGCCGCTAGTCCGAAGATGGACATAGCTAGATAAGGAGCGAGAGTATAGGCCGCCTAAACAGCGCCGTCAACCGGGTGGCGCCAGAGAGTTATCCCAAAGCGCCATCCGAGCAGTCTAGCCAGCTTATTCCTCCAGCAACCAGCTCGTGTCATCCTCGCCGAGCACAAGTAGCTCGGAGTTCTCACGGCGCTGCTGCTCTGCTTTTCTTGCAGTTTCGAGCACATCTTGAGGAAGATCCTCGCCCACTACGATGCCGCGCTTGGTTGTTGGCGCATAATAGATGCGCGCATTAGCCATTTCGTCGGTCGTTTCTGGGCCATAGACAACATCCACCGTCGGATCTGGGTTAAACCTGTTGCCGCTTGAATTATCAAACCACCACGACAAATGCATTACAGAGCCGGCAGGCAAAAATTTGGGCTCTTTATATTCGTACAAAAATTGCCAGTTGAAATCATAGTCTGGCACCCATAGCAGCGTTTCGCGCTCGCCATCGGGGTATTCGACTTCGTAACGCATTGCCTTGCCGCGATAGTGCATATGCGGCCCCATCGACAGCAGATAGATATCTTCTTCGATCTCAAACGTGTTGTTCACTTCAAAATTAGGGTCGCCCGCGGGGATGGTCCAGCCTTTGTGTGGCAATAGATTCGTTTCGACAACGTGGTCGATCACCGCGCCGTCTTCATAGAAAACGAAGCCCGCTTTGGTCATATCAGTGACCGCCGTACCCTCGCCCGGGTTCTTGTGATAGTGCATGTTGACGGTGATGAAGGGGTCTTCTGGCATTAAAACGCCCCACCCCTCGGGATATGTGAATGGCCCGCGGCCGGGCACGCCGACACCCATGTGACTGGACACGATGTGGTGGACCCAAGGCCCACCCGGATTTAGCTCAGCCTTTGAGATCCATTTAGGCTCCGTATGCGCTCCCTCAGGTACCGGCATCTGAATGGTGGGCTGCCAGTCTTCTATATTGTCTGCGACTCTGACCGGTTTCTCAAACTGGACGACCAGATCGGGCTCGCCGATCCACCAGCCAGACTCAGGCATAGCTGCGCCGCTGGTTGCGTCTTGCATGACTGGATTGGGACTGCCCTCTAAGGCGCCACCATCGACCCAGGCGATGAGCGTCGCCTTCTCGGTCTCATCGATGTATCGCTCGTCCTTAAACTCGCCGCGATGGCGCTGATGCGCTCCCCATGGCGGCATGTAGCCGGTGACCAGCGCGTTTCGAATCATAGGCGCCCAAGCACGTGCCTGATTGTAATCTAGCAGCGACATTGGCGCGGTTATGCCGCCGACTCGAGGGCCATCTGGCTTATGGCATGCCGCACAGTTTTTCTCAAAAAGCGGAAGCGCGTCGGCGTAGAAGGTGGGGGCTGCGCTTTGCGCGTGAATAGTTGCAGCTAGCAATGAGGACGCCACTGTTATGGCAGTTTTAATAGCGGCTTTTTTGCCGGCTATCGATGCGGCGACTGTCGTAGCGCTCTGACCTGACGTCGAGTTTTTTTCCAAACGGTTGCTCATTATCACACCTCTGCCTGTTGTTTTTATTCGACTAGTCCAAATTTAGGACAGAAAGGTGCCCGTGCGCAAGCAAGAGTTTCGCGGTAGACCCAGAGAGCTCGAATAAGGTTTAATCGAGAGAGATTCACATTTTGACGGATTATCAGATGTCTTTATACATGTTTAGGGCGGCCCGCCGCTTGGCCTTTATAGCACT
This sequence comes from Pseudomonadales bacterium, assembly GCA_023254735.1. GTDB lineage: Bacteria > Pseudomonadota > Gammaproteobacteria > Pseudomonadales > Pseudohongiellaceae > UBA9145. The sequence continues at coordinate 30,207 of JALRKV010000052.1, read as the reverse complement.
CTTTCTCGGCATCAATACCTCAGCAGCGGAGGTCGAGACCGCGGTAAGGTTAAACAAGACTATAGACTTGCTCGATCGCGGCAGCACCGCGCTAGGCCTACTCGCCTTCGACTATTCACTCGATAATGCGCGCACGCTATCACGCTCTGACTTGGATTTTGTCATTATAGACATGGAGCATGCGCCCTTTGATGTCGAGCGCCTGCGAGAATTTTTATTGGGCATGACCGATAAACGCGAAATGATGACCAAAGGCAATCTTCAGCCGAACGTCACCCCGATTGTTCGCATACCTGCCACAGGCGGTACCGAAGTCATCACCCAGGTTAAGCAAGTTCTCGACGTTGGCGTTTTCGGTGTGATGTTCCCGTCGGTCGATACCCATGAAGAGGCCGAAATTGCAATTAAAGCGATGCGCTACCCGCAGTTGATCGGAGTCACAGACTTCGAACCGAGCGGATTGCGCGGCCGCAATCCTGCGAATGCAAGCTGGTACTGGGGCATCGCTGACTATTACCAGAAAGCCGATGTATGGCCTCTAGACGATGCGGGCGAACTCCTCGCCATCATTCAAATAGAAACGCCTGAAGGCGTCCAAAACATCGACGCTATTTTGTCCGTACCGGGTGTTGGCGCGATATTTATTGGCCCAGCAGATCTTAGCGGCGCGATGGGCTATGCTAGCCCGAGCGCGCCGGAAGTAGAAGCGGCCATTCAAACCGTTTTAAGCGCCTGCATAGCGCACGATGTTGCCTGCGCGATAACAACCTCGCCCGAGAGCGTCGAGCAACGCCTTGCGGAAGGCTTTACCATGGTGACAGTTGGAACCGATAGCGGACTTTCGGCCCGCGCGGTGGAAACACTGAGTAAAGCAAAAAGCACTATCGATCAATAAACAGATAGATTAATCAATCTACTAACCAAGGTGTTGTACACCATGAAAGCAAAGCTCGCTTTAACCTTTATTATTGCCGCTGTTTCGTCTCTCTCCTTTTTTTCGTTGGCTGAAGAGTCTGATTTTATATTTCACTCAAACCTAGCAGAGGCCTGGTTTGAGGGCGGCGACTATTTCGAATGGACTTCAACGACAAAAAATAATCAGCAGGCTAAAGTTGATGTCTTCTATCGTACCTTTGGCAGTAAAGGTAAACCGCAATTAGTCATGGTTCATGGTTTTCCTAATTCGAGCTTCGACTTCTACAAATTAGTCCCACTGTTGGAAAACGATTTTCACATCGCTGTTCTAGACTTTCCCGGCTCAGGCTTCTCGGATAAACCCGTGCCTAACTTCAGCTATATGTTGGAAGAGAATGCCGAAATTTTGGATTATTTCGTGAGAGAGATAATCAAATTCGATGATTTCGCACTGTATACACATGACAGAGGTGTCAGTATTGGCCTTGCTTTTCTTGGCCGCTATCTCGATAAACAGCCCACGGAATACAGAATTAATTACCACTTTTTATCTAACAGCGGCATGTTCTTACCACTTGCTAACCTAATGCCGATGCAAACCGCCTTGCTCGACCCCGCTCGTGGAAATGCAATCATTCAAGCGCGGAAATCAGTCCCTAGAATGACCCAAGGGAATCCGGAGGCGCTCGCCTACGCAGATATTTTTAAATTTAACGATGGCGACAGCGCGCTTATCCATGTCGCTCGATATCTATTAGAGCGCGCAGAAAACGAATTACGCTGGCTCAACAACTTGTCTCGAAGCGATATTCCCGTCGCGTACCTCTGGGGGCTGCTCGACGACATTAATCCTGTGCGGATTTCTAATCACGTATGGAACACCTATCTAAATGACAGAGATGCTGAAAGCACCTATTGGTTACTCCCTACTGCCGGGCACTATCCACAGCGAGAAAAGCCCAATGAAGTTGCCCAGATAATTCAATTAGCACTTAGCGGCGGAATTCCAAGCAGAGCCGAGGAAGGCGCTTTTATGCGTTCGTACGGCAGTCGGCGCAAAGGTGAAGAAGCAATTTTTGTTGGGCATTCAATTATAGACACGCTTCAATTTCCGAGTGTTATTCGTTATTCCCCAGATGGGTATAGTGTTCAATAATCTACTCCATCACTATGGGCGTTTTCATAGAGGAGCTATATACGAATTCGATTCTAACTATAAGAAAATTTGCCAACAAGGAGAACATCCATGGTCAGACAGCGCTTTCAAGCACTCTTTCTATCGCTCTTATTCCCACTCTCGACACTAACCGCTTGCGCTATAGGCACTCCTGCTACTGCATCTCTTACTGCCGATGGCATCTGGGATTTCACTATGAGCAGCCCCTTCGGTACGGTTAACGCTGTCGTAACGCTCGACACTTCGGGCGATGTTCTCATTGGCACATTCGATTTGGGTAATGGCCGTCTCTGGTCGATCGAAGAGGGTGTGGCATCATCCAATGAAATCACTTTTAAGATAGACAGAGATGGCTCTCCAATGGTTTACGAGATGAGTGGCACTGTTAACGGTGCGACTATCGACGGCATCGCACGAGCCATGGGTGCCGAGGCACCTTGGTCTATGACGCGAAAAGACTAACTTGAGCAACACTGCGCATTTTGATTAGGTGTAGGCTGCACCTTCTTAGCTGATATTAAGCGCCAAAGTGTGTTCTAATCTTTGCCTTAATTTATTTAGCAAAGAGGCGCGCAATGTCACTCGATTCGACTTACCTTCAAATGTTTTCAACGCTCACACCCGAGGGCGAACTCCACCTCGAGCTCAAAGAGCAGCCGATGCCTACACCAGGCGAGAACGAGGTGCTTATTCGCGTTGAGGCAACGCCGATCAATCCTTCTGATCATGGAGTGATGTTCGGCTGGGCGTCGATGGCGAGTGCGTCTTCATCAGGCAGCGGTGCGGATACGGTCCTAAGCGCACCGGTTTCTGCACAAGGCATGGCGGTGATGAAAGCGCGAATCGGGCAATCACTCGCGGTTGGTAATGAAGGTGCCGGCACAGTTGTCGCCACCGGCTCTAGCGAACTCGCAAAAGGCCTAGACGGCAAAATTGTCGCGGCGATGGGTGGTGGAATGTATGGCCAATATCGCTGTGTAGACGCGTCTGTTTGCTTACCACTTCTCGAAGGCCATACCGCAAAAGACGGTGCGTCAAGCTTCGTCAATCCGTTGACTGCATTGTGCATGATCGAGACGATGAACCTAGAGGGACATACAGCTCTGGTACACACAGCGGCAGCGTCAAATCTCGGACAAATGCTCAATCGCATTTGCCTCGACGGCGGCATCGACCTCGTCAACGTTGTTCGTAAAGATGAGCAGGAGACATTGCTGCGCGAGATGGGCGCTAAATATGTTGTGAACAGCAGCAAAGAGAGCTTTATGGCTGATCTTACCGACGCCATTCACGCTACCGGCGCAACACTCGCCTTTGACGCAACCGGTGGAGGCACCTTAGCATCGACTATTCTCTCGGCGATGGAAGCAGCTGCGGCGCGCACCCCCGGCGCGTATAGCATTTACGGCTCGGTCAAGCATAAGCAGGTATATTTGTACGGCGGGCTCGATACCTCAGCCACAACCCTAAACCGTGGCTACGGCATGGCGTGGGGAGTTGGCGGTTGGCTACTGCCAAATTTCCTAGCACGCGTTGGTCAAGAAGTAGCGACACGTTTGCGCACGCGCGTCGCGACCGAAATGAAAACGACTTTCGCTAGTAACTACACTAATGAGATCTCTCTCGCCGAAGCGTTAGATGCTGACGTCGTCGCACAGTACAACTCAAAATCTACGGGTAAGAAGTTTCTCATCTGCCCACAGAAGTAAACGAAAAGCCGTGCTGACTTTGATAGCCCTCAAGGGGAGCACGGCTTTCTCACTCGAATGCGGCAATCGTAGTACGATGCAAAAGCCTATCTTCCCCCTCATGCCCACCTGTTGCTCTATGCAACAACGCGCGGTTGTCCCACATAACTAGCATCTGTGGCTCCCATTTATGGGTGTACACAAACTCATCCTTGCCTTGCCAGCTACTTAATTCTTTAAGAAGCGAAAAGGCCTCCTCCTCCGTCTTGTCGACCAATCCTACTATGTAGCCTAAACAACTGTAGAAACCCTCGACTCCTGTTTCGGGGTGCTTGTGCACAAGCGGATGTGTTTGTAACTTGAGTGCATCCTCAGAGGGACGTATATCCATACTCCGATCACTTGATTGATCTTCTTTACCGTACATGCCCTCTGGTGAATAGGCGGCCTTAGCGGAGTGGATTGCAACAAGATCACGGTACTTATCCTGCTGATCCCTCGGCATTTCTCGCCATGCCTTCTGCTGATCAGCGAATAGCGTGTCCCCACCTTTTGAAGGTATTTTTATTCCGTAGAGACACGTTCCGGCGGGCGGTGCTTTCTGGAAGCTCCAATCGGTGTGCCAATTTTCTGCGAACAGCGGGGCTTTCTCATCAGCTCTTCGTTCAACAGCGATAATATTTTTCCTACCCTTAATCGGTGCTATAAAAGGGTCCTCTCCGAATCCTCCAAATGCGAGGGTGAATCGCTCGAGATCATCATCACTCATAGCCTGATTTGGAAAACTCAAGACTTTATGCTCGAGCCATGCGGAGCGTATCTCAGCTATTTGCTCGTCAGAAAGTGTTTGAGAAAGATCCAGCCCCGTTACTGATGCACCACATACTTTTCCAGACGGCGTCACAATGATTCCCATTACACTCCTCCTATCTATTATTATTCTGCTTTTCCCGATCACTCGGATTATAAATTATACGCGCACTGAAACGCCGGCCGCTGCTTCAGCTTAGTTAGATAACGCGCAGTATTGGGCTTAAAGCTGTCTGCTAATCCTAAAGATTCGGCAAACACAAGCGAGAATCCGATGCTTATATCCGCAACCGTAAAGCGATCAGCGCAGAGATATTCACGATCCTCGAGTGCAGCCTCGACGCAGCGAAGCCGTGAGAAAAACCACTTAGTGTAGTCTTCGACTATCTGCGGATTCTTCCGCTCCTCGGGTTCGTGCTGGGTGTACCGCAGCACAAGCGTAAGTGGAAACGTGAGCGTCGCGTCACTTCGATGGAGCCAATTTAAGAAAAGGCCGTAGTCGGGCTCCGATGGAGCAACGGTTAAATTCGTCGGTCCGCCTTTTTCGGCAAGATAAAGCGTCATGGCCGTCGACTCGGTAAGTGTCACATCGCCGTCGACAAGCGTGGGCACTGTGCCAAGACTATTTATCTCAAGGTAACCCTCGTAGGTCAGTCTTGGGGGAAATTGCATCGTGATTAACTCGTAATCCAATCCCAATTCTTCGAGCGTCCAAAGCGGTCTCAGCGAGCGCGAGCGTTTGCAATGATAGAGTTTAATTGCCATGTCTTTCCTCGCAGAATGAGGTCGCAGTATAGAAGGTAACGCCAGTCTATGGCGAGGGAGCAAAAGAACCAATTCCAAGACGTACTCGTAAGAGCAATCGAGCGTAAAAATAATCGGCATTCCTCCCCACTGCCTCGGTGAAAACGCTAGACTGAAAACCGTAGCAAACTAAGCAAAGGCACAAGCATGAACTCTATCCAGAACAAAGTTGTATTTATTACCGGCGGCGGCCATGGCATTGGACTTTCTCTTGGCAAAGTCTTTGCAGGACACGGCGCAAAGGTCGTTCTGGCGGATATCGATGAGCAGCGATTAAACACCGCGAAAGCGTCGCTTGCAGATGATGGACTCGATGTCGAAACAGTAGTCTGCGACGTGGCGAAGGCAGAGTCAGTAAGACAAGCAGCTGACTTTACAATCGAGCGATTCGGGAAAGTGCATGTTGTTATTAACAACGCCGGCGTTAGCCTTGCTGGGAAGCCCGGCGCCATACCGCTCGAAGACTGGCGCTGGATCGTAGATATCAACCTCATGGGCGTGGTCTATGGTGTCGAAGTTTTTGTGCCCCTGATTAAATCGCACGGCGAAGGTGGCTACATCATTAACACCGCGTCGATGGCCGGGCATATCGCTGGACCGTCAATGTCTCCCTACCATGCCACTAAATACGCAGTGGTGGGCTACAGCGAATCGATTAGACAAGACCTGCAGGCTGAGAACATCGGAGTGAGCGTCTTGTGTCCGGCATGGGTGCGAACCGACATTCACAACGCAGGCATAAACAAACCTTCACTCGCGCAGCAATCGGCTAGTGACAAGAAGGCCTTCGACCCGGGGGTCTCGGGTTTCGCTGAGGTAATCGAGAGCGGTATCGCACCCGACGCGCTTGCGCAGTGGGTCTATGAATGTATGCTCGCAGAGCGTTTTTATATTTTCTCCCACCCTTCGATGACAAAGCACATAAATACTCGCGCAGAGCTTGTTGAAACTGACTATTCAGCGATTGTGCGGGATGGAAGATTCTCGGCGCACTAAATTTTTCGCGCCAAGATTTCACGTATAACAGCCCGCAAAAACTGCACAAAAAAAAGAGCCTTGAAATCACTTAAGAAATCAAAGCTCTTCTTTGCACACACTACTTTGTAATGGTGCGGACGGGGGGACTTGAACCCCCACAACCGAAGTTACTAGCCCCTCAAGCTAGCGCGTCTACCAATTCCGCCACGTCCGCAATACTTTTTAAAACACTAGACTCTTGCTCGTTACTGACCGCAGAGACTAGTCGATATCTTTAACAGGCGCGCATTATCGCCTAGGTTTGTCCTGAACGCTAGAGTTCATCGCCAGTTGGCAGAGTCGGAACGTCTGCCTGACTGTCTTCAGCTACCGGCATTTCTTCGTCTAACTGAGGTAGGTCAGACTGCTCGCTAGTAGAAAGAGTTTCGAGCAGCTCCGGATTGACAACTGGCATGCCAGAGGTTGACCCAAAGCCAGTTTGATTCTTCGCCACGAGCGAAAGAGAAAGGCTAGTAACAAAGAAAATAGTTGCACAAACGGTTGTCGCACGGACTAGGAAATTGCCCGAGCCCGATGAGCCAAAGACTGTTTGCGATGCGCCCGAACCAAAGGATGCACCTGCATCGGCTCCCTTACCTTGCTGGAGCAAAACGAGGCCTACGATGGCTATCGCGACGACGACATGCACTATAACGATGATTGATTCCATGTTCGTACTCTTATTAATTTCTATTGACGTCTGATCAGCCCGCAGGCTTAGGCGCTGGCGCAGATCGCGTTAAATTCTTCGGCCTTTAAAGAGGCTCCCCCAACTAGTCCGCCATCGATGTCGGGTTGGGCAAACAACTCAGCTGCATTGCTTGCTTTGACGCTACCTCCATAGAGTATGGGTGTCGTCTGCGCTAAGCCGGCATCTAACTGATGCAGCCGAACGCGAAGTGCTGCATGCACTTCCTGGGCTTGAGCCGGCGTTGCCGTCTCGCCCGTGCCAATCGCCCAAACCGGTTCGTAAGCGACAATGCATTTCTCAATGCCTTCGATCCCGATCTGTTGTACTACTGCGTTCAGTTGCCGCAGCACTACGAATTCTGTCTTGCCTTCCTGCCGCTGAACCAACGTCTCGCCGAGGCAGACAACGGGTGTAAGTCCGGCGCCGATCGCTGCAGCTGCTTTTACTGCAACCAACTGATCGCTCTCGCCGTAAAGTTCACGCCGCTCCGAATGTCCAACCAATGCATAGCGAACACCGTATTCGGCCAACATCTGTGCGGCAACTTCTCCGGTGAAAGCGCCTGATTCGGCGTCACAGACATTTTGCGCACCCACCGCAATGCGGAAGTTATTCGAGCTCTTGCTCAGTCGCTCCACTACTTCTGCGATGTGCAGACTGGTTGGGCATACGGCTATTTCTATTGCCGGGTCCAAACAGCTCGCATCGATACCAGCCAGTAGCTCAGAGATCGATTCGCGCGAGCCATGCATTTTCCAATTGCCTATAACTACTCTGCGACGCATGGTTTAGGCTCCTCCAATGCACTGCCGTGGTCTCGACTCGAAGCCTAAAGAAGACGGCCTCAGCTCAAGCAAAACGGGCGGCAAGTCTACCCAAGATGTGGATCTCTTGCAACGTCTCTCACCGCTTGGGCAAGCTGCTCGGCAAGACGAGTGACGTCTGAGGCGTCCTCACCCTCGACCATAACGCGCAAAACGGGCTCCGTTCCAGAGGGGCGAAGAAGCACACGTCCGCGCGCGCCGAGTTCAGCTTCCACCTGCTGCACAGCGCCCGCAATCGCCGCGTTGCCAACAAGTTCAACACCGCGACTAATACTCACGTTGACCATCTTCTGCGGCAGCTTGCTCATCTGAGTACGCAGCTCGGCTAGTGACTTGCCCCCGTTGACCACAGCGGCAAGGGCCTGCAGAGCAGAAATAATGCCATCGCCGGTACTCGATAAATCTAAACAGATAACATGCCCCGAGGATTCACCGCCGAGACTCCATCCGCGCTTAATCATTTCTTGCATCACGTAGCGGTCGCCAACAGGTGTGCGGGTAAAGGGTACGCCAAGCGTTTCCAGTCCGAGTTGCAGACCTAGGTTACTCATCTGTGTCCCTACCACTCCGCCAAACTCAATTCCTTGTCGAAGGCGGTCGCGGGCAATGATGTAGAGAATTTCGTCGCCGTCGAGCACATTGCCTGAATGATCGACCATGACAACCCGGTCACCGTCACCGTCGAACGCAACACCGAGGTCTGCTTTTTCCGCAATTACGCGGTCGGCGAGCACCTGCGGCGACGTCGAGCCTGCACGCTGATTGATGTTCAGGCCATCTGGGGCAACCCCTTGCGCGATTACGGTTGCGCCAAGCTCGGTAAATACGCTCGGCGCGATGTGGTAAGTCGAGCCGTGCGCACAGTCGACAACTATTTTCATTCCGTTGAGCCGCAGGCTTTGCCCAACGGTACTTTTGCAGAATTCGATGTAACGTCCGGCGGCATCGTTAACTCGCGAAGCCTTGCCGATCAGTTCGGGGCGTACGGTGGTGAGTTCCTTCTCAAGCTCCGCTTCTATCGCATGCTCAATGTCATCAGGGAGTTTAGTGCCCGTGCCCGAAAAGAACTTGATACCGTTGTCTTCGAAAGAGTTATGGGAGGCGCTGATCACGATGCCCGCTCGCGCACGCAGTGTGCGCGTGAGATAGGCAATTGCAGGAGTAGGCATCGGGCCTAAGAGGCCGATATCGACCCCCGCAGCAGCCACGCCTGCCTCCAAAGCCGCTTCGAACATGTAACCTGAGATGCGCGTGTCTTTACCAATCAATATTTTCCCACGGGAACCATTGGTATCGGCGAATACGCGCCCAGCCGCCCAGCCGAGTTTGAGCATGAAATCAGGGGTAATTGGCGCTTGACCCACCGCACCGCGGATGCCGTCGGTGCCGAAGTATCGCTTTGCCGCGGGAGCACCCTGAGTCGATGAGGGCACGGGGGTAGCAGCATTAGGGGCGGAGCCCAGGTGTGTTCTTGAGGCAGACATGAATCGGGGGTCGCTCCTTTTATTTTAATTAGAGCACTCAGTCGAGCGCTAAGTTCCCGCAAAACGCGGAGTGTACTCTAATTGCATCGACCGTGGCAGCGACATCGTGGCTGCGTATGATGCTCGCGCCTCCCAAAAGCGCCAACGTCGCTGCGGCAACCGATCCTGCGAGTCGCTCAGAGACTGGCTTTCCAGTCGCTGCGCCGATCATCGATTTGCGTGATACGCCAACGAGCAAGGGCGCGCCGAGGGTTTCGAAACGCGAGAGTTCTCGGAGTAGCTGATAGTTATGGGCCTGACTTTTTCCAAAGCCAAAGCCCGGGTCGAGCAATAAGCTCTCTGCGCAAACACCCTGTGCTAAACAGTAATCACGGCGCTCGCTGAGGAAAGCAGCGACTTCTTCAACAACGTCGCTGTACGCAACGACCTCACCCTCCTTATTCTGCTCGAACACAGCCTGCATTGACCGAGGTTGTCCGCGCATATGCATGAGGCAAACCGCTACACGATTGTCTACGATAGTGCTCAGCGCTCTCGCGTCTGCAAGTGCTCGCACATCGTTGACTAATTCGGCGCCGGCGTCGATCGCGGCCGTCATCACGTCCGGCGAACTCGTATCGACCGAAAGGCAAATATCAAATCGCGCTTTCAGTGCTGCGACAACGGGGACTACGCGGTCTATTTCTTCTTGCACAGGAACCGGCGTCGCGCCGGGTCGCGTAGATTCACCGCCAATATCGAGAAAAGCGGCGCCCTGGACAACCATTTCTTCTGCGCGGTGCAGCACTTTATCAAGGTCAACTTCGAATGCTTCTTGCCTAGCATTCGGCACCGGATCGCGCCCGAGACTCGCGCCATCGGAGAACGAATCGGGCGTGACATTGAGCACTCCCATGCAAAGAGGTGAGCTTAGGTCTATCTCTCGCGACCCGGCAAAGAGGATTTTTGTCATCGGCAACTCTTTAAAGTGATCGGTAGTTTTTTAGGCTTAGGTCTAACGAAAAAGAGAACCACAGGGGTTCTCTTTTCTGTCGTGCATTTTCGCAAGCGAATGGTTCTGCCCAAGAGCTAGCGGCTGACTAATGCTCTCCCGCGGGTCCTCCGATAGAGCCTGACGTATCGCCACGGGCAGCACTTGGCTCTTCTGCCTCACGCTTCGGCGCAGAGCCGCTTCCGTCAGAATCGCTCCAGTCGGCAGGGGGGCGAGGCTTGATACCATTCATAATATCGTCGATCTGATCGGCATCGATTGTTTCGTACTCCATCAGCGCCTCCATCATCATCTCGAGCTTATCGCGATTAGTCTCGAGAATGTCTTTAGCCTTGCTGTAACACGTATCGATGATTTTGCGCACTTCGATATCAATCGATTTCGCCGTGTCGCTAGAGAAGTTCTTGGTCTGCGAAGCCGCAGAACGACCCAGGAAAACCTCGCCCTCGTCCTCTGAATAAAGCAGAGGCCCTAACTCGGGCGAAAGCCCCCACTTGGTCACCATGTTGCGTGCCATTTCGGTTGCACGCTGAATATCGTTAGACGCACCAGTCGTTACGCCATCAGCACCGAGTGTCATCTCCTCTGCTATGCGACCGCCATAGAGACTGCAAATCTGACTCAGGATACCGAGCTTGCTCAGACTGTAGCGGTCCTCTTCCGGCAAAAACATGGTTACACCGAGGGCGCGTCCGCGCGGGATGATGCTGACCTTATAGACAGGATCATGCTCCTCGACGAGTCGTCCAACAATTGCATGGCCCGCCTCGTGGTACGCAGTATTGCGTCTTTCCTTCTCAGACATGACCATCGACTTGCGCTCTGCGCCCATCATGATCTTGTCTTTGGCCTTTTCGAACTCTTCCATGGTGACTAGGCGCTTGCCTGCTCGAGCAGAAAACAGAGCCGCTTCGTTCACCAAATTGGCAAGATCGGCGCCCGAGAAACCGGGTGTGCCGCGAGCGATCAGGCTTGCCTTCACGTTGTCGTCAATCGGCACCTTACGCATGTGTACTTTAAGAATCTGTTCACGGCCGCGAATGTCAGGTAATCCCACCACGACCTGTCGATCGAAACGGCCCGGTCTGAGCAGCGCCGGGTCAAGCACGTCGGGCCTGTTGGTTGCAGCGACAACGATTACGCCATCGTTAACCTCAAAGCCATCCATCTCGACAAGCAACTGGTTCAACGTCTGCTCGCGCTCGTCGTGCCCGCCGCCGAGGCCTGCGCCGCGATGACGCCCGACAGCGTCTATTTCGTCGATGAAGATAATGCAGGGAGACTGTTTCTTCGCCTGATCGAACATGTCGCGGACACGCGAGGCGCCGACGCCCACAAACATCTCGACGAAATCAGAGCCTGAGATCGAGAAGAAAGGCACTTTTGCTTCACCGGCAATAGCTTTCGCGAGAAGCGTTTTACCCGTACCCGGCTGGCCAACCATGAGGATGCCGCGCGGAATTTTACCGCCGAGTCTCTGAAATTTGTCCGGCTCGCGGAGAAACTCAACGAGTTCCTTCACGTCTTCTTTCGCTTCGTCTACGCCCGCGACGTCTGCGAAAGTCACCTTGATCTGATCTTCACCGAGTAATTTCGCCTTACTCTTTCCAAACGACATGGGACCGCCTTTGCCGCCGCCTCCGCCGCCCTGCATCTGACGCATAAAGAAGAAGAACAAACCAACGATGACTAATACTGGCAGCAGCGAGAGAAAGAGTTGAGAAAGGAACCCCGGCTTCTCCTCTTGCGTGCCACTAATGGCGACATTCGATTCGAGCAGCTCATCCATTAACCCACGATCACCGATTGCGGGCATGATGGAGCGGAAACGCGAACCATCGCTGCGGTAGCCGGTGATTTGCAGATTTTGGATGTCTACCGCTTGCACACGACCTTCTCGCAGCTCTTGCACGAACTGAGAGTAAATAATGCTGTCGGCTTGAGGATCCCGATTAATGTTGTTGAACACCGTGAGCAGCACGCCCGCAATGATCATCCAAAGGACCAAATTCTTTGCCATGTCGTTCAAGGGTAGTTCCCCCGCTTAAGTGAATCTGTTTGTCGTGGAGGGCGGCTAGCAAACGAGACAAGCGCTAGGCTTGCTCGACGACGCACTTCGCGACTCGTGTATAAGGTAAAAAGTAACACATTTTTGCCTGCGTCACTCGCTGGCGACACACGCGATACAACAATTATTGACCTGAATACGGGCCTCGCGACGGCGCTATGCCCCTTTGAAACCAGACGCTAGAAGATAAATCTCACTGGACCTAGCCCGCGATGCCTTTGGCTTACGCACCTTTAGCGAGGTGAAATTCGCCTTAAGCTGAGTCTCGAATTCCTTAAGACCCTCACCGTGAAAGACCTTCACCAGAAAGTACGCCCCCGGACGAAGCACGGATCTTGCCAAATCGAGCGCAAGTTCAGCGAGGTACATCATTTTCGGTTGATCGATGTCGCGCATACCACTCATATTGGGCGCCATGTCCGACATTACAAGGTCTGCGCCTCCTTCTGGAAGCATGCCAAGAAGCTGATCGAGCACGGCCTGCTCTGTGAAGTCTCCCTGCAGAAACTCGACTCCTGCTAAAAAGTCGATCGGCAGAATGTCACTTGCGATCACACGCCCTTTATCTCCCACTAAATCAACGGCGACCTGCGACCAACCACCGGGCGCCGCCCCAAGATCAACAACCGTCATCCCGCGCTCGATCAGTCGGTCTTTCTCCTGTATTTCTAATAGCTTATAGCTTGCGCGCGACCGCAGGCCATCTTCCTGACTTCGGCGCACATATTCGTCATCGAAGTGCTCTTTAAGCCATTGCTTACTGGTCTTAGACTGTGCCATCGTTCATTCTCGTTAATCAATTGCGTTCGGCCGCGAGCTTCCCTACAATCCGCAGCCCGCGACTCAGCCAGCACTAAGGTCTATTATGACGCTCAACAACGCCGACAAAAAGCGCTTCCGCGCAATTGGCCATCAACTCAAGCCCGTAATCACGATTGCAGAGAAAGGGTTGTCCGAAAATATTCAGCTCGAGCTCGAGCGCGCGCTGAATGACCACGAGCTGATCAAGCTTAAGCTGGTAAGCGGCGACAAGGCCGAAAAAGCGGCGCTTATTGAAGAGATATGCGCACTGAGCAAAGGCGCCGTCGTGCAGACTATTGGCCATGTTGTGCTTCTCTACCGCGCGGCGAAGAAGCAAGATCCTAAACTGTCTAATTTGGTGCGATTTCAGCCGTAAGTAGGCTTGGCCAGCAAGCCCAACCACGGACTGTGGTTTTAAAGGTGTTTAACGCTCTCGATTTCGTATTCAACATCGCCCGCAGGCGCCTTGACCACGATTTCGTCGCCCTCAAACTTGCCCATCATCGCGCGCGCAATCGGTGAACTCACAGAGATTTTGCCCTTACTCACGTCTGCTTCGTCGTCCCCAACGATTTGGTAGGTTACCGTCGCCTCGGTGTCCAAATTGATCATTTGCACTGTCGTGCCGAAAATTACTTTGCCGGTTGGCTCAATTTTCGTCACGTCGATTATTTGCGAGCCTGCGAGTTTGCTTTCTATCTCAGCAATTCGCCCCTCGCAGAAACTCTGCTGCTCGCGCGCCGCGTGATACTCGGCGTTCTCTTTGAGATCGCCATGCTCACGCGCCTCGGCAATCGCCTCAATAATCTTAGGGCGAGTCACACTTTTTAGCTCGGTTAGTTCTGCACGCAGTCTTTCCGCACCCTGAACAGTCATTGGAACGCTTTGCATTCTTGTCGCCTTTTAGTTGCTTTCTAGCTGCGCGTGAAGGTCTTGCAGCGTGTACACGGACATATTATTGCCGTATTCGAGTGCTTCGCAAGCCGCTAGCGCGCCGGCAATAGTTGTAGTGCAGTAGACGCGATGCCGCAGCGCCGTTCGGCGAATCATCGACGAATCGGCAATGGCTTTTCTACCCTCTGTCGTGTTGAATACTAGCTGTATTTCTTCGTTCTTCAACATATCGACGATGTGGGGACGTCCTTCCGCTACTTTATTCACTCGCGTCACTGGTAGTCCAGCCTCGGCAATGACCTTCGCCGTACCTTGCGTTGCAACAACATTGTAGCCTAAAGCAATCGATCTGCGTGCGACTTCGGCGACAGCAGGTTTATCCGCCTCTCGTACACTTATAAAAACGTTACCCGATCTAGCAAATTTCTCGCCGGCACCCATTTGAGCCTTAGCGTATGCCTCGGCAAAAGTTTTGCCAACCCCCATTACTTCGCCAGTTGACTTCATTTCTGGGCCAAGGATTGGATCCACGCCCGGGAATTTAATGAACGGGAATATCGCCTCTTTTACCGCGAAAGTGTCGGGTATAATCTCGGCTTCGAATCCTTGCTCGGCAAGAGAGGTTCCCGCCATACAGCGCGCTGCAATTTTCGCAAGCGAACGCCCGATACATTTAGAGACGAACGGTACAGTACGAGAGGCGCGCGGATTTACCTCGATAACATAGAGCTCTCCATCTTGATACGCTAGTTGCGTATTCATCAAACCAACGACGCCGAGTTCTAAGGCGAGCGCTGTAACCTGAGCCCGTATTCGGTCTTGTACCTCGACGGGAAGATTATAAGGCGGCAACGAACAGGCAGAGTCTCCTGAGTGAATACCGGCTTGCTCAATATGCTGCATGATCGCGCCCACCACGGCTTGTTTGCCATCGCTCACTAAATCAATATCGATCTCGATCGCCGCATTGAGGAAGTAATCGAGTAAGACCGGACTCTCATTCGACACCTTCACCGCATCGTGCATGTAGCGTTTAAGTTCCTCTTGATTGTAGACGATTTCCATCGCCCGCCCGCCTAGAACATAGGACGGTCTAACCACGAGCGGATAACCAATTTCTTCGGCAGCGGCGTAGCTCTCCTCAACGCTGCGCACAGTTCGGTTAGGCGGCTGTTTCAAGCCAAGCTTTTCGATCAGCTTCTGGAAGCGCTCGCGGTCTTCGGCGCGATCAATCGCGTCGGGCGATGTCCCGATGATGGGGATTCCCGCAGCCTCTAGACTCTTAACTAGATTAAGTGGGGTCTGGCCACCGAACTGCACGATCACGCCTTTGGGCTTCTCGAGAAGAGCGACCTCGATCACGTCTTCGAACGTCAGAGGCTCAAAGTAGAGCCGGTCTGAAATATTGTAATCAGTCGACACCGTCTCTGGATTACAGTTGACCATAATGGTTTCGTAACCGTCCTCCCGCATGGCCAACGCTGCGTGTACGCAGCAGTAGTCAAACTCGATACCTTGGCCAATTCTGTTCGGTCCGCCACCGAGTACCATTATTTTGTCGCGCGTGCTTGGCAGAGACTCGCATTCTTCCTCGTAGGTCGAATACATATACGCCGTCGCCGACACGAACTCGGCCGCACAGGTGTCGACGCGCTTGTAAACCGGGCGAACATTTAAGCTGTGGCGGTGCTTCTGAACATCAATCTCTTGGCATCCGATCACCTGCGAGAGACGCTTATCGGCAAAACCCTTGCGCTTTAGTTGACGCATCTCGGCGGCGTCAATCGACGCTAGCTCTCTGCCCATTAAGCCCTGCTCGAGTTTGATGAGCTCTTCGATCTGGACGAGATACCAAGGATCGACGCCTGTGAGCGAGTAGACCGTTTCCATTGACCAGCCAAGGCGGAACGCATCACCTATGTACCAGATTCTTTGCGCACCGGCCTCGGTGAGTTCACGCGTCAACACTTCGCGTGAATCACTCAATTTAGTATCGAGGATTGGCTCAAATCCGCACATGCCCACTTCGAGCCCCCTAAGGGCTTTTTGCAAAGACTCCTGGAAAGTACGTCCAATTGCCATCACCTCGCCGACCGACTTCATTTGCGTAGTGAGCCTGTCGTTCGCTTCGGAGAATTTCTCGAAGGTGAAGCGTGGAATTTTGGTGACAACGTAGTCTATAGACGGCTCGAACGATGCAGGTGTCGCGCCACCCGTGATTTCGTTGCTAAGCTCATCGAGCGTGAAACCGATAGCAAGCTTTGCTGCGACCCTTGCGATTGGGAACCCGGTTGCTTTTGAGGCTAGCGCCGAGCTCCGCGAGACGCGTGGATTCATCTCGATGACAACGAGTCGGCCGTCTTTAGGATTGATACCAAACTGGACATTCGAGCCTCCAGTCTCGACGCCGATCTCGCGGAGGATCTCGATAGAGGCGTTGCGAAGAATCTGATATTCCTTATCGGTCAGTGTCTGCGAGGGAGCGACCGTAATAGAGTCCCCTGTATGAACGCCCATTGCATCGAAGTTCTCGATCGAACACACGATAATGCAGTTATCATTCGTATCTCGGACCACCTCGAGTTCGTACTCTTTCCAGCCAATTAATGACTCATCGATTAATAATTCGTTAGTAGGCGACAGCTCCAATCCGCGCTGGCAAATTTCCTCGAACTCTTCCTTGTTGTATGCGATTCCGCCGCCACTGCCGCCCATGGTAAAGGAGGGGCGAATGATGCAAGGAAAACCGATCTCCTCGAGCGCTTCGAAGGCTTCAGCCATGTCGTGCGCAATCTGATGGCGAGGCGTTTCCAAGCCAATTTTTTTCATTGCGCGATCGAATAAATCACGGTCTTCAGCTTTATCGATAGATTCGGATTTCGCACCAATTAGCTCGACGCCGTATTTATCGAGCACGCCATGGCGGTTTAGATCGAGCGCGCAGTTAAGTGCGGTTTGTCCACCCATCGTTGGCAGGATCGCATCGGGGCGCTCTTTCTCGATGATCTTTTCAACTATCTCCCAGTTAACTGGCTCTATATAGGTGGCATCCGCCATCGAGGGGTCGGTCATGATAGTTGCAGGATTTGAGTTTACGAGGATTACACGAAGACCCTCTTCCTTTAACGCTTGGCACGCTTGGGTTCCCGAGTAGTCGAACTCGCAGGCTTGCCCGATGACGATAGGGCCGGCACCGAGTATTAGAATGCTTTGAATGTCTTTGCGTCTTGGCATGTGCGCTACTGCTCTCTTGTATTCTGATTAATTGGGATGAGTCGCCTCCTCTGGAGGCGTCCGACAATCACGCGCTAACTGCGCCGCTCTAACAGTTCGATGAAGTGATCGAACAAAGGTGCAACATCGTGCGGGCCCGGGCTGGCTTCGGGGTGCCCCTGAAAACCGAAGGCAGGCGCATCTGTGCGCTCAATGCCTTGCAGCGAGCCATCGAACAGCGACTTATGCGTGGCTTCAAGGTTGGCTGGCAGCGTTCCCGCGTCGACCGCGAATCCGTGGTTCTGGCTCGTGATCAATACCGTATTATCACGCATATTCTGCACCGGATGATTCGCACCATGGTGACCCAACTGCATTTTTACCGTCTTTGCCCCGCAGGCAAGCGCGAGGAGTTGGCAGCCGAGACAAATGCCGAAGAGCGGTATTTTTTGCTCTAAGAACACTTTGATAGCATCGATCGCATAATCGCAGGGCTCGGGGTCGCCGGGGCCATTGGATAGGAAAATGCCGTCAGGATTCATCGCGAGCACGTCGGCTGCGGGTGTCTGTGCCGGCACCACTGTAACTTCGCAGCCGCGTTCGACGAGCATGCGCAGAATGTTGCGCTTGGCACCAAAATCGTAGGCAACGACGCGGAAGCGACTGGGGACGTCTTTGCTGTGGCCGTTTACCAAGTCCCATACGCCCTCTGTCCAGGGATACTGGGCTTTCGTCGACACAACTTTTGCAAGGTCCATGCCTTTAAGCCCAGGGAATTCTTTCGCTTTGGCCACCGCGCCTTCTTCACCTAAGGTTTCGAGCGCTGCGCCAGAAACGATACAGCCATTGAGCGACCCTTTGTCGCGGAGAACGCGGGTCAGTCGGCGAGTATCAATCTCTGCTATTGCTACAACTTTGCGTTCAACCAAAAAGTCCTGCAGGGTTTGCTCGCTGCGCCAATTGCTCGCGATGAGCGGCAGATCGCGGATCACAAGGCCGGTGGCCCAAACGCCGTCAGACTCATTGTCTTCGTCGTTGGTGCCAGTGCTACCAATGTGAGGATAGGTAAGGGTTACGATTTGTTGTGCGTAGGAGGGGTCGGTCAGAATCTCTTGGTATCCAGTCATTGAGGTATTAAATACCACCTCTCCACTGGCGCTCCCTTCGGCGCCTAATGCGACACCACGAAAGATACTGCCATCCTCTAGTGCTAATACAGCTAGTGCGGCCACTCTCACTCCTTATGCTTTTCTAAGTTATCGGGTCTTCGCCTTGCCATTCTCTATCCTATTTTTAACTGCGCCGTGCTGCTTCTGAGCACCAGCCTCTTGCTCGCGCTGGCTCCCTAACTTGGACATTGCATACAGGTTAGGAGGGCCATCGATGGGCGAAAAAGGCTGAAAAACAGGCACAAAAAAAGCGGATGAAGAATCTCTTCACTCCGCTTTTTTAGGAATTCGCAAAGGTCTCAGCATTCGTCATACTGAGCGAGTATTATAGAGACACCACCCCTGAGTTGTCTACGATGTTCTCCCAAAATGCTAAATATAAGCGATAAGGAATCGTGATCTAATCGACTAAACCGAGGACGTCCTGCATCGAATACAGGCCTGCGGGTTTTGAGGAGACCCATTCGGCGGCGCGGACAGCACCGCTGGCAAACGTCATGCGACTACTTGCCTTATGGGTTATTTCGACCCGCTCTCCGAGGCTTGCGAAAGTCACCGTATGATCCCCTACGATATCCCCTGCCCGGACTGTGGCGAACCCGATGGTCTTTCTATCGCGCTCCGGCTCCGAGCCTTCCCTGCCGTAGACCGCAACTTCTTTTAGCTCTCGGCCCAGAGTCTCGGCGATTACCTCGCCCATTTTGAGCGCCGTGCCAGAAGGCGCATCTTTTTTGAATCGGTGATGCGCCTCCGATATCTCAATATCTACATCATCTCCCAATACCGCGGCTGCTTTGCGCAGCAGCTGTAGGCACAGATTTACGCCAATACTGAAGTTAGGCGCCATCACGATGGGGATCTTCTTCGCAGCATCATCAATGGCAGCGAGGTTTTCAGGCGCGAACCCAGTTGTGCCAATAACCATCGCCTTACCGGCTTGACAGCACAGCGCTAAGTGCTGGAGAGAGGCCTCTGGACTCGTAAAGTCAATTAGCACGTCAAACGCATCAAACTTAGTCTCGAATGACGCTTCTGCTAAGACTCCTAAGGGTCGCCCGAGGGCCAGAAGCCCAATATCGGCGCCAAGCGCTGGGTCCTCTGCCAGGACGCTCGCTGCGCTGACCTTTATCGGCGCCGAGCTTGCCTCAACCGCTTCGATCAGCGTTCGGCCCATACGGCCGGCTGCCCCCGCTATTGCTACTTTTACCATGATTTTTTCCGGTTACCACAGACACTTAAGAGGCTGAAGTATACAGCCTGACGCGCTCCACACCAGAATCGCGCGGAATTTACCCACCTTTTCCCGAAACAATTCATCCTTTAGGTTGTGGGAGTGCAATTTTTTATACAAACTGATACAAGTGAAGTGCGATATGCAACAAAGGCCTTAGTCTGCGCAGAGAGTGGTCAGGGAAATGACAGAAAATAAGAAGACTAAAAAGTCACAACACAATGAAAGCTCAGAGTTCACAGCGCGTCGCGCAAGATATGAAACACTCGTGTCCTGCCTCTATCAAGATGTCTACAGATATGGGTTCTGGCTCTGCAAAAGCCAGCCGCTAGCCGAAGACCTCGTACAAGAGACCTTTTTACGCGCGTGGCGCTCGCTTGACAGCCTCCAGAATGAAAATGCGGCCAAGGCATGGCTGTTCACCATTCTGCGCCGAGAGAACGCGCGGCTGTATGAACGCTACCGACCCGAACTCGTTGATGTCGATGAGCAGGTAGTCGTCGAAAAAGACTCTGATGAACCAGACCATAAAATGGAGCGCCGCTGGTTACTCGATGCGATAAACAGGCTCGAAAAAGACTATCGGGAGCCACTTTTGCTGCAAATTATTGGCGGTTTCAGCGGGAAAGAGATCGCGTCAATTCTGGCCCTCAACGATAACACCATCATGACTCGACTCTTCCGGGCACGCAGCAAAATCATTAATCAGTTTGGCGCAAAGTCTGGAAAAAATTCTTCAAACCTTTTCCAAGACTAGATTTAGCTGGCAAATATCTCATTCAAGCGATGGGTTATCCCGCCGCAACACAAAATGAAACTTCTTCGAAATACCCGCCGCATCTCCCACTCGATAAACTAAAAAACACTGTAGTTTAGGCCACTTAAGCACATTCAGCCCGCGCGTTAGGAGCGACCTCTCGTCTTGAAAATGAGACGTGAATACCGAAACGGAAATAAGTTTGAATGAAAACCGAGCCTTTACCTCTCAACTAATACGACCTTCTCAATTTAACCGCTAATGCCTGAGAAAATTAAATGGATCAGAAAACGTTTCGCGAAAAAATTCTGAGCGACCCAATCGCGGACGACCAGCTAGTGTTGGAGGCCGCAAGCGCGGATGAAGAATTGCAGGAGATGCTATTCACGGCTCGCGGTGTCGAATCAGGTATCGAGGATCTGCTCGCCGCTGTTCCCGTTCCCGCTTCGCTTTACGCGAAGCTGGTCACGCTGCCCGACGATAATAAAGACGGTAAAGCGGATGAGGATGATCACCTCAAGTCGCCCACACGCGAATCGTCTTCCTTTGTTGTTAAGGTCAGGGCGATAGCGCGGCAATACAGACTCGCGATAGTAATCGCCCTCGTCATCGCTATTGCGGCGAGTCTTTCCATGTTTATACCGGGACCTGCGCCCTGAGTTACAGGCCTGCCATCAGAACTGATCTGCAGTCATCGCCATCAGAGACTCCGACCCCGCTTCAATTTCTGCAAGCAGCGAATGCACGCGCGGCACTTGGCGCGCGAGGAAAAACTCCCCCACTTTCACAAGACCATCGAGATACTCGACATTATTACCACTCGTATCCGCGAGCGCCGCGGCCAAGATTCGCTGCCACATGAAGCAGTATAACGTGAGTCCCATGAGCTCCATGTAGGCATAGGACGCCGCGCCGATTTCCTCGGGGTTTTGCGAAGCGCCATCGATAACAAAGCGAGTCGCCTCTGCAAGCACACCACGGCAAGTCGCGAGCGATGCTAGATAGGGCTGCATGGCGGCAACCTCCGCCTGTGCCGTCACGAAGGCATCCATTTCTTCAGAAAGGAGTGCAAGCAGCTCACCGTTGGCACGCACGGTTTTTCGACCCATAAGGTCGAGCGCCTGCACACCGTTTGCCCCTTCGTATATCTGAGCGATTCGTGCGTCTCTGACGTTCTGCTCAAGGCCCCACTCGGCGACATATCCGTGTCCACCCAACACCTGCTGAGCCATAACACAGGCATCGAAACCGCGATCGGTGCAGTAGGCTTTCTGTACGGGAATCAGCAAAGAGACCAGCTTGTCTGCGCGCGCCCTAGCATCGGCGTCTGGATGAAAGCGCGAGATATCGAGCTGCATCGCTGCGAAGATTGACAGTGACCGACCGGCTAGCACGTTCGCGCGGATTGTAAGAAGAAGACGACGAACATCGGGATGGACAAGCAGCGGATCTGCAGCGGCGTCTGGCTGCTGAGGCCCCGTGGGCGCGCGGCCTTGCACGCGCTCTTTGGCATACGCAGCGGCGACCTGATAGGCACTGTCTGCAAGACCGTTCGCCTGCAGCCCCATCGAAAGACGCTCATAGTTCATCATCGTAAACATATGCGACAGGCCATTGTTAAGCTCGCCGACCAGATACCCTTTCGCCTCGTCAAAATTCATAACACAGGTTGGCGATGCCTTGATTCCCATCTTGTGCTCTATAGACCCGCAGCGCACACCGTTACGCTCGCCAGTGAGTTCACTCTGCTCGTCGACCAGCATTTTCGGCACGAGGAACAAGGAGATGCCTCGGGGACCCGCTGGCGCATCGGGAAGTTTTGCGAGTACTAGGTGGATGATGTTTTCAGCGAGGTCATGCTCCCCAGCCGTAATGAAAATTTTGGTACCCGAAAGACTGTAGCTGCCATCGGCATTCGGCACCGCGCGTGTCTTGATCATGCCGAGATCGGTGCCCGCGTGGGGCTCGGTGAGACACATCGTGCCTGTCCAAACACCCTCGTACATTTTAGGCAGATACCGCTGCTTCAATTCCTCGCTACCGTGCTGGCTAAGCGTAAGCGTCGCGCCCGTGGTGAGAATCGTGAACAGCGCGAAAGAAGAATTTGCCGCGAAACTCATCTCTTCGATTAACGCAGACAGCGTCTTCGGCATACCCTGACCGCCATATGCGACTTCGCCGGTCAGTCCCGCCCAGCCTCCCTCGGCATAGGCTTTATAGGCTTCTTTGAATCCGTCTGGCGTGGTTACTACGCCATC
The DNA here is from genome assembly GCA_023254735.1 of Pseudomonadales bacterium. Classification (GTDB taxonomy): domain Bacteria; phylum Pseudomonadota; class Gammaproteobacteria; order Pseudomonadales; family Pseudohongiellaceae; genus UBA9145. The sequence continues at coordinate 7,415 of JALRKV010000052.1, read as the reverse complement.
GTCATATTGGCATGACTGTTGGTCACCGCTTTGATTAATGGGTGCAAGCAGGCCCTCGGCAATCTTACCCGCCTCTTCAACGATAGCGGAGGTGAGGTCGGTCGAAACCTCTTCGGTGCCAGGCATCGACGAGAACAAGGTATCGGCGGTGAAGACATTATTAAGCAAAAAGCCGATATCTTGGATTGGAGCTCTATAGGCTGGCATTGGTATTCTCCTCGGGCATTCTAGTCTGACAATTCGGGTGTTTAACGCTGATCGTTTGTTTGTCGGCATGTAAGCAACGGGATTATAGGGGAAGAACCCTACAAACCCTAGCCACGCAGCGGGTTAGAGCAGGCAATCATCGCGCTAACTGGACATCACCACACTGAGCGACTAAACCAAGGGTTGCAGCAGCAAACTGCCGTTGCCCGCCCGCATTGGGGTTTATTTTGATTGGTGCAAAAACACTACGCCGCGTCGTTGCAGATCGATTAGCTCACGCCCTCTCCGGTCTGTGCTGTTGCTGTGGATTAGACTCTGACACTCAGACAACACTGTGCAGTTACTGCCTTGCGAGCCTGCCGCGCGTTCGACGAGCGTGTCCTCTGTGTGGTCAGAGTCAAGAGAGTGCTATCGAAGGCAACTCGAGAGATCCATCTGACCAAGGGCCAGGTAGCGTTTGCGCTCGCTGCCTCACTCACGCGCCTGTTTTTTCGCTTTGTCGTAGCGCATTTACCTACTCCTCTCCAATTGATCAGCTGATCACCGACTATAAATTCAATGAGCGTTTGGATATCGGTGCGGGACTGAGTGACGAGCTCGGACGCGTCATGGAAACATTCTACTCAGGCAGCGAAAGCAGCAGCGGCGTCAACGGAAAACCGTCGGCAGTTATCGCCACACCGCTTCATCCTCGACGGTTCAGACAGCGCGGTTTCGATCAAGCTCAGTTTATTGCGCGGCGAGTTGCACAGAGGTTAGCGCTGCCGGACCTCAGCAAGCGGGTTGCGAGGGTGCGACATACCACACCCCAAACCGAGACGAAAACCAAGGCCGAACGACAGCAGAATCTTCGTTGCGCTTTCGAGATTAAAGATCGAGAGCGTCTTAGCGGCCACTTGCACGTCTTAGTGATTGACGATGTCATAACAACTACCGCGACCGTGTCGTCACTGACGACTGTGCTGCGCGATGCGGGCGTTGCAAGAGTAGACGTTTGGGGCCTCGCGAGGGCGGAGCTACGATCGGCGCGCTGAACGCGGAGCGGGGTTGAGTATTAACTGCTGGGGCTTTTTAGAATTGGTATTTGATCGAACCGTAGGCGACGCGTCCGTTCTGGTCGAGGAGGCGCGTAGATGAATTGAGAATCTGCGCTGTTTTCTCGTCGAATAGATTACGAATACCGAACGAGATGATGGCTCGATCTTTCGCGCCAGTTTTTACACTGTAGCCGTATTGCAAATCGAAGGTCGTAATATTGTCGACAAGATCATTAATCTCGTCGAGATCGAGCTCACTGATATCTTTAAACGAATCGAAATAATTCGTGATCGCGCTTGCTGTATGATTACCGAATTGCCAAGACAGCATCATGCTGCTCTGCAATTCCGGACTAACAAGACGGTCGTCGAGGGCGCCAATCTCCTCGCTTCCAAGCTCGAGCAAGGCGCCGGTGTTGTCGAAATCCTGCACATAGGTCGACTTGGTGCTGAGAGTGAATTGCCCGAAGCGACTGGTATCCCAAACATAGGACGCACTCAAATCGAAGCCATTGGTTTCGAGCTGCGAGCCGACGAGCGGATTATCCACATTAAATTCGTTAATCTTTGAATCTTGAATGTACAGGTTCGATGCGCCCGGCCGCCAATCGCGCCCCAGGCTCGCCTGTGCTGCGGACTCATTGACCTCTAAGCGCCACGCGTCGGCGCTGACGCTCAGTCCATCGAGGGGTTCTACGGCAACCCCTAGATTGAAGTTAAGCGCTTCTTCGACCACAGCACCCTCGAAGCCAGTTTCTTCCACATTGCGTGCGATGCTCAATGCCGGCACGGCGCCGTTCAAAATCGACGTAGGTCCGATTCGAAAACTCGCGCTGCCTTGGGCGCTCGGCAGGGTCTGGCCTAATAAGCCCAGAGATTGACCGTTTGCCACCGATAGCGCGCTTTCGAAGCCGCCCTGCGCTGAGACGAGCGTAGACATTGCTTGAAGGTCGGTCGCAGGCGTCGCACCACCGAGTGTCTGTGCCTGAGCGCTAGTCGGGGCGAAGCTCGCGATGGCGGCAGACAGACCAAGCGCAAGAGCCCACGATGCCACAGGCGCAAGCTGGCCGCAGGATGGGGTCTGCGGCAGCGGCGAGCCGTCGGCCATGGAGGCTGATATCGCAGTCTGTCTGTCTGTTGGGTAAACGTTGCGCACGCACACCGCCTTGAATTGGTTTAATACGAATAGAAGCATAGCACTCAACTCGCCTCTGTCGATACCCCGTACACCACGCGATTTTGTTATAAATCTTGCCGAGGAAGCGTCAATTTTGTGAGCAACTCGGAAACAGTCACCGATTGACCCGGCAACACGAGATCTGGCCACAATTCAGCGAGGGGCTCGAGCACAAAAGCACGCTCGGCTGCGCGTGGATGAGGCAGTTTGAGCGCCGGCGAATCAACGATTTCATCGCGGCAAAAAATCAAATCGAGATCGATCGTCCGAGACGCGTAGCTGGCCCCGGCAGCGGGTCGACGGCGTGCTCGGCCAAGATCAAGCTCGATCGCCAGCAATTTATCGAGCAATTCCTGCGCGCTAACTCCCGCATCCGGCTCGATTATTGCGACGGCGTTGCAGAAATCCGGTGCTTCTTCGCCAAGCCCTACCGCCGCCGTCGTATAAATACTCGACAGGTGGGGCTTGCAGCGCGAGAGAACCCGCAACCGAGTCGCCGCCTCATCGATGAGCTGAGCAGGGGAGCGACCTTGATGCGCCAGATTAGACCCCAGTGCAACGACCGCGCAATCAGCGTTGCTATGCGTCGTGATAGGCAGCGGACAGCTCATGCACCGACTCAACGAACACAGCGACGTGATCGGGATTTACGGCCGGCGTAATGCCGTGGCCAAGATTAAACACGTGGCCGGGATTGCTGCCGAAACCAGCAAGGATCGACCCAACTTCTGCTCTAATCGCCTCCGGTGAGGCATAGAGCATCGAGGGATCCATATTGCCCTGCAGCGCCACTTGCGCACCAATACGTTCGCGCGCGTTGGCAATATCTGTTGTCCAATCGAGGCCGACAGCATTACAACCACTCGCGGCGATAGATTCTAACCACTGACCACCATTCTTAGTAAACAGGATGACGGGAACCTCACGACCATCGCTGTGGCGTGTCAGGCCACCGATAATTTTCTGCATATAAGCAAGTGAGAAAGTACGATAGGCCGAAGGTGTGAGCACGCCACCCCAAGTGTCGAATATCTGAACAGCCTGCGCGCCCGCCGCTATTTGTGCATTGAGGTAGTCGATGACGGCGTCTGCCAGCTTATCGAGCAGCAAGTGCATCGCCTCGGGATGATTGTAGAGGAATTCTTTTGCATGTCGGAAATCCTTACTGCCACCGCCCTCGATCATATACGTAGCGAGCGTCCAAGGGCTGCCCGAAAAGCCGATGAGTGGAACCGAACCATTGAGCTCGCGCCGAATAAGTGCCACCGCATCGGTAACATAGGAAAGCTCGCTCGGAATCGAGACGTCGGGGAGGCTCTCAACATCCGCTGGTGTACGGATCACCTTTTTAAATTTAGGCCCCTCGCCTTCGGCGAAATAGAGCCCCTGCCCCATCGCATCTGGAATCGTGAGGATATCCGAGAACAAGATTGCCGCATCGAAGGCATAGCGCCGCAGGGGCTGGAGCGTGACCTCACAGGCAAGCTCGGTATTTTTACACAGACTCATGAAGTCGCCGGCTTGCGCACGCGTTGCGCGATACTCAGGCAGATAGCGACCAGCCTGACGCATCATCCAAACGGGTGTTCTGTCGACGGGCTGGCGGAGGAGCGCGCGCAAAAAGCGATCGTTTTTGAGGGGCGCAAAATTGGAATTTTGTTCAGTCACAGGCGTTGACCTCGAGTCGCGGGCGGCATCGTGCCGCGCTCACTGGTGGCGTAAAAGGCCGTCAATTCTACACGAGGCGGCAGACTTGACCAATGCGCGGCGCGGCCAATTTATCGCCCCGCGCGTATTTCCGCCTGTGCTGCCGAGAGAGATCGAACCCATGGGCCAGAGGCTGCGAGCGCCTGCGGCAGGCGATTAAGCGTGGCCTCGGCTTCCGCGCGAGTCGCAAACAAGCCATAGACGACAACATACCAAGGCGCACCTGCGCGCTCAGCCCGATAGTAGCCGAGGGTCTGTCTAAGCCCGCCGCCATTGCGCTCAACAAAAGCCTTCACGTTCGCCTCCGAACTCGCGCCTAGTATCTGCAGAGTAAACCCCTGATCCGGCGCGGCGAGCAGTTGCCTTTCGAAGGGACTCCCGCTAGAAGTTGTTTCTTGCCTCTGCGGGATTGAGGCCGGTGCTGCGTTAGAGGGTGCTGCACCAGAGGTGGCCGCCGGAGGAGCTGGCTCGGAGAGTGATTCCGGGCGTGGTGGCACCGCCCGCGCTTGCGCGACGGCAGGCGCAGGCGTGGTCGCGGGAGCTGGCGTCGAAGCGGCCGAAGATGTCGTCCTCGGCACCCGTGGCTCGCTTATAGGCGCGGACGGCACCCTCTCCGGCGTTGTCGGGCGACGTATCTGACCGCCCGCCGAAGGCGAGACGGCCAAAGCCTCGGCGGTAGTCTCGACCGGCGCAGCAGAGGGGTTCGCGAGTGGAGCCGCAAGCTCGATCACGCCGGAACGCGGCTCATCGGGAATGCGCCAGAAGACCACCACTGCAAGGACAAGAATCGACAGTCCGCCTGCGGCTAGCCAATAATTGCGCGCCGCAGCGAGACGCGCAGGCAAAGACTGGAAAAACGCGGTGCCGGCTGCTAGGGAGCCAGTCCTATTTCCCGTGCTGCCGAATTCGTCTTCGTACTCTTTATAGTCATCTTCATCGCCATCTTCATCGTCAAATAAATCAGGAGTGATGGCCGACTCGTCTCCGCGCTGTGACTTCGCCGCTCCCTTGAGCTGCTCATCATCGCCAAAGTCTAGCTCTAAGTCCTCACCGACGTCGAAGGTGGCGCTTCCAAGACTTGGGCGAAAGTCTGGCTCTAGCCACTCATCGATATCGCGATCAAAATCCTCGTCTGGCGACTCAGATAGGGTCTCTTGTGGCCGCTCGAGCGCATCAAAACCTACCGTTTGTCGCGCCGCCGCCTCCTCGCTTTCTGCGCTGCTGGCCACTATGCCGAGGAGCTCGTCAAAGCTTTCCTCGGACTCCTCGTCGATGTCGATTGGCGCCGGCTCCGTCGATTCGGCTGGCTCTGTCGATTCGGTTGGCTCTATCGATTCGTTCGACCCAGCTGGAGGAGCCGGCTCCAATGGCGCAATCGGCTCGGCCGGCTCGGTCAGTTCAGCCTGCTCAGCCGGTTCAGTCTGCTCGGCCTGCTCAATCGGCTCGGCCGGCTCGATGTCGACACTTTCCGTCTCGACCTCGAATGTCTCAGGCGCAGGTTGAGCCTCTAATGGCTCAGCGATCGTCTGAACAGAATAATTTGGTTGCCGCGGCGGTTCAGGCTCAGGAAGTTCGAACCAGGTAAAATCCTCGACTCCTCCGTTGGGATCCGCCCGCTCGATTGCGTCTTTAAGTTCGGGCTCTCCCAACAGTAAACAGCAGAGGCTCGCCTCATCGGCTTCGTCGATGAGCTCATAAAGCGTTTCGAGAAAGGCACCGTCCAATGTCTCTGCGTCATCAATGATGAGGACGAGCAGGCGCTCTTGGTCTGCAAGCGAACCGGCGTAATCAACTATGGTAAGAAGGGGAGAATCGGCAGCATATTCGATCGAGTCGGGACTCAGTTTGGTGACAAGGCGCTTAATGAAATCGTCACGATTATCAAAATCACTAAGCGCTATCGGGATGCACTCAGCCTCATTGGCAAATTGTTGAGCGAAACGCTTGGCAAGAGAGGTCTTACCTGCACCTTTGACACCGGTAACAGCGATCAGTGGTCTGCCGTAAAACGCGTCATCGATGAGCTTAGAAAGAAGCGCATCGTGGGAGTCGAGTAACGCGTTCGCCCCGTTGTGCTCACGGGGCTTAACAAGAGGGTCTGTTGTCAGGGGCTGTTCTTCGCTCACACACTTACTCACATAGGCGATCGCCAGCCTCGAGGGTAGCGACCAGCTGATCTGGTTCGATATCGCTTGCAATCGCTCCCTGCCCAATCGCCTTGAGCAGGATGAAGCGAAGCTTGCCTTGTTCGGTTTTCTTGTCCGACGCCATCAGATCAAGATACCGCTCAATAGTGATATCGGCAGGAGCGACGACAGTCATACCGAAATTTTCTTCGAGAATACGCCTGACTAATCGGGCATCATCCGCGCCGAGCCAACCAATCCGCGCACTAAGATCCGCTGCCATCACGGTGCCCATCGCCACCGTCTCGCCATGCAGCCACGTACCGTAGCCAGTAGCCGTCTCAATTGCGTGACCAAAGGTGTGGCCGAGATTGAGCAATGCCCGCACGCCCGACTCTCTCTCGTCTTCGGCGACGATCTGCGCTTTGACTTTGCAACAGGTTTGAATAACTTCCGCCATAAGCGCTGGGTCGCAGTCCACCAACTGCGCTGCGCGTTCGCCCAGCCAGTGGAAGAATCCTGCGTCGCGAATCAGCCCATATTTTATGACCTCAGCAAGGCCAGCTTTGATCTCGCGCGATGGCAATGTCGACAGCACATCGGTGTCAGCGATCACGCAGCGCGGCTGATAAAATGCGCCAATCATGTTCTTGCCGAGGGGGTGATTAACACCAGTCTTGCCACCCACCGACGAATCGACTTGCGCAAGGAGAGTGGTTGGGATCTGCACAAAGTCGATACCGCGCAAATACGTCGCCGCTGCGAATCCTGTGATATCGCCAACAACCCCGCCACCCAGAGCGACTAACGTGGTATGACGGTCATATTTATTGCTGAGCAAAAACTCATAGATAGAATCGACAGCCCCTAGCGTCTTGTTGGCCTCACCGTCAGCGAGAACAATCTCGGCGCAGTCTCGACCGGCAAAGAACGCCTTGACCTTGTCGAGATACAGTGGCGCTACAACGTCGTTGGTGATGATTACAATCTTACCTTGACGCAGCAGCGTTTGATCGACGTGCGCTGCGAACGCTTTGTCACCGAAAAGTCCAGCACCAATCGCGATAGGGTAGCTGCGGTCGCCTAAGTCTACATGTACAGTTAACATTTTTTAAGAATCCTTACTCGCTGCCGTTGAGCTGCTTTTGAATTTCGCTGCAG
>JALRKV010000126.1 GCA_023254735.1 Pseudomonadales bacterium | reverse complement strand
AAGCCGGAGCCCTTGTCCGCCGCCTCGACGAGGGCGTAGACGGTGTCGGGGTTCACGGGCGAGATCGCGAGGCCGATGCGGCCGACGTCCCCGGACGGGAGTCCGCTCTCAATCTTCTTCCACGAGATTTAAAAAATTTTTCCAATCTTCCTCATCTGCCCCATCTTTCACACTCAAAGTTTCTGCAATTTTCAAAATGACTTCCGGTCTGGTGTAGCCTTCAACACACCATAGAGATCGACCACAATCATCTACACGAGATTCCCAGTCTATAAACCAAACCTTGGGTTTTTTATTAATTCCAAGATCTTCGAATCCTGAACTCATGTCCTCGATCTCATCATTTTCCTTCAAAGAAGTTTTAGACTTTCCTATCCAATTGCATTAGAGGGTGCTCTTAAATTCAAAGAGTTAACATATTTACATGCTGAAGGTTATCCAGCCGGTGAGATGATCGAGTTCGAAGGCGGCATCTACGGGATGGCACTAAACCTTGAGCGCGACTCAGTGGGCGCCGTGGTTTTGGGCGACTACCTGTCGCTGGCCGAAGGTCAAACCTGCCGCTGCACCCAGCGCATCCTAGAGGTTCCAGTAGGCCCTGAGCTCGAAGGCCGCGTCGTCGATGCACTCGGTAAGCCAATCGATGGTAAGGGTCCTGTCGAAGCGAAGCTTACCGCTCCTGTTGAAAAGATTGCACCGGGTGTAATCGCACGTAAGTCGGTCGACCAGCCCATTCAGACCGGTCTTAAGTCTATCGACTCCATGACTCCAGTTGGCCGCGGTCAGCGCGAGCTAATCATCGGCGACCGTCAGGTTGGAAAGACAGCGGTTGCGATCGATACGATCATCAACCAAAAAGGCAAAGGCATTAAGTGTGTCTACGTGGCTGTCGGCCAGAAAGCCTCGTCAGTTGCCAACGTTGTGAAGAAACTCGAAGAACACGGCGCACTAGAATACACAATCATCGTTGCCGCAACCGCGTCAGACCCCGCGTCCATGCAGTTCATTGCGCCTTATGCGGGTTGTACGATGGGTGAATACTACCGTGACCGCGGTGAAGACGCCCTTATCGTTTACGATGACCTGTCTAAGCAAGCGGTAGCCTACCGTCAGATTTCACTCCTGCTGCGTCGTCCGCCGGGTCGTGAAGCCTACCCAGGTGACGTATTCTACTTGCACTCACGTCTGCTCGAGCGCGCATCGCGCGTAAGCGCGGATTACGTAGAAGCGTTTACAAAGGGCGAAGTAAAGGGCAAGACCGGATCACTCACCGCATTGCCGATCATTGAGACGCAGGCGGGTGACGTATCGGCGTTCGTTCCGACAAACGTGATTTCGATTACCGACGGTCAGATATTCCTTGAAACTGACCTCTTCAACTCAGGCATCCGCCCCGCGATGAACCCAGGTATCTCGGTTTCACGTGTAGGTGGTGCGGCACAAACTAAAATCATCAAGAAGCTCGGCGGTGGTATTCGTATCGCGCTCGCGCAGTACCGTGAACTCGCCGCTTTCGCACAGTTTGCGTCCGACCTCGATGAGGCGACACGTGCGCAGCTAGAACACGGCCAGCGCGTCACCGAACTGATGAAGCAGAAGCAGTACTCACCGCTGTCGGTTGCCGAAATGGGCGTCGTTATTTACGCGGCTAACAATGGTTACCTGAAAGACATCGCGCTGAATAAGGTGTTGGATTTTGAAGCGTCGCTTCTGTCTTACATGAACAGCGAAGAGGCTGCGTTGATGGCGAGCATCAATGAGACGGGCGACTGGAACGACGACTTCGAGTCTAAGTTCAAAGCCGCCTTGGATAAGTTCAAGTCGACTCAAACTTGGTAAGCCCTGCGGTGCTCGAGTTGTTAACTGACTCGAGCGATGCACTCACTTACAACTAAGAGAAGCAACTGAGCAATGGCTGTCGGAAAAGAAATACGAACGCAGATTTCGAGTATTAAAAACACTCAGAAAATCACTAGCGCGATGGAAATGGTCGCCGCTAGTAAAATGCGCAAGGCACAAGATCGCATGGAACTGGGCAAGCCTTACGCTCAGCGCATCCGCGCGGTTATCGGCCATATTGCGCACGCGACGCCCGAATACCACCACGTATTTTTCGACACGCGAGCAGTTAAGCGCGTCGGCTATATCGTTGTGTCAACGGACCGTGGCCTCTGTGGCGGCTTAAACACCAACTTGTTTAAGGCAACTGTCGCAGCGATGAAGGCAAACCGTGATGCGGGCATCGAGGTCGATGTTTGCGCTATCGGCGCCAAGTCGATGAGCTTTTTTAAGAACTTTGGCGGCAATGTGCTTGCCTCGGTTCGCGACATGGGCGAGAAGCCTGAGGCTGCTGACATCGTCGGCGTCGTCAAAGTCATGTTGGATAAGTTCGAAAACGGGGAATTGGATCAGGTGTTTGTTGTGAGCAACGAGTTTGTTAACACAATGACACAGAAGCCCACAGTGCAGCAGCTGCTACCACTGGAACCCTCGGACGAAGACGAACTAAAGGGACATTGGGATTACCTCTACGAGCCGGACGCTCAAGAGCTACTCGATGGCCTTCTAGATCGTTACATCGAGTCGCAGGTTTATCAGGCGGTTGTTGAAAACAACGCCTGCGAACAGGCTGCTCGAATGATCGCAATGAAGAACGCTACCGATAACGCAGGCGATCTCATCGACAACTTGCAGCTCGTTTATAACAAAGCGCGCCAAGCGGCGATTACACAAGAACTCTCAGAGATCGTCGGTGGTGCATCAGCTGTTTAACGGCAATGCGAACTGATTATTAATTTAAATAGAATTTAGTGCTTAGGATATAGAGGAACCGAACATGAGTAGCGGTCGAATCGTACAGATTATTGGAGCTGTTATTGACGTCGAGTTTGCGCGCGACAGCGTGCCTGCGGTCTATGATGCCCTCAAGGTTATTGATACCGAAATTACACTCGAAGTGCAGCAGCAACTCGGCGACGGCATCGTTCGCACGATTGCTCTCGGTAGCACCGAAGGTCTGCGCCGCGGGCTCAACGTTGAAGATACAGGCGCTCCGGTTACTGTACCCGTTGGTCAAGAAACGCTTGGCCGTATCGTTGACGTACTCGGACGTCCGATCGACGAGCGCGGCGACATCGGCGCTAAGGTGCACATGCCTATTCACCGCAAGGCACCAACCTACGAAGAGCTTTCGGCTAACAACGAAATCCTCGAAACAGGTATTAAAGTTATCGACCTCATCTGTCCGTTCGCTAAGGGCGGTAAAGTCGGCCTACTCGGCGGCGCGGGTGTAGGTAAGACAGTGAACATGATGGAGCTCATCAACAACATCGCAACCGCTCGTGGCGGTCTGTCGGTGTTCGCAGGTGTGGGTGAGCGTACTCGTGAAGGTAACGACTTCTACCACGAAATGCAGGAATCGGGCGTAATCAACCTCGAAGGTGAGTCTAAGGTATCGATGGTTTACGGTCAGATGAACGAGCCACCCGGTAACCGTTTGCGCGTTGCCCTAACTGGCCTCACGATGGCTGAGCAGTTCCGCGACGAAGGCCGCGACGTACTGCTGTTCGTTGACAACATCTACCGTTACACACTCGCCGGAACGGAAGTATCGGCACTCCTCGGCCGTATGCCATCGGCGGTGGGCTACCAGCCAACTCTCGCCGAAGAAATGGGTGCGCTACAAGAGCGAATTACGTCTACGAAGGATGGTTCAATTACATCGATTCAAGCGGTATACGTCCCTGCGGATGACTTGACTGACCCGTCACCGGCAACGACCTTCGCCCACCTTGACGCGACGGTTGTACTGTCACGTGACATCGCCTCACTTGGTATCTACCCTGCGGTAGACCCACTTGACTCGAATTCGCGTCAGCTAGATCCATTGGTTATCGGATCTGAGCACTACGAAGTGGCGCGTGGCGTACAGACAGTACTCCAGCGCTATAAAGAGCTCAAAGACATCATCGCGATTCTCGGTATGGATGAGCTTTCGGACGAAGACCGTCAGACCGTTGGACGCGCGCGTCGCATCAGCCAGTTCTTGTCACAGCCCTTTACGGTTGCTGAGATCTTCACTAACGTTCCGGGTAAGTACGTGTCGCTCAAAGACACGATCGAAGGATTTAAAGGCATCCTCGCCGGCGAATACGATCACCTCCCAGAGCAGGCTTTCAGCATGGTTGGCACGATCGAAGAAGCAGTCGAGAAAGCAGCGAAGCTTAATAAATAAGCTCAACAGATAAAGAGAGCAGACCACTATGGCCACAACCCTACACTGCGATATCGTTAGTGCCGAGAAGAGCATCTTCTCCGGTTCCGTCGAGATGATCGTGGCAACAGGCGTGCTCGGCGACCTCGGTATCGTGCCCGGTCACGCCGCGTTGTTAACGCAGCTCATCCCGGGTCCGGTAAAGCTCACGATGGAAGGCGGTGCCGAAGAGATTTTCTATGTCTCTGGCGGGTTCTTAGAGGTACAGCCCGGTGTTACGACGCTATTGGCTGATACAGCTGAGCGTGCAGATGATCTCGACGAAGCAGCTGCAGCAAAGGCGATAGAAGACGCAGAGCAAGCGATTGCCGATCGCCATGCTGACTTTGATTATGGCGCCGCTGCGGCACGCATCGCAGAGGCGGCCGCGCAGCTACGAGCGATTCGTCAGCACAAACGCTAACGCAGACGCTCCTATGGCATCGCCAACAGCAAAGAGACAATCGAAAGCGACATTCGACAGACAAAAAGGGTAGCGTAAGCTGCCCTTTTTCGTTGTACCGCGGCAAAATTACTGCAGTCGAACTAAGTAATCCAGCCGATAACCTTCGATAGTTACCAGTAGAACACAGTGAGAAGCCTATGAGACTCGATGTAGTAATTCTAGCCGCCGGCAAAGGCACGCGAATGAATTCTAATCTTCCTAAGGTAATGCATAAGGTCGCGGGCAAGCCAATGATCGAGCATGTCGTCGACTGTGCATCCTCGCTTGGCACTGAGCACATCCACCTCGTTGTCGGCCACGGCGCCGAGGCGATCAAACAACACTTTTTAGGCGGCGACTCTCACGAAGGCTATGTTAGCTACGAAGGCATAAAAGGCAGCGACCTTAATTTCGTAAGCCAAGAAAATCAGCTTGGTACCGGGCACGCGGTACAACAGGCAATGCCCAACATTCCTGCACGCAGCGTTGAGGACCGAGTACTCGTTTTATACGGCGATGTGCCGCTCGTGAGCAAAGACACGCTTCAAGAGCTTATCGATGCGAGCACGAGTGCACCATTAGCGGTGCTGACACTCTTTACGCAAACCCCCGAAGGTCTGGGTCGGATAATCAGAGACGATGAACACCAACTACGCGCCATAGTCGAGGAGCGCGATGCATCGGAGCAGCAGAGAGGCATCAACGAGGTAAACAGCGGCATCCTCGTTGCCTCTGCCATCGAGTTAAAGGATTGGCTGACTCGTCTAAGCAATGACAACGCGCAGGGCGAATACTATCTCACCGATATTATCGCGATGGCGGTTGCAGACGGTCATAGCGTGGAGTCACTGACCACCGGTGACGAATACGAAGTGCAGGGCGTAAACGACAAGCTACAACTGTGCATGCTCGAGCGCCATTTCCAGATGATTCAGGCGCAGGCGCTGCTCGCAACGGGGGTGACCGTGATGGACCCAACCCGTGTGGATATTCGAGGCGACATCAGCTACGGGCGAGATCTTACGATCGACGTGAACGTAGTGCTCGAGGGGCAAATAAAACTGGGTAACAATGTCTCTATTGGTGCAAACTGTCTCATTAAAGATGCGACATTAGGTGACGATGTGACCCTGCTGCCGGGTACGATTATCGACGGTGCAGTCATCGGAAACGCAGCAACCATAGGGCCCTACGCTCGTCTGCGGCCAGGCACGGTGCTTGCGGATAAGGTCAAAGTAGGAAACTTTGTCGAAACCAAAAAAACCCTCATGGGCGAAGGCAGTAAGGCCAATCATCTAGCCTACATTGGCGACGCAGAGCTAGGTGCGGGCGTTAATATCGGTGCGGGTACGATATTTTGTAACTATGACGGCGTGAACAAACACACCACCACCTTAGGCGACGATGTTTTTGTCGGCTCCAACAGTGTTCTCGTCGCACCGGTCGAGCTCGAAAATGGTGTCTTCGTTGCTGCAGGCTCGGTAATTAATCGCGCCGTACCTAGCGACAACCTCGCTGTCGGTCGAGCGAAGCAGCGCAACGTCGCCGGCTGGAAACGGCCCGTAAAAAAATAGAATAGAGAAGCAGAGGCCAAGGTATGTGTGGGATCGTAGGGGCTATCGCCGAACGAGAGGTTAGAGAGATTCTCTTAGAGGGTCTCAAGCGGCTCGAATACAGGGGATACGATTCTGCGGGGCTTGCTTTCATCTCGCCGACGTCTGACTCACGCGCAACGACAATCAATACGATCAAGGCAGTCGGCAAGGTTAACAAACTCGTCACCGCCGCTGCCAAAGCCAACGCTAAAGCGAGCGGCAGACTCGGTATCGCCCACACCCGCTGGGCAACCCACGGTAAGCCGAGCGTTGCCAATGCGCACCCGCATATGTCCGGCTCTGATATTGCGCTGGTGCACAATGGCATAATCGAAAACTACGAAGAGCTCCGTGTCGAACTCAAGAAAGCCGGCTATTCATTCGTCACAGACACCGATACCGAAACCATCGCCCATCTCATTCACGCTAACCGTGCCGGCGGCAAAGTCTCGCTCGTCGCGGCGGTAAAAAAGACTGTCAAGAAACTCGAGGGGGCCTACGGCCTCTGCGTCATCGATAATACAGAGCCCGATAAGCTCGTTGTCGCGCGTAGCGGTAGCCCGCTGGTTATCGGCGTCGGTATTGGCGAGAACTTTGTTGCTTCGGACCCACTTGCATTAGGTCAGGTTACCGATCGCTTCATCTACCTCGAAGAGGGTGATATCGCGCAGGTCGAAAGACAGGCGATTACCATCTGGCATAAGGGCAAGAAAGTGAGTCGGCCGACAACGACGGTAAAACATCAGACCGATGACTCCGACAAGGGTCGCTACGAACATTTTATGCTCAAAGAAATCTACGAGCAGCCAAGGGTGATAAAAAACACGCTCGACGGTCGCGTGAGTAAAACCTCGGTTTTAGAACAGGCGTTTGGTATTAAAGCGCCGCCCATTTTCGATAAAATCAACGCGGTGCAAATAGTTGCCTGCGGCACGAGTTCACATGCCGGGCTGGTCGCCAAGTACTGGTTCGAATCGATTGCTAAAATCCCCTGTCAGGTCGATATTGCTAGCGATTATCGTTACCGCGATATTATCGTGCAGCCAAACACACTTTTCGTCACCATTTCACAATCCGGCGAAACCGCCGATACGCTCGCCGCCTTAAGATATGCAAAAAAACTCGGCTATGTGGCGACGCTTGCGGTGTGTAATGTCGCGACGAGTTCGCTCGTGCGCGAATCCGACATCAGCATGCTAACCATGGCTGGCCAAGAGATCGGTGTTGCATCAACCAAAGCGTTTACTACGCAGCTCACCATACTCCTCGTTCTTTCAATCGTGCTTGCCCGCCGCACAGGTCTCAGCGCGGCGCACGAAGCCAAGCTCGTCAAGGAGCTTCATAAACTACCCAGCATCGTCGACAAAACCCTAGGGCTACGCAAGCAAATCAAAACGATTGCGAAACAGTTTAGCGATAAACACCATAGCCTTTTCTTGGGGCGCGGTATTCAGTATCCGGTCGCGAAAGAAGGCGCGCTTAAGCTAAAAGAGATTTCGTATATTCACGCCGAAGCCTATCCGGCTGGTGAGCTTAAACACGGCCC
>JALRKV010000018.1 GCA_023254735.1 Pseudomonadales bacterium | reverse complement strand
GCTCGATCACTGCTCTAAAATATTCGCTAAGTGGCAACTCCCCGACGAGATCATCAAGACTGATGCAATCCCACTGACGTCGACGGGTAAAATAGACAAGAAGGTAATTCGCGCACAGCTCGAAGCCGACGGCTATAAGTTACCTGACCTGCGCTAACAAAAGTAAACTCGATCAAAACAAAAAGGCCGCTGCGAAAAGAGAGGAGACTCTTCCAATGCAGCGGCCTTTTTCGGTCTATCTCGCCGTAAACTATTACTGCCCCGAATAGGTTGGCGCGTACTCGGCACCTTCGAAATCTGCGCGGCGGGCGCCGGCTAAAATACCAGGCAGCGCATAGTTACCTTCGTGACAGGCGTATTCATAAAGCTGCTCGTCGGTTGCAACCATAGGCAGCTCTCCGCTCCATGGCTGTGTGTAGTTCTCCGGATCATCTACAGTAAACTGATACAGAATAGTGTCGTCGGCCGTGCGGGTGAATCGCTCAGTTACCACCATCTCTGGCGAGCCATAAAAACGATGATCTAAGGATGAACGCAGATTCTGCTGCAAATGAAAATTAGTGGTTACCACCACAAGGGTGTCTTCTTCATAATGGCCGACCGAATCCCCCATCCAATAGTTCATCGGCGGCTGAGCGTGCTCGGCATTTAGTCGAATAACGCGTGCGTCGTGATTCATCTCGGCTAAGAGCACAACATAATTCTCTGTTTGCACGATTTGCGTATTATTATTGTACAAAACAGGGAGCTTGGGTGGGCCGCCCGTAGAGCCAAAGCCGACCACGCAGCGCTCGCCAAGCGGACGTACTTCCGGGCCGTCGTAAGAAGCTCGCTGTGTCATTGCAGCTTGATAATTCTGGCGCCCCTTCTCGCTGTACGGCAACCTGCCATCCGCAGGATCGGTGATAATCGACGTTCGAATTTCTCCGTTTACAACGGCGAGTCGCTGACCCGGATCCATCCAGAATGTATTGTAGCCGCCTACATTGCTCGAATCCGGCGCCTCGCGATTAGGATCACTCGGACGATTGCTCGCCTCGAATCCCGCCTGCACAGCAGCTTCGATACGCTGCGCCTCGTCGGAGGTTAAAACCAGCTTTCCTCCAAAACGCTCGGCACGTTCGAGATTCGTCTGCGTGGCGATCGACCACACACCCTGAAGGTCAGGCGCGCCAAATTCTGTGCGCGGCGTTAGGTAGCCGCCCTCGGATGTTTGCGCAGAACTCATGCCTGAAAAAATTAGCGCGGCAGCCGACGCTATCGCTGTAGCCAGCAGACGGCGAGTCGAATAGTTACTCATGTGTTTGCACTCCAACTTCAGAAAAAAGAGGCGCCGCTAAATATCGCGTGCGATCAACAGCTTCATGATTTCGTTGCTGCCACCATAGATCTTACCGATGCGGCTGTCTGCGTACATCTTAGCGATCGGGTATTCCATCATATAGCCGTAGCCACCGAAAAATTGTAGGCATTCGTCAATAATTTCGCACTGCTTCTGCGTCGTCCACCACTTAGCCATTGCTGCGGTTGTGTCATCGAGTTTGCCCTCGGCGAGCTTCATCGCGCAGTCGTCGACGAAAATTCGAGCGATCTTCGCCTCGGTAAAACGCTCGGCCAGTTTAAACTGAGTGTTCTGGAAATCTAAAATACGCTTGCCGAACGCCTTGCGTTCTTTTACGTACTCGGCGGTAAGCTTTAACGCTTTTTCCATTGTTGCGCAGGCACCGGCAGCAATGATGACGCGTTCCTGCGGAAGCTGCTCCATTAGCTGAATGAAGCCGCGCCCCTCGGTCGGGCCAAGCAGGTTTTCGACCGGCACTTTGACATCATCGAAGAAAAGCTCAGAGGTATCTTGGGCTTTCTGCCCCAGTTTCTCGAGGTTACGACCGCGGCTAAAACCACCCTCGCCCTCGCACTCCGGTGTTTCAACCATAATCAGCGAGATCCCTTTGCCACCGGCCGTAGGGTCTGTTTTAGCCACAACGCATATAAGGTCAGCCGACATGCCGTTAGTGATGAAAGTCTTCTGACCGTTCAGCACATAGTGATCGCCGTGTTTTATTGCTGTCGTTGCAATCGACTGTAAATCGGATCCGGTGCCCGGCTCTGTCATCGCGATAGCCGTCACGATCTCGCCTCGCGCCATTTTCGGCAACCAGCGCTGGCGCTGTTCTTCGCTGCCATAGGAATGAATGTAGTGGGCAACGATGCCCGAATGCACACTATTGCCGAAGCCGCTTACACCGGCATGACACATCTCTTCAACCAAAACCATCTCGTGTTTAAAGTTGCCGCCGCCGCCACCGTACTCTTCCGGAATCGAGGCGCAGAGAATTCCTGCATCACCGGCGACTTTCCAGGCGTCGCGATCGACAATACCCTGTTTTTCCCAGCGCTCTGAGTGAGGCACAAACTCTTTGACGAGAAATTTTTGCACCGCGTCCCGCATGATTTTTAGTTCTTCATCCATCCATGGGGATTCGTAAGCTTCAAACATGATTCAGACCTTTGTTCAATTGGCGCTCAGACTAGCAGCGCTAGGAAATAACAAAATCGCGCTGGCGCGCAGCAATCCGAAAGCGGCGCGCCTTTTAAGCCAGCCTAGTGACTGACCTCGCTCATACGTTCGATGATCATCGCATTAGCTGTTCCGCCGCCTTCGCAGATCGCGATGAGGCCATAGCGACCACCACGACGCTCGAGCTCATGAACAAGCGTTGTCATGAGTTTGGCTCCGGTACCGCCTAGCGGGTGGCCTAGAGCCTGCGCGCCGCCATTGACATTTAACTTGCTCATGTCGGCACCTACCGCTTTTGCCCACGCTAACGGAACAGAACCGAAGGCTTCGTTTACCTCATAAAGATCGATATCGTCGATCGAGAGGCCGGCTTTTTCGAGCACTTTAATCGTCGCTGGAATAGGCCCTTCGAGCATGATCACCGGGTCGGAGCCAACAACGGCAAGTGAATGAATCTTTGCGCGTACCTGCAAGCCGTGCTTTTTAACCGCGTCTTCATTTGCGATCATAATCGCCGCGGCGCCGTCGCTGATCTGACTCGCGCTGCCGGCAGTAATAACGCCTCCCTCTCGAAGAGTATTCAATCCTTGGAGGCCTTCGAGCGAGGCTTCTGGACGAATTCCTTCGTCAATCGTGTGTACATCCGCCGTGCCGTCTTCGAGCGTGATATTGAGCGGGACTATTTCCTTTTCGAAATAGCCTTTCTGCGTAGCTTCCCACGCACGCTGGTGACTGGAAAGCGCGAAGGCATCCAGCTCGTCGCGACTTATGTCGTATTTTTCCGCCAGCAGTTCAGCGCCATCGAACTGGCTAAACTGAATGCCTGGGTATTGAAGCTCGAGTCGCTCACCCTTAGGAATGCCACGCCCATTGGCGAGACCATCGCGTACGTTAGAACCAATCTCGACGGTGCTCATGGCTTCGACACCGCCAGAAATAATAACGTCCTGAGTACCTGACATCACTGCCTGAGCGCCAAACTGAATCGCCTGCAGCGAGGATCCACACTGCCGATCGACAGTCGTGCCCGGCACGGCGAGATCGAGCTTAGATGCCATGGAGACATTGCGACCGAGATTGCTCGCCTGCGCACCGATTTGCATGACCACGCCAAAGATCACATCGTCGACCGCGTCCACGGGAATCCCCGTGCGATCAACGAGTTCGTCGACCACAGCGGCGCCGAGGTCAATAGGATGTATCGCGCTCAAGCGCCCTTTCTTTTTACCGGTTGCTGTGCGCACCGCGCCCACAATGTATGCATCTGCCATGGTCTTTTCCTTCTCTCTCGTTTTATTTATTTGTCTTTCGTAGCGTTCTTGATCGTCCGCGTTAAGCAGGCATCCGGATACCCGAGTCGAGGCGAATCGTCTCACCGTTGAGGTAACCGCAGTTGACGATATGCGCGACTTCTTGTGCAAACTCTGCAGGATTTCCTAACCGCTTCGGGAACTGTGTAATCGCAATGAGCGGTTCACGAACTGACTCTGGCGCGCCTGCCATCATCGGTGTTTCGAACACGCCGGGAGCTATAGTCATTATGCGCACGCCGCGCTTAGACAGGTCGCGGGCAATGGGGAGAGTCATAGACACGATGCCGCCTTTAGATGCGGCGTAGCCTGCCTGACCCGTCTGGCCGTCAAACGCGGCGACAGAGGCAACATTCACGATCACGCCGCGCTCACCGTCGGCAGTAACCGGCTCGTTTACCTGCATAACTTCTGCGCAGAGACGCAGCACATTGAACGTACCCACAAGGTTAACGCGAACGATGTGCTCAAATTTAGCCAGAGGCATGGGCCCGTCTTTGCCTACGGTGCGCGCTGCGCCGCCGATACCTGCTGCATTAACGTTGATGTGAATAGTGCCAAATTTTTCTTTCGCGATGGCGATCGCCTCGCTAACACCCACCTCATCGGCAACATCGCCCGCATGCCAAGCTACATTAGGACCCAGATTCGCTGCAGCTGCCTCGAGCGCATCGGCGCGCAGATCGTAAAGCATGACATTGGCGCCGGCGGCGATGAAGTTTTGAGCAGTCGCAAGGCCGAGGCCGGACGCGCCGCCGGTGATGAAGGCAGTTTTATCTTGGAGATCCATAGTAGTTTTTACTCTGCATTAATTGATGTCTAGCTCAAAAGAATAGTGCATCCCCGCGAAAAGGGGAACCACAAAGGGCGCAGGTCAACTAGCGCCGCAATTGTTGCGATAAACGCAGGGCTGGGGGTATCAAACTGCCTCGCGCTTGGCCTATTATCAGATCAATAACGCAGAGAGTAGCAATTAATAATAAGACGCATGGCGCAGGAGCGATGATGGGACCACTGGCGGGTATTAAAGTAGTTGAAATGGCAGGTATTGGCCCGGGGCCCTTTTGCGCGATGATGCTGTCAGACATGGGGGCCGAGGTGATTCGCGTTGACCGACTCGCCCACAAGGGCAGTGGCCACCGAGCCAATGTTCTCAATCGAGGCCGACGCTCGATCGCAGTAGACTTAAAAAATCCGGACGGCGTTGCGGCCGTGCAGCAGCTCATCGACGGTGCAGACGTGGTGATTGAAGGTTTTAGGCCCGGCGTGATGGAACGCCTAGGACTCGGGCCCGAAACCTGCTTGGCGCGCAATCCGCGCCTCATCTTCGGCCGCATGACCGGGTGGGGGCAGAGCGGGCCGCTCGCGCCAGCCGCTGGCCATGACATCAACTATATTTCTATCGGCGGCGCGCTCGGCGCGATGGGTTACAGTGACCGCCCCCCTGCCCCGCCCCTCAACCTTGTCGGTGATTTTGGCGGCGGCGCCATGTACCTTCTCGCGGGCGTGCTCGCTGCGCTTGTCGAACGCGGCACCTCAGGCCAAGGACAGGTGATTGACGCTGCGATGACCGATGGCACAGCCAGCTTACTCAGCCCGTTCTACGGCATGATGGCGATGGGCATGTGGACCAAGGAGCGCATGGACAACCGTCTCGATGGCGGCGCACACTACTATGGGAGTTACGCCTGCTCGGACGGCAAATTTATTAGCATAGGCTCGATCGAACCTCAGTTTTACGCGCTGCTCCTCGAGCTCTGCGAGATCGACGACCCTGAGTTCGCAAAGCAAAACGACAAACAGCACTGGGCGAGCCTCAGAGGCAAGCTCGAAGCACTTTTCGTTACCCAGACTCGCGATCATTGGTGCGCGCTACTTGAAGGCACCGATGTTTGTTTTGCACCCGTACTCGACCTGCAAGAGGCGCCCCAGCATCCTCACAATCTGGCGCGGCAGAGCTTCGTTGAAATCGACGGCGTCACGCAGCCAGCTCCCGCGCCGCGTTTCAGCCGCACGCCAACGACCGTGCAGGCGCCGGCGGCAATGGCCGGAGAGCATAGCGAAGAGATTCTCAACGACTGGGGATTTGCCCCCGATGAAATCTTAGCCCTTCAGCAGTCAGGGGCAATTTAACGAGCAGGCGGCTCGCTAATTGAAATTAGCATTACTCGAAAACTCACTCGATTCACACTGACGAACATAGGACGCAATCATGAAGTTCAACACACTACTCTGGGAAGTCGATGCCGGCATACTGACCCTCACCCTCAATCGCCCCGAGCAGATGAATTCCTTTACGGTAGAGATGGCCAACGAACTGATCGCTGCGTTCAATGCCGCAAGCGAGGATGACAGCGTCCGCGCCGTGGTTGTTACCGGCGCTGGACGCGCATTCTGCGCCGGCATGGATCTCTCGCGGGCCGGCAACGTCTTCGGCCTCGACGAGACGCTCGAGCCCACAATGGAGGACATGCGCCAAAGGCTCGACGATCCTGAGATCGAAGAAGGCGTTCGCGATACCGGCGGTCAGGTCGTACTCGCGATTTACGACTGCAAAAAACCGATCATCGCAGCGATTAACGGCGCGGCGGTCGGCATCGGCGCGACAATGACCTGTGCGATGGACATACGCGTTGTCTGCGAGCGCACGAAGGTCGGTTTCGTCTTCAACAAAATCGGCATCACGCCCGAAGCCTGCTCATCGTGGTTCCTGCCGCGCATCGTCAACATGGGCACTGCGCTGGAGTGGGTGTATAGCGGCGATTTAATCGAGGCCGAAGAACTGCAAGCGCGCGGCTTCGCTAATCATGTGGAAACCAGTGAGACTCTGCTTGAGCGCGCCTATACCATTGCCAAACGCATTACTCAGCACAGCCCCGTGGCGATCGCGCTGAGTCGTCAGATGATGTACCGCAATGCAGCGGCGCCGCATCCAGTCGAAGCGCATCGCGTCGACTCACTCGCGATCTTCTACGCGAGTCAGACCAGCGGCAAAGAAGGCGTGGCGGCTTTCCTTGAAAAACGCGCAGCAAATTACACCGACAATGCGTCGACAGACATGCCTGGATTTTATCCTTGGTGGTAGTCGGTTATAGAAAAAGCGAAAGCCAACAAAGACGCCGATATACAAGAGACAAAAATGAGAGAACACAATGACTACAGCTAATCAACCACCTTTCCAGGCGCTCTGTGAGACCACCGGCCGCGTTATGCTCGGTCTCTACTTCCTTTTGCCCGGCGGCCTGATGAAAATCTTCAACTACCAAGGCACGGCCGATTACATGGCCAGTCATGGGATGACCTTTATCCCCTTCTTTCTGATTTTGACGATCATCATTCAGACCGGCGGCGGGATTACTATGATTGTTGGCTACCGAACTAAAGCCACTGCATTTTTGCTCGCAGGGCTCACCCTTGTGATCAATGCGGTGATGCATGATTTCTGGACGCTTCCTGCCGGCGAGTTGCAGACTGCACACGAAACGCAAAACTTTGTTAAAAACCTCGGCATCGTCGCCGGCCTTCTCGTCGTAGCAGGACTCGGTGCCGGGCGGTGGAGCCTCGATGCACGCCGCTCTTGATCCGCGTCGCTCTTGATCCGCGTCGCTCTTGATTTACACAGCGCAGGCCCCAATTACTCGGTAGCGTGGCTTTTGTAAAAAGCGCGTTTTGCATTTACAGTAAGACAGGCTAAAGTTAACGGATGTGTTCGAGGAGAATCAGCGATGATCATGGTGCAATCAACCTTCTTTTTAGTCGATGAGACCAAAGAGGACGCGCTCGATCTCATGCGTGTCATGGTCACCAACTCGCGCAAAGAAGCTGGCTGCGTGAGCTATGAATATTTCGCAGGTATCACCGAAACCAATCAAGTCGTTCTCTTGCAAGAATGGACCGACGCGGAGAGTCTACAGGGACACTACCAGAGCTCGCATATGGAAGAATTTCTCTCCAAACTCGGGCTCTACCTCGAAAGCGAGGTCATCACCCGAACCTATGCGTCACCAGACGAGCCCGTCGCGCAGCGCGCGGATGCGCGTGACGAAGCGGAGCGTAAGCGCGTCGCCGCTGCCAAAGCGCCTCAAACCATTCACTAGCCCTTTTCAATCAATCTAAGCCGAATCGAGTCACTGCCCTATGTTTTATACCCAAGTAGCGGGGCAGCGTGCTCCAGTCAGCGCGGCCGAATCTGCACAACTCGTTAAATGGCGCCTCTCGACCTTCTGGGTCATGCTCATTGGCTATATTGGATATTACATTTGCCGCGGAAACCTTTCTGCGGCGTTCCCCCTTCTCGAACAGGAATTTGGTTACTCCAATACCCAGCTCGGACTAATCGTCTCTCTGTCAGAAATCGCTTACGCAGTAGGCAAGTTCATAAACGGGCCTCTGGCGGACCGCATCGGCGGGCGCCGCATTTTCCTCGTGGGGATGGCGGGTGCAGTTTTTTGGAATTTGATCTTTGCCCTCTCCGGCTCTCTCACCGCCTTCATTATTGTCTGGTGCTGCTGCCGCTACTTCCTCTCGATGGGCTGGGGCGGCCTCGCAAAAACAATCGGGTCGTGGTATTCGAGTGACAAAAACGGCCGCGTGATGGGCGCGATAAGCGTTAGTTTTCAATTCGGTGGGGCTATCGCAGCACTCTTCGCCGGCTTCCTCGTTTCGATGGGCGTGAGCTGGCAGGGGGTGTTCGTTTACCCCGCGCTGGTATTGAGCATCATTGGCCTCTGGGCGTTTTTCGCGTCAAAGGGCACGCCCGGCGATGTTGTGCCGGGCGCGATTGCCGTGGAGGGCGAATCGGCAAAGAAGCAGCTAGCCGACTATGGAGATGACGAGACACCCGCTGTGATGACGATCCTCAAGACCCTCATCAAGATGCCAATCTATCGTCAGCTTTTAGTATTTAGCTTTCTCACCACCTTGCTGCGCTCAGTGTTTCTCATATGGACGCCGAAATTTTTGTTCGATATCGGTCAGGGCGCAAGCGCTGCGATTCTAAAATCAGCGGTGTTCCCGCTTCTGGGCGTTGCTGGCACGCTATTCATAGGCTGGTATACCGACCACTATGCACGCAACGGCGATCGTGCGCGCATGATGTGGATAATGCTCGCCGTGCTGGTGATCTGCACATTCTCGATCTCGATTCTGAGCGCTGCGGAAAATCCAAACTACAATCTTATTATTTTCTTTCTAGGCGGCAGCGGCTTCTTCCTGCTTGGCCCCTACTCGATGAGTAGCGGTGCGCTCACGCTCGACATCGCGGGCGCTAAGGGTGCAGGTTCTTGCACCGGAATAATCGACGGAATGGGGTATATCGGCGGGGCCATCGCTGCCTTCGCGGCCGGCGCAATGTCCGACAGCTTGGGCTGGTCGCAGGTGTTTGTTGTGCTGACGGGCTTCGCCGCGGTGTCGGCGCTTAGCGCCTACGGCATGAGCCGCGGCTTCCAAAAACTCGCCAGAGACAGCGAAGCTTAGTCGAATTCGCCAGAATCGAGTCTGGTGAAATAGTTCGTCGCGACCGCTTTGACTTTTGGCGCGAGCAGCAGCGTCGACACCATGGTGGGAATCGCCATGGTCGCATACGCGCCGTCGAGTAGATTAATAACGATATCGAGTGAGACCACCGAGCCTGCCACGATTAGCAGCATGTAAGCCCACAGATAATATTTTTCGCGATGCGCGCCAAATAAGAATCCCATGCATTTGCTGCCGTAATACCAATAGGTAAGCACCGTAGTCATGCTGAGAACGAAGACCATGATCAGCAGCAAATAAGAACCAAAACCCGGAAAGACCTGCTCATACGCCTCCGCAGCCATAGTTACGCCCTGAGCGCCCCCCTCCCAAACGCCGGTGACCAAAAGCGTCAGCGCAGTGCAAGTACACACGATGAGCGTGTCGGCGATAGGACCAACCATCGCCACCAATCCTTCCCGTGCGGGCTCGTTGGTTTTCGCCGCGCCATGAGCCAACGACTCGGTGCCAATACCTGCCTCATTGGAGAACGCGCCGCGCTGCACGCCAATCAATATGACTGTGCCAATCACGCCGCCAGAGACAGCCTGACCGCTGAAGGCATCCGTCACGATGAGAAGCAACATCGACGGGACCTGCTCGATGTGGCTCACCAGAAGAACCGCAGTGACCGCGAAATAAAATATCACCATCGCCGGCACCATTTTCCCTGCCACGGCAGACACGCGCTTTACATTTCCCACGGTGATAGCGAAGGCGATGACGGCTAAGACGATGCCCAGGATTAAATCAAAATTAAAATGCGAATCGGCCGTAGTCAAGCCATTGGGGATGGCGACAGTGTCGCGGATAATCTGCACGAGCTGATTGACCTGAAAGACCGGCAACGTGCCAACCATGCCCGCCGCCGCAAACAACCAAGCAAGCGGCACCCATTTTTTACCCAACCCCTCGCGGATAATGTACATGGGGCCGCCCTGCAATCTGCCTGCATCGTCGATGCCGCGATACATTATGGCGAGCGTTGCCGTGTAAAATTTAGTGCTGATGCCGACGACTGCGGTGACCCACATCCAGAAGATTGCGCCAGGGCCTCCGACGGTAAGGGCAACCGCCACGCCAGTGATGTTGCCCAGCCCCATCGTGCCGGCGAGCGCCGTGGCTAACGCGAGAAAATGCGAAATATCTCCGCCTATGCTTTCGGAGTCGTCGTTAAATTTCCCTCGGAGCAGATCGACGCTGTGCCGAAAATAGCGGAAGTGTCTGAGCTGCGAATGCAGCATGAAGAAAAGGCCGCCACCGACTAACAAGATAACCAGCGGCAGTCCCCACATAAAATTAACGTAGGCCGCAATAGCCGCTTCGATCTGAGTCATTGGCACGCGGCCCTCGATGGTCTTCTAATTTTTGTCAGCGGCAGAGTAAACGCGCCGCCTTGTGATCTCGCGCTCGCAGGCTATTTCGCGTCGGCTTCTCGTCTACGCTCGCCCGCAAGAATCGCGCGCATCGCGTAGTTTCCTTCGTGGCACGCGTATTCGTAGAGCTCAGAGTTGCCATACATCGGCAGCTCTCCCGTCCAAGGCTCGGTGTAGAGCTCCGGGTCGTCGATTGTGAACGAATAGTGAAGCTTCTGATCTTCTACCCGCGTAAAACGCTCGGTAAGGTGAATGCCCTCTGAAATCAGACGCTCTTTTTGCACCTGCCAAGGATTGAAGTTTTTGGTCTCGACTACAAGCGTGTCGCCTTCATAATAACCGATGGAGTCACCTAGCCATTTTTCATAGGGGAGGTCTTTAAATTCTTGATCGATACGAACGATACGCGCGTTGTGCACCATCTCAGCAAGCAGCATGACATGCGTCGGCGACTGAACAATCTGCATATTGTTATTGTAAAGACTGCTTAAAAACGGTGCCGTTGATGAGAAGCTCACGAGGCATCGATCGGAGAGCGTTCGACCCTCTGGGCCATCGCTTTCGGCGCGTCCCATCGGCAGGTCTTCCTGCTGCGAGGCTCGTAGCGCCTTGCCTTCTTCGCGCCACGGGATGCGCCCATCTTCGGGATAGGTAATTACTGACGTTCTGTAAAAGCCGTTCATAAATGACAGCGTATCGCCCGGCGTGATCCAGAAGCCATTGTAGCCGCCGACATTCTCAGGCCCGGGCGCCTCTGCGCCGGTGGCCTCGAGGAACGCAATATAGTCAGGCGTCGACACCATCGTCTCGAGCATCTCTTGTTCAGAAATCTCGAGCTTACCGTTGTAGTTTGCGGGGCGCTCGAGCGACGAACGCGTCTGATAATTCCATACACCCTGCACGTCCGGCACGCCCCAGTCTAACTTTGGCGGTTCCCAATTAGACGTCTCCTGCGCTAGCGCCAAGAGCGGCATCGCGCTCGCGGCAAGGCCGAACAGTGTCAGCGAACGGGCTCGCTCTGCGGTCTTTCTGTCGAATCGGATCATTGTCTGCCCCTTTGGATAGGTCTTTCTATCAACGTCTTGCTCAGTTTTATCTTGAAACGAGCGTTGAGGCTACCTCAGCGTTCGCGTTTGGTGCAAGCGCCGACGAACTGCTGCGCCTTTCCCTCGAACAACTTCGAATTATCTCAACGCGTCATTCGCCGCTTAGGGGATGTTCGCCGCGAAGCGAAAATCTGCGACCGGTTCCCTCTGTGCAAGGTGGCGCAAGAAATAGTCCCAGCGCTTCTTCATGAAATAACGCGAGTTACCAAATCCGTGCCCCGCGTCGGGGAGCAGCAAGAGATCGAAGTCTTTCTCGGCCTCGATCAGTGCCTGCACAACCAGCAGCGTATTCGATGGATGAACATTGTCGTCCATCAGTCCATGGGCCAAGAGAAGTTTACCTTCTAGTCGATTGGCAAGCAGCTGATTCGCCTGACCATCGTAATTGCTTATCTGCTTAGCGCCAGCCCCCCCCTCTTCGACCATCGTCGTCTCGAGTAGCCCCTGCCACTTCTCGCCCCAGTCGTCTTCATAGTTGCGATTGTCGTGATTGCCGGCGCTCGAAACGGCGACCTTGTAAAATTTGGGATAGCGCAGAATTCCCGCGGTCGACGCGAAGCCGCCGCCCGAATGCCCCCAGATGCCGACGCGGTCGAGATCCATCCACGGGCGCGACGCGGCAAGCTCACGAATGCCGGCGATCTGATCGGGCAGTCCATTATCGCCCATGTCGGCATAGTACGCGTCGTGGAATGACTTCGAGCGACCGGGCGTGCCCATAGCGTCAAGCTCGACGACGACAAACCCTAGCTCCGCCACCGCCTGTTTATCTCGGCGCGCCGCACTGAACGCACGACTGCCCACGCTGCCAGTCTGAGGCCCCGGATACAGATAGTTCAGAACAGGATAGCTTAGCGACTCATCGAAGTTCGACGGTTTATAGAGCAGCCCATGAATCGTGGTAAGCCCATCGCGCGCCTTGGTCACGAAAGGCTCTGGGGCGACCCATCCTGCAGCACGCAGACGATCGAGCGACGTGTCTGCGAGCGTGAGTAACACCCCGCCATTCGCGCGTCGCAGCACACTTACTGGCGGCGTCGTCGGTGTCGAGTAGCTATCAAGAACGAAACCTCCACTCGGCGCGAGACTGAGGTCGTGGTGCGCAGGTTCAGGGGTAAGCAGCTCTGGCTCACCACCATCAATGCTGACTCGATACAAAGATTGAAAATAGGGATCGACGGCTTCGCGATTCGAGCCAATAAAGGTGATGGTACGCGTGTCCTCATCCACCCTGAGCATCTGGAGCACGGCCCAGTTGCCGCTCGTTATAGGTGCTTTTATTTCGCCGGTCGCGAGATCGCCCAAATAGAGATGGCCCCAGTTGCTGCGCTCAGAGAACCAGATAAATTCGTCGGTCGCGTGCAGCACTTGCCAATTCTCGGCATCGAATCCCGACTCGTAATAGGTTTCGGTGACTTCCCTGTAGACATCGCGGACCGCGCCCGTGTCGATATCCGCCAGTCTCAATTGCGCGATTTTATGATCGCGCGAAGACGATACGAAGGCGAGTGCGGTGCTATCTGCACTCCACTCTACGTCGAGGAATTCGCCGCTACGGCCAGCGATGTGATCGGTTGTGGTCGAACGCTGCGGCTCTGCAGGCAACTCGAGCGCGACGAGACGCGGCATGGGATCGAGATGGATCACAACGCGTTCAAGCATGAACACATGCTCATCCCCTGGCAGTGGATATTTCCAGGTGTCTACTCTCGGATGGCCCACCGCGGTCTCAACGAGGGTCAGCGTTTTCACTTCGCGAGAATCTTGTCTAAACGTCGCGATTTTTGATGAGTCCGGTGACCACAGTAGCACGGGGCCTGGATCCTGAATCCAACCTGCGCTATTGGTTGCATAGCCGTAGTCGGCCGACCCATCGAAAGTAAGCTGCACCTCGCTTCCATCCCGAGTGCTGCGCACCCAGAGATTGTGCTCGCGGATGAACGCCGCACGTTCGCCGTCAGGTGAAAGGAACTGGTGTGGCGGCGGCGCTTGCAGACGAGTGAGGGCTGAATCGTTTGTCAGCATGCTTGCTAGGTCGAGCGCAAACCTCTCGCCCGCAAAGTCAAATCGAAGTTCATTCGCTTCGAGCTTTAAGCTGCGTAAATTAAGGTCGTTTGCGTCTATTTCTTCAGCCGAGTCTGTCTTACCTACTGCGTCTTCACTCGCCCGGAGTTCGAGCAGCGCGGCGACTCGTGCAGAATCGAACAGCTCGACTGCTGAGCCCGCGGCTGGGTCGACAAGGACATATTCGCTACCTTCTTCGGTGCGGCGTCGAATAATAAGCCTGTCGTCCTGCTGCCAATAGTGCGCGCGAATTTCACCGACGAGCAATGGCGCCATGTTGGGTGCGAGCATCTGCTCGGCACGACGATAGTCTTCGATGGTCGGCGAAGGCGGGCGAGAGTCAGTCACAAATTCCCCTTGTTCAGATTGCGAGCGATCAGCACCTGGAGACACACCATCCCCGCAGCTGGTCAATAAGAGTATCGACGAGCACACTGCGGCGAGAGCAAAAAATCTGCGAGCATAGAGAGGCTGATTAATCATGTTCGTTCCTAATTGGAGGCCCGATGCTATTTGGAGCCTGGTTAGGCGCATCGCTCAGCTAGGTGAGCGAATCGAGTATCAGATTCACCGATTCGACGAGACGCTCGTCTCGCGGCCTCAAATCGGGCACAAACCGCACTCCTAACAAATGCTGCAAGCCTTCGATATAGCGCACTGCGATCTCATTGGCCTGAGCCTGAGTAAACTGTTGATCGTGCTCGGTCACCATGCCGCGTGCGAACTCTTTCGAGAAAGACACGGGCTCACCATCGCGGGTGAGTAGCTCGCCCGCGTCATTAAGGCGCCAGAAACGCGAAGAATCCATAGTATAAAGTTCGTCAGCGGCAACAATCTCACCGGCACGATTTATCCCATGTTCGGTTTTCGTATCGACGAGCACCATGCCCCGCTCACGAAGATGCTCCGTCACGATGCCGAAGGCCATTAGGGAAGAATTGCGAATTTGCGCATACTGCCCTTCGGTACAAACGCCCATCGCGACGAGCTGTTCTGCATCCATCGTCTCATCCACCGCGGCCTTGCTGCTCGGCGTGTCGAGAAGATACGGAAGACACCCATTCGGCTCGAGACTGTTTACCGCAAGCTCGTGACCGGCGAATCGCAGCACGCGCGCCCCGCTCTGCTTTGCTGCGAGCCAGTGCTGATAGAGCGAAGTCGACGTCGAGCTCTTGGCCATATAGCGACGCAGGACATTCTCGAGCATCACCAGCTCGAGATTTTCCGCAGGAATCACGGTCGACGTCGCGGCAAGACCCGGCACTTCAAACTGCGACGTGCCGATCGCCCCGCTCACAAGCCGGCGCATATGATCGTGATTGAGAGCGAGGACTTGGTCTTTGAATGGAATCGCGCCGCGATTTACGTCGTGAGTCGAAATTCGGTTATTGCGAAACATGAGCCTTAGCTCGCGACCGTCGGCAGCAACAAGCGATTCGCCAAACACTGAGTCCGACACCTTGCCCTTTAGTACCGTCGCGTTCGCCAGACGCGGCAGCTCTCCATCGGCGATTAGCTCGCCTATCGAGCGCCCGAGGCTCACTGTTGCGCCATGCTCTGCGACGAGCTCTTGAATTTCGGTAATACTTAGAGGCGCAGCTGCGGTCATTTCGGCGAGATCTCGAGTCATGTGGCGAGTCAATGTGCTCGCAGAAAAATAGGACACTAAGTGTAGATCAGTGGGCGAGTTTCGGCAAAGAGGTAGGGACACGTCGAGACGTTATCAGACGGCGTGCTTAGATTCCGTTATTAGAACGTTTTCTCGAGAGTATTCCGTAGGGGCCGTTCGCGGTAAATAACTGGTGGTAAAGAAGTGGTTTCGAAAGAGAGTGTCGGAAAAACAGAGGAACAGAGGAAGAGCCAGACAGGGAGAGATACAAAGAAAAAGTGGTGCCGCCACCAAGAGTCGAACTCGGGACCTGCTGATTACAAGTCAGCTGCTCTACCACGGCTGAGCTATAGCGGCACAATGTTTGATGGACTCAGACCGAGCTCCGTCGAACAAGGCGCGCAGTTTAACCACAAACTCCGAGCGGTTCAATAGCCCTGTTGAGGATTTTTTTCATCAGCTGCGAACCGCCCGCTCACTCTTTTGAACCCCCGTTACCTCCCGTCACCTCGGGCTACCCCTGTTACCCCGCGACGGCTGGGCGCTATGCAAGGGGTGACGAGTATCCAAACGCATGAGTATGCTAAAGTGCGACCCAGCGCTGCGCCCTCAGCCGTAAGCGTTAACTCGACCCACTGCCGCCCGAGGACCCAAGCACTTCAGGCGCAGTATAAAACCCAATCCACCGCGATTTACAGGCAAGTGTATGACGTTTAACAGAAACCGCGCCGCAATCGATGTCCTAGACAAGCGGCTCCGCACAGCTGCGAGCCGGCTCCTGCCCCTCGCTGAGGGCTATGGTCAGCACGATCCACAGACACTCAAACTGCTTTTCGCGAATGACGCCGAGCGCAGTGCGCAGTTTAGCCTCACCGTAGATGAGCTGCACCTCGACTATTCGAAAAGCCTTATCGACTCGACGGCGCTGGCCGCCTTGGTTGAACTCGCCGAGGCCTGCGGCATGCAGGGCGCGATTGGGGCGCTTTTGCGTGGCGCAAAAATCAATCCGTCGGAGGGACGCGCCGCGCTGCATACCTCACTTCGCAGTCCACTCGCAGCGAATGCACCGCACGCGGCACTGGTGGGCGAGACGCTTACCTCTATGCGAGAGTTCGTGGACAGCGTTCATTCGGGCACATGGACAGGCTATGATGGCCGCGCAATCGAAACGATCATCAACCTCGGCATCGGCGGCTCGGATCTTGGTCCTGCCATGGTGGTCGATGCACTCGCCGATTTCGCGCTTGAAACTCCCGACGTTCATTTTGTCTCTAACGTAGATCCCGCGCATCTTACCCGCACGCTCGCAGAGCTCGACCCCGCGACCACACTCTTCGTCGTCGCCTCGAAGACCTTCGGTACGCTCGAGACCCTCACCAATGCGCGGTCAGCGCGCGACTGGCTCATCGCCGCCAGCGACGAGGCCGCTGTTGCTCGGCACTTCGTGGCTGTTTCTGCTAATGTCGCCGCGGCTTGCGAGTTTGGCATCGAGCAATCGAACATCTTCCCCCTATGGGATTGGGTCGGCGGGCGTTTCTCACTCTGGTCGGCGATCGGACTACCCATCGCTCTGGCGATCGGCTTCAAAGCCTTCGACGAATTACTTGCCGGCGCGCACGCGATGGACACGCATTTTGAGACGGCGCCGCTGCAGGAAAACCTGCCCGTGATGTCAGCGTTACTCGCCTATTGGTATAGAGAATACGGTGCGAGTCCGAGCACCGCTGTCGTGCCCTACAGCCAAGACCTTGGTCTATTCCCTGCCTATCTTCAGCAGCTTTATATGGAGAGTCTCGGAAAATCCATCAGTCGTGAGGGCGCAGTGCTTACTCAGAGGACCTCAGAAATAATTTGGGGAAGCGCCGGCACGAACGGTCAGCATTCGTATTTTCAGCAATTGCACCAAGGCACCGAATTTACTCCGGTTGAATTTATTGCATTCGCCACGGCGAGCGTAGATAGCGCCGACGAGCGGCACCGACACTTGCTCGCGAACTGCCTAAGCCAAAGTATGGCGCTCATGAATGGCGACGAAGCCGGTGCTGACGTTGGGGAGGAGAACTGGGATCCACAAAAGACGATCAAAGGAAACCGGCCGAGCACAACGCTGCTGATCAAACAGCTTAGCCCGCACAATTTAGGCTCGCTGATCGCGCTCTACGAACACAAAGTGTTTGCGCTTAGCGTGCTGTGGAATATTAATGCTTTCGATCAATGGGGCGTGGAGCTAGGTAAACGCCTTTCGAAGGACGTGTATGCGGCGCTTAGCGAACCGGCTCGCTCTTCTAAGTCGGCGCAAACCGCGTCGACACTCGATGAATCGACGCGGGCGCTTGTTCACAAAATCAACAGCTGGCGGGTTCCGCGCTAGCGCAGAAGCGCCTCATAATTAATCGTCGAGGTAGGCGCAGCAGTAGTCCGTCACAGCGCTTACATTAACCTTAAACGAGGCATTGGCTGGCACCTCAAACGACTCGCCACCGACAATGTTTTGCCACTCGCTCTCTCCGGGCAACAAGACCGACAGTTCACCCGACATAATCTCCATTATCTCGCGCTTCCCAGTGCCAAATTCGTACTCGCCGGGCTGCATGAATCCGAGCGACTGAGTAGAGCCATCGGGGAACTCAATCGTGCGACTTGTCACTTTGCCGTCGAAATAGACGTTGGCCGCTTTAGTAATGGTGACGTTTTCGAATTTAGACATGCTTCTATCCTTTGAGTAACCAGCCAGTTGAGAGAAGCCGGCTGGGAAATTAAATAAAAATTTGCGAGCGTAAATGCGCGCGATTCTAACGACAACCGGGTGTCTACACCAGTCGCGAATCGATTCAGCCTGGCGTGGCTTTATTTGGGCTTTTTTTTGGGCTTGGGGAAAATCAGGCCTGTGACATCAGATCCAGGAGTTCGGCGGTCTTCTCGCGCATTAGCGCCTCATCTGCGCGCGACTCCACATTGAGTCGCACGACAGGCTCGGTATTCGATAGCCGTAAATTAAATCGCCACGCATCGAAGCTCATACTAAGACCATCGACATTCTCGACAGCGAGAGCAGCGGACTCATAGCGCGCCCGCGTCGCGGCGAGCAGCGCTGCTGGGTTTGCGATAGTGCGGTTAATCTCGCCACTGGCTGGGAACGCCTGCATGCGCTCATCAACTAACTGGGATAAGCGCTTACCGGTTGCGGCCATGAGGGCCGTCACCAACAGCCATGGCACCATACCGCTGTCACTGTAGTAAAAGTCCCGGAAATAATGGTGTGCACTCATCTCCCCACCATAGACTGCCTTATCTGCACGCAGCGACTCTTTCATGTAAGCGTGTCCAGTCATGCTCTGGATGGCCTCGCCACCGGCAGCAGCGACAATCTCTTGGGTATTCCACGTGAGCCTCGGGTCGTGGACGATTTTCGCGCCGGGCTCAGTGTCCAAAAACACCTGCGCGAGCAGCCCCACCAAATAGTAGCCTTCGATAAAGCGCCCATTCTCATCGAAGAAAAAACAGCGATCAAAGTCACCGTCCCAAGCAATACCGAGATCTGCTTTGCTCTCGAGGATCGCCGCGGTTGTTGGCGCTCGGTTTTCTTCAAGCATGGGATTCGGCACACCGTTTGGAAAGTGTCCGTCTGGTTCGTGATGCACACGAATAATCTCGAAGGGCAGCAATGGCTCGAGCAGATCAATCGTAGCGCCTGCTCCGCCGTTGCCGGCATTACAGACAATCTTCAACGGTTTTAATTTGTCGACATCGACAAAGCTCAATAGCTTAGCAATATAGGCGCCCCGCAGATCAGCGAAATCTATAGAGCCCTGCATCGCCGGTTCGGCGAAATCATTCTTCTCTGCAAGTTCTTTTATGGCGAGCAGGCCGGTGTCGGCGCTCACCGGTAGAGAGCCTTCACGCACGAACTTCATGCCGTTGTAGTCTGCAGGGTTATGACTTGCGGTCACCATGATCCCGCCCTCATAACCAAGGTGACTGGTGGCGAAATAAATTTCTTCGGTACCGCACTGGCCGATGTTCGTGACATCGGCACCGCCTTCGGTAAGTCCGCGGCTTAGGGCGGCGCATAGCTCTTGGCTCGTTAGCCTAATGTCGAAGCCGACGACGACCCGTTTGGGTTTCAAATGTGCTGCGAATGCGCGTCCAATGCGGTAGGCGATGTCGGCATTTAACTGCTCTGGGACGCGTCCACGTATGTCATAGGCCTTGAAGCAATCGAGTTCTTGGATCATTTACTGCTCGCTCTGTGATTGAGTAGTGCGCCGGTACAGCACATTCGTCGCGTCGATATAACCTTCGATGCTGCCACAGTCGAAGCGTTTGCCGTCAAAGCGGCAGGCTAACACCTCGCCGCGAGACGCGAGGGTTTGCAGCGCATCGGTAAGCTGAACCTCTCCGTTGCGGCCCGGCGCAGTGTTGCGCAACACCTCAAAAATGGCCGGCGTGAGAATGTAGCGGCCGATAATAGCAAGATTGCTCGGTGCCGCCGCCGGCTCCGGTTTCTCTACCATCTCATCCACTCGGAAAAGCCCAGCTTTTTCCTCGACCCCGGCGATTACTCCGTAACGAGACACCTGATCAAGCGGCACCTCCTCGATTGCAACAATACAGCAGCGGTGTTGCTCATAGAGGGCGGTCATCTGCGCCAGAACCGAGTCGCCTTCCGTTAGGCAGAAATCATCGGCTAACAAGACGGCAAAGGGCGCATCACCAATCAGCGTTTCGCCAACAAGAATCGCATGGCCGAGACCGAGCATCTCGTTCTGGCGCGTGTAGGAGAAGGTGCAGCGATTAATTAAGTCTCGTGTGCCGTCCAGAAGACTCTCTTTATCGGACCCAGCTATTTGATGCTCTAACTCAAAACTAATATCGAAGTGATCCTCTATCGCACGCTTTCCGCGACCCGTAACGATCGCCATCCCTGTGATGCCAGCAGCCAGCGCCTCTTCCACACCGTATTGGATTAGCGGCTTGGTAACCAGCGGCAGCATCTCCTTAGGCATCGCCTTGGTCGCCGGCAAAAATCGAGTGCCGTAACCCGCGGCAGGAAATAGACATTTATTGATAAGCCCCACAGCTAACCCCTCGTTCCAGTTATCGAACCGAATAGACTCCGATGCGCTTGCTTTGCACTTTGTGCTCGTCGCTAAGCGCTAGCGCCTTAGCGCGGCAACCGCCCATAATTATCTTCGTAGCGTTCAATATCGTCTTCGCCTAAATAGTCGCCAACCTGCACCTCGATCAGTTCGATAGGCGCATCGCTCAGATTGCTCAGCCTATGCTTACTGCCTTTAGGGATAAATGTCGACTCATTGGGCTGAAGATCGATGACCTTCTCGTCGCATTCGACGCGACCAACGCCAGTGAGCATCACCCAGTGTTCTGCGCGATGTTGATGCGATTGCAGCGACAGCGAAGAGCGAGGATTAACCACGATTCGTTTCACCTGAAATCCCTGCCCGCTCGCTAGCGACTCAAAGCTTCCCCATGGCCGCCTCTCGCGGCGATGCGCAAGACGCTCGCTACGCCCGAGGGCCTGCAGCTGATCAACGATTTTCTTGACGCCTTGCGCGTCCTCACGATTCGCCACCAAAACAGCATCGGGGGTTTCGATAATTATTGCATCGCGCATACCAACCGCAGCGACAAGTCGAGATTCGCTCTGAATGTAACTCCCGTACACGTCCTCGGTGAGGACGTCGCCGCTCACTACATTGTCATCGCCGTCTTTCACCTGCACCGACCACAGGGCGTCCCACGCGCCAAGGTCGTTCCAGCCGGCGTTCAAAAGCACAGCTGCAACCCCACCCGCCTTCTCCATTACCGCATAGTCGATGGAGTCGGAGCGGCAGCGGTGAAATTCGGCGTCGGGAATACGGGCGAAATCTTTTTCTCGCTCGAGCGCTGCGTGAGTTACCGTGCACGTCTCGTTGATGTCTGGCGCGTGAATCTTTAAATGCTTCAGGAAAACCGACGCCCTGAATAAAAACATCCCGCTATTCCAAAGGTAGCCACCCTCGCTGACATACCGCTGCGCAGTCGCAAAGTCCGGTTTCTCGACAAACTTAGCAACCTCAAAACCGCCTCCTGTTATTTCATCGCCCTGCTGGAGATAGCCATAGCCGGTCTCGGGACTGCGCGGTGGAATACCGAAGGTAACGAGACGAGATGAGGTCGCTAAGGTGCGCGCAGTCTCGATTGCGCCGTGAAGTGACTCAGTGTCTTCGATCAAATGATCCGCAGGCAGCACGAGTAGCAGCGGATCTTCGCCTAATGCCATAGCCTCCATCGCTGCGAGGGCGATTGCGGGCGCCGTATTGCGTCCGTAGGGTTCGAGGAGCAGCTGCGCCCCAACGTCGATTTGACGAAGCTGTTCGGCGACAACGAATCGATGCTCTTCGCTGCAAACGACTATCGGCTCCCCGACTCTATCGAGGCCTTTCAGGCGTTCGAGCGTGTTTTGAAACAGCGAGCCATACATGCCCGGGATCTCGATGTACTGCTTGGGTAGCAGCGCTCTTGATACAGGCCACAGACGCGAACCAACCCCGCCGGAGATCACTATAGGGATCAGCCGCGCGGGCGACGGGGCGGGGGAGCTTAACGAGGGTTTAGTTTCGGACACGAATTCTCTACTCTGAGGCGGTTTGGTGAGCGCCGCTTTTAAGGAGGCTGCATTCTAGCAAAGAAATTGTGTCATCGATAAAACAGTCTGCCGACAAAATTCGGTCCTTCTCAAGACTCAAGAATTTCAGTCGATTAATTAAATCTGTCGCGCTAACATCGCCCAGACGAGTTTAAGCCCCTGTGGGCGCCAGAAGGAAAGTACTGAATCATGTCCGATGCCCCATTTGTGTTCGAACCGAAGAACGCCTACTCACTCGAAGAGCTTGTCGAATGTGGCTACGGCCGACTGTTCGGCCCAGGCAAAGGCGTTTTGCCTGTCGATAATATGCTCATGTTAGATCGGATCACGGTGATCAATGACGACGGCGGCGAGTTTGGGCGTGGAAAGATTATTGCCGAGTTAGATATCCGCCCCGATCTTTGGTTTTTCGACTGTCACTTTCCTGGCGATCCAGTGATGCCTGGTTGCCTTGGCCTCGATGCCCTATGGCAGCTTGTCGGGTTCTGGCTCTGTTGGAGCGGACGCGAGGGCAAAGGGCGCGCGCTCGGCGTCGGCGAAGTGAAATTTAGCGGCGAGGTGCTGCCTACCTCGAAGCTCGTCACATACGAGCTCGACATAACGCGGACGATAGACCGCCGGCTGACTATGGGTATCGCCAACGGCACCGTCGCGGTTGATGGCCGTGAGATTTACTCGACCAAAAGCCTTAAGGTCGGCCTGTTCCAGCCCGGAGCGACGTTTTAGATCGTCGCGGCTTAGCGCAAAAACGAAACAACTGAGTTCTGGCGCTTCTGGAACTCCACACATTTAAAGATTGGTGAATTATATGCGTCGCGTAGTGGTAACTGGCATCGGTATCGTTTCTTGCCTCGGCAACAATAAAGAGGAAGTTCTCGACTCTCTCCAGCAGGGCCGCAGCGGCATTAAGCACAATCAAAGTTACGTCGACGTCGGCATGCGCAGCCATATCAGTGGCAGCGTCGAAATCAACGCCGAAGAGCTCATTGATCGAAAACTCTATCGCTTCATGGGGGATGCAGCAGCATACGCCTACCTCTCGATGAAAGAGGCGGTGGAAGACTCCGGGCTCAACGAAGAGCAGGTGTCTAATTTTCGCACCGGCTTAGTAGTCGGTTCCGGCGGCGGCTCCTCTGAGCAGCAGCTGGAGTCTACCGACATAATGCGTGAAAAAGGCCTGCGCCGCGTCGGCCCTTACCGCATCACCCGTACGATGAGCAGCACCGTGTCGGCCTGTCTCGCAACGCCGTTTAAAATCAAGGGCGTCAACTACACCATTTCATCGGCCTGCGCGACGAGCGCACATTGTATAGGCCATGCCGCAGAGCTGATTCAACTAGGCAAACAAGATGTGGTTTTTGCCGGCGGTGGCGAGGCCGAGCATTGGACTATGTCGCACATGTTTGATGCGATGGGCGCGCTTTCAACCAGTTACAACGACACCCCCGACAAAGCCTCTCGCGCGTTCGACGCGGCCCGCGACGGCTTCGTAATAGCCGGTGGCGGCGCGGTTTTGGTAATCGAGGAGCTCGAGCATGCCAAGGCTCGCGGCGCCAAAATCTACGCAGAGCTCACCGGGTACGGTGCTACCTCTGACGGCTACGACATGGTTGCGCCGTCGGGCGAAGGCGGAGCGCGTGCGATGCAAATGGCGATGCATGGTCTTGAGGGGTCGGTCGACTACATCAATACTCACGGCACTAGCACCCCCGCCGGAGATGTTTCCGAGCTTCGAGCGATAAAAAATGTCTTCGGCGACGCCGTTCCGACGCTCAACTCAACCAAGTCCCTCAGCGGCCACTCCTTGGGCGCGGCCGGCGCTCAGGAAGCCATTTATAGCTTGCTGATGATGGAAAATGATTTCATCGCCGCCTCGGCAAACGTGGACACGCTGGACCCTGAGGCAGAAGGCCTACCGGTCGCAGTCGAACGAGTAGACAACATCAAACTCAATCGCGTGATGTCCAATAGCTTTGGCTTCGGCGGAACCAATGCGTGTCTCGTGTTCGACAGATTCAACGACTAGCAACCCAAAAGGAGTCGATTATGCGCTCCACCTCAGCAGCTGCGCACCGCAAAAGTCGCGCACCAAGCAATTTATTGAAGCGATTGCTCTGCAGCGCAGTCGCCGCCGCGTTTGCATTAAGCGCGACGCTCGCAGGCGCACAATTTGGCGACCGCGCCACGTCCTCGTTAGACCAAAATGCGACACCGCGGGTTTTGCCGATACGCTCCGCCTTCCCGTTTCATCTGGGTTCTGTCGAGAACAACAAACTTGCGATCACTTGGACGCCGGCGCCTGAACACTACCTCTATCGGCACCGTTTTGCTTTTTCGGCGGGCGAGCACTCCCTGCCCTTCACACTGCCAGACGGCCTTGCAATGGAAGACGAATTTTTTGGCGCAATTGAGGCCTATTTCGGTGCAGTTATCACCGAAATCGACCTTTCTTCTGCGCGAGATCTGCCCGCCGCTTCGTCTCTCAGCATTCGCTTCCAAGGATGCGCCGCGTGGGGCTTCTGCTACCCGCCTCAAACCGTCGACATTCCGCTGCACGAGCTATTCGACTGACTCAATTCAGCTCCCTTATCACTAATATTAGTGATATTCGGATTAAATTCTGCGAAAATGCGCTGAAAATTGGCAATCTATCGGTAATTTCGCGCAAATAGCGAACAATGTGGCAAAACTATGGCATCGATACTCGTATTGAATGGACCCAATCTCAATCTTCTCGGCAGCCGAGAGCCCGAAATATACGGCGCTGATACCCTCGACGACATTAATCTGCGCCTTGGTACCGCCTGCATCGAAGCGGGTCATACGTTCGACAGCTTTCAAAGCAACAGCGAAGGGGAGCTTATCGACCGCATCCATGCCGCAAGAGCCGCGCAAGTCGACTATATGCTGGTTAACTTCGGAGGCTTCACCCACACGAGCGTTGCTCTGCGAGACGCCATGCTGGCCTCCGAAATCCCCTTTATCGAAGTGCACCTGTCGAACCTCTATCGACGCGAAGAATTCAGGCATCACTCGTTTTTCTCAGACATCGCAGCGGGCTGCGTCATCGGGCTCGGCGCACTGGGCTATGAACTCGCGCTCGAGGCAGCGCTTACTCGCCTGAAGTAGCACCCGATGAGCGCGGGCCGGCCTGCAGTTCGAAACCACTTTTAACAAAGTCTTTTTCAACACCTTTAACGTGCCCCCAAGCGTGGCACTCTCAACCCAAGAGGCGACAAGCAAAATGGATATCAGGAAGGTAAAAAAACTCATCGAATTACTCGAAGCATCCGACATCGCGGAAATCGAGATTAAAGAAGGCGAAGAGTCAGTTCGAATCAGCCGCGGTTCCAGCTCTGTTCAGCCTCAAGCCGTAACCTACCAGATGCCACAGGCCGCAGCGCCAGCACCAGCTGCCGCGCCGGCACCCGCGGCTGCTGCGACGCCGAGCGCCGCCCCTGCCGCGTCTGCGAATGCCGTCAAATCACCAATGGTCGGCACGTTCTACAGCTCTCCCTCTCCCACGTCTCCCGCTTTCGTTGAAGTCGGCAAACACGTGAAGGCTGGCGATGTTATCTGCATCGTTGAGGCGATGAAAATGATGAATCAGATCGAGGCGGATCACGCCGGCGTCGTCGAAGCCATTCTCGTCAAAGACGGCGAGCCAGTCGAATTCGACCAGCCCCTCATCGTCATCGCTTAGCACACAAACCCAGCTCACGCTGGGGATGAGCTAACAATTTAGGGATTTGTGCAATGCTTAAAAAAGTACTAATT
The DNA here is from genome assembly GCA_023254735.1 of Pseudomonadales bacterium. Classification (GTDB taxonomy): domain Bacteria; phylum Pseudomonadota; class Gammaproteobacteria; order Pseudomonadales; family Pseudohongiellaceae; genus UBA9145. The sequence continues at coordinate 10,563 of JALRKV010000018.1, read as the reverse complement.
GCGAACCGCGGCGAGATTGCCTTACGCGTCCTGCGCGCCTGCAAACAGCTCGGCATTAAAACGGTCGCCGTACACTCAACAGCCGACAAAGATCTTATGCACGTGCATCTCGCGGATGAGTCAGTGTGCATCGGGCCGCCGAGCCCAACCGAAAGCTACCTCAACATTCCAGCGATTATTTCGGCGATGGAAGTTACCGAGGCTGATGCGGTGCACCCAGGCTATGGCTTTCTCTCTGAGAATGCCGACTTTGCAGAACAGGTAGAGAACAGCGGTTTTACCTTTATCGGCCCGACGGCAGACACCATCCGCATGATGGGCGACAAAGTCTCGGCCATTAAAGTGATGATAGAGGCAGGCGTGCCGACGGTGCCAGGTTCTAACGGGCCTCTGGACAACGACGATGCGCGCACCCTCCAGATCGCCCGCGATATCGGTTTCCCAGTTATTATCAAGGCTGCCGCAGGCGGTGGCGGGCGCGGCATGCGCGTGGTGCATAATGAGGCGGATCTGCTGAGCAGCATTCATGTCACACAAACCGAAGCGCAGTCGTTCTTCGGCAGCGGCATCTGTTATCTCGAGAAATTTCTCGAGAATCCTCGCCATGTCGAAATACAGGTACTGGGCGACGGACAGGGCAATGCCATCCATCTCGGAGACCGCGACTGCTCATTACAGCGCCGACACCAAAAAGTAATCGAAGAGGCGCCTGCCCCGGGAATCCCCGACGCTATCAGAGCAGAGGTTGCGGCTACCTGTGTCCGCGCCTGTGAGCAAATGAAATACCGTGGCGCAGGCACGCTCGAATTCCTCTACCAAGACGAGCGTTTCTACTTTATCGAAATGAACACACGCGTTCAGGTCGAGCACCCCGTGACAGAGCAGGTGAGCGGCGTTGACATTGTTCGCGAGCAACTGTTGATCGCAGGCGGCAGCCCGCTGAGCTACAAACAGTCGGATATCGTGATTAAAGGTCACTCATTCGAATGCCGCATCAATGCAGAGGACCCGGCAACCTTTTTACCCAGCCCGGGCAAAGTGGCAATGTTCCATGCGCCCGGCGGTAACGGCGTTCGCGTTGATTCGCATCTATACAGTGGCTACACAGTGCCCCCTTTTTACGACTCGCTCATCGCCAAGCTAATTTGTTCGGGCGATACGAGGGAGGAAGCATTGAAGCGAATGGAAATCGCGCTCGACGAAATGCTCATCGATGGTATTAGCAGCAATATTGCGCTGCATAAAGACCTCGCCCGCGACAGCGAGTTCAGAAAAGGTGGCGTCAACATCCACTACCTCGAGAAGAAACTAAAGCTCTAACATTCTTGCGTTTAGTTTTATTCTATACGGTATAAAATGGGCGGCATTGACCGCCTATTTTATTTACATTCTTCTCTCTCGTTACCAACAACTAAAGAGCCCAGCATGAACTGGCAACAGCTAAAAATTCAGATAATCCCCGAGCATGTCGACTTCATTGAGCCACAGCTGCTAAATGCGGGCGCCGTATCGATTACCTATCTCGATGCAGAAGACCAGCCGGTATTCCAAGAAGAGCTAGACAGCACACCCCTGTGGGACAGCCTCGTGCTGTGTGCACTCTTTGAGCAGGACACAGACCTCAGCGAGCTGCTCGTCTGGCTCAGCGGCAATGCCTCTATCGTTAATAGAGAGGACCTTGAGATTGAAAAAATCGAGGATCAGGCGTGGGAACGCAGCTGGATGGACACGTTCTCGGCGATGCAATTTGGCGAAAACCTGTGGATCTGCCCGAGCTGGCAAGAGCCGCCTGACCCCAGTGCAACCACCATCATGCTCGACCCCGGGCTTGCGTTTGGCAGCGGTAGTCATGCCACCACGGCGCTCTGTCTGCAGTGGCTCGCGACGCAGGATCTCAACGATAAAGACGTCGTCGACTATGGCTGTGGCTCTGGCATTCTCGCGATAGCCGCAGCGCTACTCGGCGCGAAGCGCGTGCAAGGCGTAGACAACGACCCACAGGCTGTCTTGGCCACGAACGACAACTGCGCACGCAACGGTCTTGTCGAAGGCAGCATAGGAACCTATTTGCCTGAGGCGTATGATGCGATCAGTAGTCCTGCGAGCGTCGATATTTTGCTCGCTAACATCCTCGCCGAACCTTTGCATAGCCTGGCGCCGAAGTTTGCCTCGCTAGTAAAGCCTAAAGGCAGCATCGTTCTCTCGGGCCTTCTCGCTGAGCAAGCCGACGCAATTATCGATACCTACAGTCAATGGTTTGATATGAGCCCGCCGGTTCAACGCGAAGACTGGGTTCGAGTAAGCGGGATTAGGCGCTAGCTTTAGAGATAACATAAAAGCCAGTGTGAGAACCGGTGTGAGAATCGTTTTGAAAGACAACCTGTGAACAAAATCGGACAACTATGAACACGATCGCAGCCCGTTGCCCCTTTTGCCACACGCGAATCAAGATAAGCGCTCGGCTGGTCGGGGACTTGACTCCGAAGACCCGCTGCGGGTCGTGCCTGCGACTTTTCGATGCAACGCAGAGTACGGCAATACGTGCACGCGCATTGAGTACCGACTACGCGCTACTCAGCGGCGAGGGGTTGGAACCGCTTGAATCGCAGGAATTGCGCTTTGTTGAGGCTGATTCAATCGAGATTACCGCCAAACCAAAGCGCTCTTGGCGTGACGTCGCCAGAGCTTTGGGCCAAATTGCTTGCCTTTTTTTGCTGCTCGCGGCGCTCGCAGCACAGTACCTCTGGCATAACCGGCATGTTTATCAGCATTCGCCGATACTCTATCCGCTCTACGCGCAGTCCTGCAGGATGCTCTCTTGCTCGATCCCGCGTTTTGTTGATATTGCTGCTTTTCGAGGAGAGGCGCTCACCGTTACCTCCGGTAGCGAGGGCACCAACAGTCTTGTCGTAAGTTTTAGGCTGCACAATTCGGCACCCCTCGCACAGGCACCGCCGATTCTCATCCTTAGCTTTGATACTTCGGCTCGGCGCAGCGTAGCGCTGCGAGAATTTGCACCAGAAGAGTACCTACCTGCGTCGGTGAATCCGAGCAGAGCGCTCGCTGCAGGTGAGCGCGTGAACATTCTTTTAGAGCTACTAGACCCTGGCGCCGAGGCGGTCAATTACACCGTCGCGTTTCGAGCACCTTAGTCCAGACACTGAGTAGATTGCCTGTCACGCGATAGCTCCACCCAGATCAGCGGCAGAGCAAAAGCCTTCCGCTAGGACTAAGTCATCGCTATCATAAGCGACAGCATTCGCGATCTCGCAGAGGACTTAGCGAGACTGCCGAAGACATAGGCTACTCGCCGGTGCTTCTTACTGCCAGTTACAACCATTGGGATCATGACCGTGCAAAGCATCGGCCCTTATACATTGCGTAACAACCTCTTCCTCGCGCCGATGGTTGGGGTCTGCGATGCGCCTTTTCGTGAGATCTGCAGCCAGCAGGGTGCAGGCATCACCGTTGCTGAAATGCTGCCGTCGAGCAAAGAGCTGTGGGAGAAGGAGCGGCTGAGGCTGCGTCAGGTAAAGGCAGAAGTTAGCAGCCCACAGGTAATCCAGATTGCAGGATCTGACCCAGGAATCATGGCGCAGTGCGCGCGGCATAACGCGGAACTTGGCGCCGATGCGATCGACATAAACATGGGCTGTCCTGCTAAGAAGGTCATGAAAAAAGCGGCGGGCTCAGCGCTGCTGCGCGACACAGACCTAGTCGAGCGCATCCTGCGCGCGGTGGTCGCCGCGGTCGATATTCCCGTCACGCTTAAAATCCGCACCGGCTGGTGTCCCGAGTCCCGCAATGGTGTCGAAGTCGCCAAAATAGCCGAGGACTGCGGTATTCAACTTCTCACCGTCCATGGGCGAACCCGTGAGTGCCGCTTCAAGGGCGCAGTGGAATACGACACCATCGCCGCCATCAAACAGGCAGTGGGAATCCCCATTGTTGCCAATGGCGATATCGATTCGCCGGAGCGCGCGCAGCATGTCCTCCGTCACACAGGCGCGGACGCACTGATGATCGGCCGCGGAGCGCAGGGCAGCCCCTGGATATTCCGCCAGATTGAGCGCTTCCTCAAAGACGGCAGCCACCTCCCCACTCCCTCGGCACAGGAGCGGCATGAGGTCGCTGTAAGCCATCTGCAGAAACTTCATGCCTTCTACGGCGAACACCGCGGCGCACTCTACGCGCGCAAGCATGTTAACGGCTATGCAGAGGGGTTAGAGGGCGCGCGCGAGTTTATGCAGGCGTTCAATGCAGCGACTGAAGCACAGCATCAGTTAGACTTAGTCGACGCCTTCTTCCAGAAGGCCATCGCAAACTCCGAATCAACGGCGCGAGGCATTGCAGCATGAGTAATTTAAGCGATTCGGATGAATCAATGCTCGATGAGATATTTGGCATCGACGACGACTCAGGCGGCATCGATCTCCCCGCTTTTGCTCCTGCGAGTCTTCAAGAAACCGAAACCCTACGCGCAGCGCTGCATCTCGACGAGTTGCGTCCCGCTAACGCCCCAACCTTGCGCGAGCAGGTGAGGAGCTCGGTCGAAAACTATTTCGAACTATTAGAAGGCGAGCAGGCGAAAGACCTCTACGCGCTTGTGTTGGCCGAGGTCGAGGCGCCTCTTCTCGCCGCGGTAATGCAACAAACGCGGGGCAACCAGAGCAAGGCGGCTATCGTGCTCGGACTCAATCGTGGTACCCTTCGCACTAAGCTAAAACAGTACGGGCTGCTGTAAATCGTCGCCCTCCAGCACCTAGCGACATCAATTGTTACACAGCCGCCGCGCTAACCAACTACCTACCCGCAACTACAAAGAAGCCAAGCTATGACCTCAGACACCTCTGTCGCCATCCGCCGAGCCTTGCTCAGTGTTTCAGATAAAGCCGGCCTCGTGCCCTTCGCTCAATCTCTCGCCGACCTCGGTGTCGAATTACTCTCTACGGGCGGCACCTATCGTCTTCTCCAGGACGCCGGCATTGCGGCAATCGAGATCTCTGAGTACACGGGCTTTCCTGAGATGATGGATGGCCGCGTTAAAACACTGCATCCCAAGGTTCACGGCGGCATACTCGCTCGACGTGACCAGGATCAGGCCGTAATGGAGGCACACGATATTCCGCCGATCGACTTAGTGGTGGTTAATCTCTATCCCTTCGAGGCAACAGTTGCGAACCCAGAGTGTGATTTACCCACCGCGATCGAGAATATCGACATTGGCGGGCCGACGATGCTGCGCGCCGCGGCCAAGAACAACCGCTTCGTAACGGTTGTGGTAAACCCCGGCGACTATGACGGACTCATCGCACAGCTCAAAGCCAATGACTGCAGCCTCGATCAGGCGACGCGTTTCGACTTTGCGGTCAAGACCTTCGAGCATACCGCCGCTTATGATGGCGCGATTGCCAACTATCTTGGCACAAAGCTGCCTGCCGCAGACACAGAGAGCGAAACCTCGGCTCTACCGCGCACATTTAATAGCCAGTTTATTAAGGCGCAGGACATGCGCTACGGCGAGAACCCCCATCAAGCCGCGGCATTCTATGTCGAGCGTGAGCCGGCTGAGGCCAGCATTAGCACGGCCAAACAGCTTCAGGGCAAAGCGTTATCGTACAACAACATTGCAGACACTGACGCTGCGCTAGAATGCGTCAAAGAATTCGCTGAGCCTGCCTGCGTTATCGTAAAGCACGCCAACCCCTGCGGCGTCGCGGTCGCCGAGTCGGCGCTCGCCGCGTATGAGCGCGCCTTCCAAACCGACCCAACATCCGCGTTCGGCGGCATCATCGCGTTTAATCGCGAACTCGACGCCGCAACTGCACAGCGCATCGTCGATCAACAGTTTACAGAGGTCATCATCGCCCCGTCGGTTTCAGCCGAGGCGCTGGCAATCACGGCGAGCAAGCAGAACGTACGCGTTCTGTCCTGCGGTCAGTGGCCAGCGACGCGCGTGGCGGGACTAGACTACAAACGTGTGAACGGCGGACTCCTCGTGCAAGATCGCGACATCGCGACGATCAGCGCTGCCGACCTCAAACAGGTTAGCGCGCGTGCACCGAGTGCTGAAGAGATTCGTGACCTACTGTTCGCATGGTCGGTCGCCCAATACGTGAAATCTAACGCCATCGTTTACTGCAAAAACCTGCAGACAATCGGCATAGGCGCGGGCCAGATGAGCCGAGTTTACAGTGCGCGCATCGCCGGCATTAAGGCTGCGGATGAAAATTTGGTTGTCGAGGGCTCGGTGATGGCGTCGGATGCATTCTTCCCATTCCGCGACGGCATCGACGCCGCGGCAGCTGCGGGCATCACCGCCGTAATTCAGCCGGGCGGTTCGATGCGCGATGACGAGGTTATTGCCGCTGCAGACGAGGCCAATATCGCAATGGTCTTTACCGGCATTCGCCACTTCCGCCACTAGAAAAGGACTAGCAAATGAATGTTCTCGTGATAGGCAGCGGCGGACGTGAGCACTCGCTCGCGTGGAAAGCAGCCCAGTCGCCTTCAGTCGATCGAGTATTCGTGGCACCAGGCAATGCCGGCACGGCGCGTGAGCCTGCTCTGAGCAATGTCGCCATCGATACCATGGATTTCGCCGCACTCGCAGACTTCGCCGAGGCAAATGACGTGGGCCTGACGCTAGTCGGACCAGAGGCGCCGCTTGTTGCTGGCGTGGTCGATTATTTCCGCAGCCGCAATCTACCCTGCTTCGGACCCAGCAAAGCTGCCGCGCAGCTCGAAGGATCTAAATCCTTCACCAAAGACTTTTTGAAGCGCCACAAAATCCCCACTGCAAGCTACCAGACCTTCACCGAGGTCGAAGCGGCAAAGGCATATATCCGCGCCGAGGGTGCGCCCATTGTAATAAAAGCCGACGGGCTTGCCGCAGGCAAAGGCGTTGTCGTGGCATCGACCGAGGCCGAAGCAGAAGCCGCCGTTGATGCGATGCTCGCAGGCAATAAATTTGGTGACGCAGGTCACCGCGTTGTTATCGAAGGGTTTCTCGCCGGCGAGGAAGCGAGCTTTATTGTGATGGTCGATGGCACGAATGTCCTGCCCATGGCGACTTCACAGGATCACAAGGCGCGCGACGACGGCGACAAAGGGCCCAACACCGGCGGAATGGGAGCCTATTCCCCAGCGCCTGTCGTGAGCGAGGCGATCTGGGAACGCGCGATGGAGCAGATTATCCGCCCCACGGTCGCCGGCATGGCAGCGGACGGCAATACCTATACCGGTTTCCTCTACGCGGGTCTGATGATTTCGCCCACGGGCAGTATCGATGTAGTTGAGTTTAACTGCCGCTTCGGTGACCCTGAGGCGCAGCCCGTGATGATGCGCCTGCAATCCGACCTCGTAGAACACTGTCTCGCGGCGGTAAACGGCACGCTCGATGAGCAGACGGCCGAGTGGGACGCTCGTCCCGCCGTCGGCGTCGTACTCGCGGCGGGCGGTTATCCCGAGTCCTATGCGAGCGGCGAGGTGATCAGCGGCTTAGACGAAGCGAACGAAGACTCAAGTGCAAAAGTTTTTCATGCCGGCACTAAGCTTGATGGCGACCAGGTAGTCACAAGCGGCGGGCGCGTGCTTTGCGCCGTAGCGCTCGGTGAATCTGTCGCGCAGGCTCAGCGACGCGCCTACAGTTTGGCCGAAGGCATCACCTGGAAAGACGTCTACTCACGCAGCGACATAGGTCATCGCGCCATAGCCCGCGAGCAACAGGCTTAACCGAAAAACCAATGGCAGCGTCAAAGTCGTATCACTTCAGAAGACAAACGCGGTTAAAAGCATGAGAGGTCGAATCGAGATGAGCAAAAGCGTACACCACAGTTTTATCGACCGCGCGCTTATAGGATTCGATCAAGCGCTGCGGACTGTGACGCCCGGTGCGAGTCAGGGCCTGCGGCAATCCCCTGCTGCGGCCACGGCCGAGAATGACATGAGCGACGCGGCGCGCAAGCACGCTGCAGGACTCATGCGCATTAACCACACGGGCGAGGTATGTGCGCAGGCCCTCTATCAAGGGCAGGCCGCTACGGCCAAATTACCTGACGTGCGCGAATCCATGGAGGAGGCGGCTGCAGAGGAAGTAGATCACCTGACTTGGTGTGAGCAGCGGCTAACCCAGCTCGACAGTCGGCCAAGCCTTTTTAATCCCCTCTGGTATGGCTTGTCCTACGGCATCGGTGCGGCCGCCGGGCTCGCTGGTGATCGTTGGAGCCTCGGCTTTGTCGCCGAAACAGAACAGCAGGTCTGCGAGCACCTGCGCGAACACCTAGCCCAGTTGCCAGCCGAAGACACCCGCAGTCGCGCGATCTTGGAGCAGATGATTATCGATGAGGAACAGCACGGAAAGGCTGCGCTCGATGCGGGCGGCACGCCGCTACCTGCACCCGCAAAATGGGCGATGGCGGCGGTCTCACAGGTAATGAAAAAAACGACTTACCGCCTCTAGGCGGCGATGATTTCGAAGTCGTGAGTCACCTTAACACCGGCACCCATTAGCATAATTGACGCCGAACAGTACTTATCGGCGCTCAACTCTACCGCCCGTTCAACTTGTTTTTCGCTAAGCTCTTTTCCCGTCACTTTAAAGTGAAGGTGGATAGATTCGAATACTGCGGGCACCGCATCGACTCGCTTCGCGCTCACAATCGCCTCGCAGCCAGAGATCTCCTGGCGCGCTTTTTTCAGAATGGTCACCACATCGTAACTCGAGCAACTGCCGACGCTCAGCGCCATTAACTCAAGCGGGCGCATCCCTATGTTACGTCCGCCACCTTCGGGGGCACCGTCCAACACGATTGCGTGTCCGCTACCGGACTCGGCAACGAACATCACATTCTCCACCCACTTCACTCGCGCTTCCATTTTAACTTCCTATTAATAATGAGGGTTATATCTCTTTTTTATAAATATTTGGCCTAATCATTCCAATTACCACCAATTACCTATGAGTTTTCTCTTACTTACCGCCCCGCGTCTATTCACAACGCCATTTTGCGCATGCTATATCTATACAACGTTGTCTCAGCGGTCAGATAACAACCGCAGCCGCGACGATTAGGGAACTTCCATGGTACTAAAACCCGTTACTCCCCATATAGATGATGTCGATAATTTCCTCTCACACTGCCATCGTCGCCAGTATTCCAACCGTGCAACAATTATCTACGAGGGCGACAACTGTGACACGCTGTATTACATCATTAGCGGATCAGTCTCAGTGGTTCTCGAAAATAACGACGGTAAAGAAATCATTGTCGCCTATTTAAACCCCGGCGATTTTTTCGGCGAGATGGGCCTCTTCGAGCAGACCGAGAACCGGAGCGCGTGGTGTCGAACTCGAAGCCAGAGCGAAATCGCCGAGATTAGCTACGCCAATTTCAACGACTATATCCGCAGCCATCCTGAAATTATTTTCACGATCGGCCGCCAGATGGCAAATCGGTTGCGCAATACTACCCGTAAAGTCGGCGATCTTAGTTTCTTCGACGTACCCGGCCGTATTGCTCGAACGCTGATCGATCTCGCGAAGGAACCCAACGCGATGACTCATCCCCTCGGCATGCAAATTCGCATCACGCGACAAGAGATTAGCCGAATTGTAAACTGTTCTCGCGAGATGGCAGGCCGCGTACTAAAAAACTTAGAAGAACAGGAGCTGGTCTCGGTCTCGGGTAAAACTATCGTCGTATTCGGCACCCGCTAACGGCGTCTCGCAGATTCTCAGCAGCCCGAAACGCAGTCGCCTCACTTCTATTTCGCGCGAAACATCATTTCGCGCAGTTTCGCACCCGGCGCGTCGGCGCGCATGAACGATTCACCTACGAGGAACCCATAAATCTCTCGCGCTAACATCGACTGCACATCGGCGGCGCTATGGATTCCGCTCTCCGTAATAACTACTTTGCCTGCTGGCACCCTACCCGCAAGCGTGTAGCTGGTTTCGAGACTCGTCTCGAACGTGTGTAAATTTCTATTGTTAATGCCAACTAAAGGCGTATTGAGCGTAAGCGCGAGATCTAGCTCGGCGCCGTCGTGCACCTCCACCAATACATCGAGGCCGAGTGACTCGGCATAGAGGGCCAAGTCTGCGAGCGTCGTAGCATCGAGTGCCGCGACGATGAGTAGCACGCAGTCGGCGCCGAGCGCACGCGCGGCGGCGACCTGATAGCGGTCGACAATAAAATCTTTTCGAATCACCGGAAGCGAGCACGCAGCGCGCGCGGCTACGAGGTAGTCATCGTGCCCCTGAAAATAATCACGGTCGGTTAGGATCGACAGACAGGCCGCACCGTTGGCGGCGTAGTCTGCTGCATGTGCGGCGGGATCAAAATCGGCCCGTATGAGTCCCTTGGAGGGAGAGGCTTTTTTGATTTCTGCAATAACAGCAGGCTCCTTGCGCGCAACGCGTGCGAGAATCGCCTCGGCAAATCCGCGCACGGGGTCAGCCTTAGCGGCGAGCGACTCGACCATCGCAAGGCTCAGCTTACGCTTATCCTCTTCGATTTCTCGGTGTTTGGTCGCGACTATTTTTTCTAGAATAGTCTGATT
>JALRKV010000127.1 GCA_023254735.1 Pseudomonadales bacterium | reverse complement strand
AACTGGAAAATGGAAGGCACCACGCCAGCTAGATGCGGTGCCTTCGGCTGCTTGTAGCCAATGGTGGCTGGATTCAGGCTCCCTCACCGCGAGACTCAAACGAGTAAGTGCCGGAGTCTTTTCGGTTGAAGTTGTCGACGAGCTTTGGGTCACGCTCCCGGATAAAGAGTTTAGATCGCGATTCGGTCCTATTACCCCTGACCACCCGTTTTGGTCTCGACGCGTGATTTTGTCGGGCAATGGCGAGCCTTGGGTTCTCGCACATACACTGATACCCGAGCATGCGTTAGGTGGTGATTTAGGCCAGCTAATTCGACTGGGAGATAAGCCGCTCGGTGAATATCTATTCAATCAGGTGGGGCTAACTCGCTCTGACATAGAGATAAAGAGAATCGATGATCAGAATTGGGGGCGACGCAGCTGGTTTTTTCTGGAGTCCAAACCCATACTTGTTAGCGAGTACTTTCTTTCTTCGCTTCTTCTCAAAAGTCCTCCCCCAGAGTTAAGCACTAGTCCGAGGTAGTGGCAGAGAACTCCTCGAGGGCGCCTCTCCATGGCTCCTCTCCAAGACCTCTCTCCAAGCTCCCTCTCCAGGACGCCTCTTCAGAATTTCTCTCCAGTACTCCGATCCATACCTTTTCTTCGTCTTATTAGCTTTTATTACATTAGCTCAGTGGCCGGCCTTTTCTTCAGTTTTTCTCACAATACTCCTTGCATTTTACTTTTATACTTAGCGGTCCTTATTAGGAGAAAATTTTTTTTTGTAAACCAACAGTCAACCTTTTCTGCCTCACACTTTTGATTTTTTTTGGTTTATTTCTCTCATTTTTTACAATAGATTCTATACTTTTATCGGTAAGCCTCACTATGTGACTAAGCTAGCAAGCAGCCAATCAGGACTAAATAAAAAACTATAAGGAGTCGGGTCCATGTGTAGGTCGGCCAAGGGAGTAAAGCGTGGGATTTAAGAATGAGGAAGAGAGTAAACAAGCAAACAACAATGCCAATGAAGCGACAACTCAAGGTCAATCGTCCCCTGCTGGTTGTCAGGATCCAATAACAGCGAATGCGAGTGACTCGCTGTCGACGTATCTCAAAGAAATACGCAAGTCCTCGTTGCTGAGTGCTGAAGAGGAGCGTCGCTGCGCGCGTCAAGCGTTGATGGGAGACGAGGAAGGGCGGAGAAGACTAATCGAGAGCAATCTGAGGCTCGTCGTGAATATTGCGAAACGCTATATGCATCGCGGTTTGGCCCTCGCCGATTTGGTCGAGGAGGGGAATCTTGGCTTGATCCATGCTGTCACCAAATTTAATCCAGAGCTGGGCTACCGCTTTTCTACCTACAGCACGTGGTGGATTCGCCAAACTATTGAACGAGGGTTAATGAATCAGGCGAGAACAGTCAGATTGCCCGTACACATCGTTAAAGAGATGCGCGCCATGATGCGAGTCAAGCGCAAGAGCTTAACCAGTGAGGGTGTGCCAATTAAAAGTGAAGAACTGGCGCAACTAACGAATAAAACGCGCGAGGAGGTTGAGCATCTCACCCAGCTCAATGAGACGACGTATTCAGCAGATGCACCGCTCACCGCAGACTCGCTCGATTTTTTCGTAGATAGCCTGCGCGGAAGCACTGAAAGAGAACCTGATCGCGTGCTTCATCTTGCTATGCGCCGAGACGCACTAGCTCGGTGGCTGCGTTGCCTAACGCCCAGGCAGTACGAAATTATAGTTAGACGCTTTGGTTTAGACGGACGCGACGAGGAAACCCTCGATAAGATCGGCGAAGATGTGGGCGTCACGCGCGAGCGGGTACGGCAAATCCAAATAGACAGCCTGCGCATTCTCAAAGAGATTATTCTCGCTGAAGGCTTGCTAGCCGAACATTTGAGCTAACCTCTCAACTTGAAGCAAGTGTGTTGCTGCACTATCCTGCAGCGCTTAGGGTGAACGGTCTATCGTTTGCATGCGCAATGAGCGGGAGATATCTGGGTGCTGAATAATACTAGCGAGGGGTCGTTGAAGGGCAAGATTGTCATCGATCTAACACGAGTGCTTGGAGGTCCGTATTGCACTCAAATTCTCGGAGACCATGGTGCAGAGGTGATAAAGATTGAGCCTCCTCGCGGTGATGAGACAAGAGACTGGGGCCCTCCTTTTTATGACGACGACGCGCCTTACTATCTTGCTGTCAATCGCAACAAGCGCGCGATGGCTCTGGATCTGTCGAGTAAGCAGGGGCAAGAGGTGCTGCTGCGGTTATTGGAAACCGCTGACGTATTGGTTGAGAACTACAAGCCAGGGACCATGGAAGGATGGGGGCTTGGCTTTGAGGAAGTGTTAAAACAGCGGTTCCCCAGACTTATTCATTGCCGAGTCAGCGGCTTCGGCGCCGACGGACCCTGGGGCGGTTTTCCCGGTTATGATGCGATTGTACAAGCGATGGCCGGATGGTTTAGCGTTAATGGTGAGCGCGGCAGTGCGCCCGTTAGGCTAGGGTTGGCGATGGTCGATATGGGGACAGGGCTGTATTGCGCAGTAGCGATACTTTTGGCCTTAGCCGAGCGTGAGAAATCGGGATTGGGGCAATATCTAGACATGACGCTCTATGACTGCGCCGTATCTTTCATGCACCCTCACATACCGAACTATCTGTATTCGGGTGAGATACCTGGCCCCACAGGTAATGCTCATCCCAATATAAGCCCCTACGATACTTTTCGTACCAAGACAGTCGATATTTTTATTGGCGCTGGCAACAATCGCGCGTTTGCGAAGCTCTGTAGCGAAATCGCGAGGCAAGACTTACTCTCTGATCCACGCTTTACGAGCAACAGCGCGAGGGTCGAGAATCGTGCTGAGTTAAAAGTCGAGCTTGAATCAACCCTAATGAGAATCGATGGCGCCCAGCTTGCCGAGTCGTTGGCGCGAGCGGGGTTGGCCTCTGGACCGATTCATAACACTGCACAAGTGGTGGCGCATCCTCACACGAAGCATCGGCAAATGATTGTAGAGAAAGAGTGGTACAAAGCGCTGGGCTCGCCCATCAAGCTCAGTCGAACGCCAGCCTCACTACGCGCTCTGCCGCCTAAATTCAGTGAGCATAGCCGCGAGGTCTTGAGGGAGTTTGGATTCGGCGAGGCTGAAGTCGATGCCTTGATTGCCAGCGGTGTGGTGCCGACGTCGAGACATAGTTAGCACTTAGGTTGATAAGTGCTTGCCTGCTGTAGTTCGTCTTTTTGCTTTTCTATGGTGTTATACTTTGGTATAACACTAATCCAATGGCTTTAATACGAAGGAACCCGCGTGTCGGATAAGTGGAAGCAGGGTGAGCCGATCTATCTGCAGCTAAGAGATCGGCTACGGGACTTAATATTGCAGGGCGTGTATCAGGAAGGAGCTGCCGTTCCTTCCGTGCGCCAGCTTTCCGCCGAGCTTCGAATCAACCCGATAACCGTCTCAAAATCGCTGCAGCTCCTCGTCGATGAGGGCTGGATAGAGAAGCGTCGAGGTTTAGGTATGTTTGTCTGCGCCAATGCGCAGGAAGCCTTGACAGTTAGCCAGCGGCGGCATTTTCTCGAACGAGAATGGCCTGAGATTTTATCCAAGCTAGCGCTACTTGGCTTGTCTGTAGACGAATTACCAACGCAGCTGCCAGCGCAGCGACGAGAGAGTAAAGGAGGGGGAAACTAGCAATGGAGGATTTCACACGAGAGGGTCTAACGCTAGGCGATAGAGGTTTCCCCGAGAGTGCCATTCGGGCACGCCAGCTGCGCAAGTCCTATGGCGGATTCGTTGCTCTCGACGGAGTTGATCTTGATATCCCTAAAGGCGCGATTTGTGGATTGATTGGACCGAACGGCGCCGGTAAGACGACGGTG
>JALRKV010000070.1 GCA_023254735.1 Pseudomonadales bacterium | reverse complement strand
CCCCAAAACCCCAAAACCCCGTGTTAAATACTGTTCTTTCTCGAATAGATTAATAAATAGAATGAATTGCATTATATAGATAGATCATGCGCCTATGTGTTGGTGATTGAAGAAGTCCAACACCTCCTTGAAAGCCAGTGGCAAGTGAAGCAAGCCTTCAATTCCTTTTTCGTAGGCTCTCTCAGACAACGACCCATCATCGATTCCACTTGTCGTTATTGCAAACAGGGGGCATTTCACCGCCCGTCCATCCAGTGAAGACAGCACTTAGTCTCTAGCGCTGACAAGAGTCTCGCAAATGTCTTGGGTGTCCTTTTCTTTGTAGTCTTCCAAAATTAAAATGGCTTTCGGGGCAGCCAGGTTGCAGCAAGTTTTGGTCAGTCCCTAAGTCATCCAAGTAATGCACTCAAAACAGTTTTTAGCCTTCGCTGTCACCTGCCAGTTTCTGTTCAGCTCTTTAATAAAGATAAAGTTAAGCTCGCCATAACCCTCTTGAAAGAGGTCAGGTGCGCCCTCGATACCTACCGAGTCGATGCGATCGCCGAAGTAATGGTAGAGCAGCGTCGCGGTCGTGCCTGAATACGGCTCATACCCTATTTGTACATTAAACAGTACGTCGGATTGCCCTTGCAGCGGTCGGCTGCTGCTCGTGAGGGACCCGAGATCCGACTGCCTAATATTTACAAGAGAGTCGATGAACGAGACATTTCCTTGGACATAGAAGTCCTCGCCCAAAGGACCAAGGAAATCGAGTCGTTTATATCCCTCAAGCTCTATCCCTTGATTCTCTGCTGATTCAGCATTGATGTAAGTGATTCGGGGATCTACCGGACTAAAGATGACCGCCTCGATAGGGTCTACGAACTCCTTGTAGAAGACGCCTGCGGAAACATAGTCTGCGAACCCGAAATACCATTCCCAACGGAAATCGAAGTTAGTGATCGATGTAATGTCCAAATTCGGGTTGCCAAATATCTCACGTCCAGTCTCTGGATTGATAAATGGCGACATCGAGAGCTCTCTGAAGTCAGGTCGAGAGACGGTCTCAGAGTAAGCGAAGCGAAACTGATGATCGTAATGGATGTAGGTGGCGCTGAAAGCCGGTAGAAACTCTTTTCGGCTAAGGTCAGCGACAACCGATGCAGACGGACGGAACAAATCAAACGTCGTTGTTACCTGCTCGAAATCTTCTTGCCGCCCCCCAAAGGTGAGCCGCAGCCTGTCGTCAAAATTGAACTCGACTTGGCCGTAGAACGCCTCTAAGGAATTATTTGCTCTGTAACTGTCGGTAGGACGCGTTAGCTCTCGGATAACGAATCCTTTTTCAGTTATATTTTCTGGGCTGAGTATTTCTTCGAGCGGTCTTAGTAGCAGTTGATTATCGTTCGCAATAGATCCATTGAAGGCAAATCCGAAACGTCGGATCTCCGACTCTCTCTCTTTCTCCGACGAAACATAGCCAAGCTTTGGCGTGATGATTGAGTTTCTCGGACCATACAACACCATGGTGAGGTCGATGCCTAATTCTGACGCATTGTCTTCGAGTATGTCGAAGCTGCGCATATTGCCGTCAACGCGAGACGAGAATTCGCCACCATCGTATCGGTACGAGCGCGTGTCAGGCGCCTCCCTCGTCGCTATAATGTCAGAGTAGCGCCAGTTGATAACAAACTCGTTGAAAGCGGGAAAATAGTGATCGCCCTGAAGCTGGTTCGATAGAATCTCACGCTCCACCCACTGCAGCTCGGTGGTGCTGAGGTCGGGTGCGTCGAGAGTTTCACCAGTTGTTCGAAAGACGCGGTCGTCCGTTTGCCTCAGCGCGACGGAGGTGAATCGCACGTTATTGTTCTCGTCGATATCTAAACCCGCAGAGAAGATGCCACTTAGATCAATGCTGTTTTCGGTATTCACGACATCCAAATCTTCCTGAATGTCCAAACCGACCGAGCTTGGCACGAAGGTGTTGCGTTCTATGCGATTAATATCCCAACTGTTGCTGTAGTCCAGCGAGGCGAGGTAATTGAGCTTCATCCCAGTCGAACCAACATCGTAAAAATTACCGAAAGACGTTGAGATGTTGACATTCGGTGCCGCAGATTCCTGCGTCGGCGTGTACTGATTATTGAAACTCTCGCCGACGGCTTCGAGCTCTTCGGCTGGGACCCCAATTCCTGAGAATCGGCTCTTGAGTTTTAACTCATTACCATTAGCCGTTGCGTTCAATAACGCCTGAGAGGGCGCGCGGAACCCGTCGTCCATGCCGAGCCAGTCGGTATCGCCACCAGACACCATAAAACCGTCTTTAAAGGTCGCGTTATCAATGACGCCGACGGTGCTGGCGAAATTCCAAAAGAATTCATCTGTCGACTTCTTGGTGCGCATCTGCAGCACCCCGCCACCAAACTCGCCCGGGTAGGCCGCAGAATAGGTTTTTTGCACGAGCACGCTTTCTAATATGCCCGTTGGAAACAGATCCATGGGTACAACGCGATTTAGGGGCTCGGGGCTGGGCAAAATGGCGCCATTGAGCAGCGTTGTTGCATAGCGTTCACCGAGTCCGCGAACGTAGACGTACTTCCCCGCTACCGTGCTGAGTCCAGAAACCCTTTTCAGACTCTCTGCGATATTCGAATCACCAGATCTGGTGAATTGCTCTTCTCCTACAACATTAGCGATCTGATCAGTGCCGCGTTTTTCGTCCGGCACGAATTGGCCGATCACCGAGATTTCCTCGATGAGCGGGGTCTGCTGTGCCGCCGTAACCGAACTGACGACTGCAGCGACCGCGACAACGACCAACTTTCTGCTAAACATTTAGGGCTCCGGAATTTTTCAGTGCGAGATAAAGTAATTGGGATCAAAAAAACAGGACGCCAGTTTATTGCTAAAATGTGACACTAATATTGCAGTTACACCTCTTTAAATGCCATGAACAGAAAAGGCGCCTCGCGGCGCCTTTTTTGAGTGTTGAGTTCACGTCAGGGCTATTTATTTATAACCGGTGAAGCTCCATCCTTTCGTCCAGTCGGACGAATCGTCTTTGACGGCGCCTATGTAATCGACTTTGTCGAAGAAGGCATCGGCGGGGATGTTGGCTGGTAGCGCGTTCAATGCCGTACCGTTCGCCCATCCGTTGGTGCCTCCCAGATCCACAACTCCTATTGAGCTGTTGGTCTGAGCGCCGTACCAATCAAACGCATTCCAAGGTCCATTGGCAGGCTTGGATAGCGTTGCAGTGCCGCCTTCAAGATTTTCGGCGCATTGCGTGGTAATGCGGCTATCTCTCATTTCAAGCGTGCCGTTAAGCGTGGCAATCGTTTCCCCAGATTGGGTAAACGTATCCGTGCCTGCTATGCGGATACAGCCTTCGTTTCCTGCGGGGAATACTCCACCTAACACGATATTAGAGAGCTTCATACCGGTGCCTGCTTTCAGTTCGAAAGCGTGACCAGATCCAGCCATACCTGATGACCCAACACAAGTTAAGTTAGAGATCGTAGGCATAGAACGAGGTGCAGCAGAGGGATTTGCGCTCAAATTATCGGCTTCGATACAATTGTCGCCGGCAGTGGTTTGGTCAATCAGTATGTGCTGCATCTTGCCGCTGTAGCCGAGAACCCAGTCGAGCGCATCGTCATCTGTGCCCGTCATGAGCAGGTGTTTTGCGTCCACGGTGCCGCCGTAAAATTCGATTCCATCATCCGCGCCATTGTGCGTTTGGACAAAATCTACAACCGTGCCTGAACCAACCCCCGACAGTGCGAGACTGTTAAGCTCGTTCGTGGGCGAGAACGCATAACCTGCGTATTTAATTTGCAGGTAAGTGAGCGAGCCGCTGCTGTCGTCATCGCGTGGCGTAGCGCCGCCCCCGTAGGTATCCCCGACGCCTTCATTTACAGCGAAGCCGTCTGCAGTGTTTAACGTGGCGCTGCCGCTGACCACGAGCCCGCCCCACTTTCCGCGAGTATTGAGCGCATCGATTCCCTCAACATCAAGTTCTGATGTCATGATTATCGGATGGTCCTTAGAACCATTCGCAAATATCATGCCGCCACGTCTGACCGTGAGAGCCGCTGCTCCCTCAGTTGCGAATAAGGTCGTACCTGCATCGATTGTAAGGGAAACTTTGTCTGCTACCGCTGTATCTTCGTCAGCGCCTACGAAGACGTTGCCGTCGAAGAAATAGCTAAAATTGTTGGTGAGGTGCGTGTCGGTCAGGATGGGGTCGCCGGAAGGAAGCTGGCAAACCGACTTACCCGCGAAAGTCACCCCAGTCACCGCAGTGGTGTTGGTTGGGCACGTGGCCGCTGCCTTCGCGGCAATCTTCATTTCCATCGGCGCTGCAGTGTAGGTAATAGTCGAGGCGGCGTTGTCACCGGTGTAATAACCGACGTAGGCCTTGATTGTGAGGCCAGCCAGAGAGGTATCGTTGCCGACCAAGTCGTCCAGTACAGAAACCGATTCTGATGCTGTAAGTGTTTTTGTTACCGTTGGGAGGATCGATGCGCCATCCCATGGCACCCAAATGCCACCTGAAAGCTTAGTGAAAAAGCCAAGGTTACCGACTTCGGCGATTACAACAATACCGCCCTTCTTGCCCACATCGGCAGCCGCTGGAGTAATGGTCGCAACAAGATCAGCTGCTACTTCGGCTGGCACTTCTGCAAGGTAGCTCGCACCGTCGTTGACTGTTGCACCGCCAGAGAATTTAGCGGTTGTTGCAGCACCAGCTGTTGCTAGGCTTGGCTGCGTTGCCGCGTGAGCACCCATTGATGCCAGAGCAATCGCTACTCCGGTTGCGAGTGCGCTAGTTTTGAGTAGTTCTTTTTTCATTGTAGCTCCTGATTTTTTTAGCCAAGAAATTTGTCCTTGAGCCGACTATACGGAGCAAATATTTCAGTAATGCGACCTTTCTGTTGCACTTTTATTACAGAGAATAGCTGACCTTCGAGCGACACGAAGAGATGACGGGATTGTCATTTAACTGTCATATTTATTCGCTAACGTGAGGTATGGAAAACAAAACCTACGCGATAAAAGTCAAAGCCCAACCCTTGCCCCTTTTCGAAACGCCAATCGGTTTTGGCGAATTGAGCAATGCAGACGCCTTGCTTGATGATCTGACCGCCGCGATAAGTGCCAAGAAGGTTTCGAGCGCGGGAATAAAACGCTCTAATGAAGGGGGATGGCATTCCGAAACGGATATGCTCGAGTGGGGTGGTGCAGCCGCTCAAAAAGTTGCCGAGACGGCTATTAGTGTTGCCAAACGCATGAGCCATTTCGAAGAGGCGTCTGTCGACGACTTTGAGTGGACAGCCACAATGTGGGCAAATGTAACACCTGCGAATGGACTCAACGCGCTGCATTCGCATCCGGGCAATTTATGGGCAGCAGTGCTCTACCTCGACATGGGAGAGGAGTTCGAAGGCAGCACTCACACCGGCGGTAATTTTTATTTAGAGGATCCGCGCTTTCCTATGGCCGCGATGCATAACACGGGCTTTCGAATGCGAGGAGGCGACGGCTTACCTCAGAAATATCAGGTGGAGTTGAAGCTTGCACGAGGAAATCTGATCGTTTTTCCAGCGTGGTTGCGACACGGGGTGCGGACTTATCTGGGCAGCCGCGAGAGGGTATCTGTGGCGATAAACATCGACGCGCTTCCGCGTCGATGAAATCACTTAGGCTAGTATCGCTGTGAGGTCGCGCGACGGAAGCGGTAGTTGTTTATCGGATTAAAGAGCCGCGCAAGGCCGCTAGTGAAGGTCAGTGGGCTATCGAGCACAGCGAAGCACAGGCAGCCTTCCTCAGTTGAGGGTCGGTGCTGATCGCGCTTGTCGCGCACAACGAAGTCCGAAGGACCATAGTGCCCGAACTCGTCTTCAAACCCGCCATCTAATACTAATGTTATTTCGTTGCCCTGATGCCTATGCACTGGAACTTGACTGCCCGGCGTCATATACAGAAATTCGCACTGCGTTTCGTTGTCTATTTGCACTTGGGCTTGATTAATGCCACCTGCAAGTTTGTGCCAGACCAAGCCCTTCGAGGCCGCTTTGGCAAGCACACGCGGAAGGGTGATGCTGTGATCCAGCATGTGGATCTCAGACACTAAGGGCGCAGGCTCTCTGTCTGGCTCGACCGCGGCTTCGCCTGTCATCTGGGGCTGGCTAGTAATTAAATCGAGCATACCCGAAAAATCAGGCGAGGCATTTGGCTGAATTTGATCAGCCTGAAGCCACGCAACGATTTCCCGCGATTCTAGCTCGCTGCTTCTCTGGCGACAGCTCTGGCAGAGTTCGATGTGCGCTGAGAGCGCGACGCTCATCCCAGTAGAAAGCTTGCCCTGAGCGAAGTCAGATAGGACCTCGTCACTAGGATGATGATTAGCAGATGTCATTCTTCAACCCCGATTAAAACTCTTAACTTTGCTACACCAAGTCGCAGACGTGACTTGAGCGTACCGAGAGGAATCTCAAGCTCAGCCGCCGCTTCTTCGTGCGTGCGATCAAAAATGTAAATTTGTTCTATTACTGCCTGTTGTGCGACCGGCAGCTCTGTATAAAAGCGCTCGATCTGCGCAATCTCTACCGCCTGCGAGCCTTGCTCCTCATGCACAAAGGACATTTCCGCATCACCGTCCTGCGGCCAAATGTCGTCTGAGCTTATGGTTTGCGGCTGCCGCTTCTTCTTGCGCAGCATATCGAAGCAGCGATTTCGCGTCAGCGTAAAGATCCAGCTCTGCGCCGTTCCACGATCCAAGTCATACAGCGGCGCCTTGGTCCAAACCGTCATCAGTGCTTCTTGAACGAGATCGTGAGCCAACTGCTCATTTCGCGTCAACTTCATGCCCATCGCGAAGATCTTTTTCGAAAAGCGTTGGAACAACGTATTGAATGCCTGACGGTCCTGCGACACGCCCACGGCCAGCAGCAGCTCTTCGTCGGTCGGTCCTGCGCTTATCTCGCGTTCGGCTTGCTCCATCTCGGTTTCGAGCGGAGTCTCTTCTGTAATAGTCACTGCTCGAGGTCTATCCCGCTGCGGAGAACGTACTGATAATGGTTCGATTGCTGCTGATAAGTTATGCATGTCTCTCACAACGCCCAAAGTTTCGGTCTAGATCACTCAATCACCAGTGATCTACTCTGCGACTTTAGCCGTTAAACAGTCGATAGCAACATTCGTCCGAGACTTAATCATATCCCATGAAAACAGCGAAGCACACAGAAAAAGACAGCGACATAGCATCGGCGGTCAATCCTCCGACGGGCGAGAGCAACACCGACCTCGCAGATGCACTGAAACGCGCCTACTGCAGCCTCGCGACGGGTAATACCTCAGAGCTGGGTCCGCTCTACAGCGAAGACGTCTATTTTGAGGACCCCTCTCACGGCATCCAAGGCAAAGCCGCTTTAATAGAAAGGTTTCATCACCTATACAGCAAGGTCGACAGTTGCAATTTCAAATTTCATCAGACACTCGACACCGGCGGTGAGATTTTCCTCGCCTGGACAATGATTCTCCGCCAGCGCGGCCAAAGCGGCGAAGTGATTAGGGTTGAGGGAGCAAGTTTCCTGAAGGTGCGCAACAATCGCATCTACTATCACCGCGACTACTTTGATCTGGGTGCATTCGTTTACGAGAATGTGCCGATGCTAGGCTCGATCATCAAGCGCATTAAACAGCGCCTCGCCAGCTAGCAATCCCTGCCCAACGCGTTAGAATCCTAGGCAACGCGCCACTAGAGCGCTAGACCAAGGGATAGCACGATGGGATTCCAAATAAGAAGCACGGCTCGTTTACTACGCACGCCTCATTCATTCCTGAGCGCCCTTCTTGCAGCGCTTATGGTCAGCTGCGCACCAGACCCCAACCCTACGCAAGGTGCGATTGGCAGCCCTCAGGCCAACGCCGGCGAACACGAGACCGCGGAAGCACCTGCTCACGCGCCCTCAAGCGCATCTGGCTCAGCCGTGCTGGGTGCTCGCGATGGTGATTGGCAGGCGTACGCGGGCGACATCGGAAGCACTAAATACACACCTCTTGCCAATATCGATGCCAGCAACGTCGCCTCGCTCGAAGTAGTCTGGCGCCGCCCTGCCCTCGACGCTCACTACTCAACGCTCAATCCCAATCAGCGATTTTCGAGCAACTACGTTGCTGCACCCGTCGTAATCGACGGCGTCGCCTTCATTCCTAACGCAGTCGGTTTAGTTGAATCATTCGATGCTGCGACTGGGGAGACGTTCTGGGTGCAAGACCCCGTGGGTGGCGCGGAGGGCTTACCTGGCGCTCCAACGCGAGGCGTTGCTTACTGGCGAGACCAAAGTGACATCGAGACACCGCGGGTTTTTGTGCAGCGTGGCACTTACCTCTATGCCCTCGATGCAGCGACGGGTCGATCAATAGAGAGCTTCGGCGATCAAGGGCGCGTCGACCTGCAACTCATGCCCGCCGAATTCGAGCGCTTCCGCTGGGGCGGCGTGCCCATGGTAGTGAGAGATGTCATCGTGATTGGACAGGCTATGTCCGACACCTTCTCAAATAAGGAAGCCCATCGAGGCGATGTACGCGCCTTCGATGTCCGCACTGGTGAGCTGAGGTGGACCTATCACACTATTCCACAAGAGGGAGAATTCGGCACCGACTCATGGCAGGATCGTTCCTGGTCTTACACCGGGCACGCGCCCATGTGGGCCTTGTTTAGTGCTGACGAGACACTCGGCCTTGTCTACATGCCCATCAGCTCTGCAACCAACGACATGTACGGTGGGCATCGGCTGGGTGACAATCTCTTCAGCCAAAGCCTCGTTGCCGTCGATGCCGAAACCGGCGAGCGCGTATGGCATTACCAGACGGTGCACCATGGCCTTTGGGACTATGATCCGCCAGCCGCGCCGATTCTGATGGACATTGTCGTCGATGGTGAGCCAGTTCGTGCAGTGACACAGTTGACCAAGCAGGGGTTCGCCTTCGTCTTCGATCGAGAAACCGGGGAGCCGGTATGGGAGATAGAGGAACGTGCAGTCCCAGCATCCTCGGTGCCCGGGGAGGTGACGTCACCCACGCAGCCATTTCCAACCAAACCCGCCCCTTTCGATCGGCAGGGCGCAACCGAGGACAACCTGATCGACTTTACCCCCGAGCTGCGCGCGCAGGCGCTCGAAATTTTCAACCGCTATGTCACCGGCCCGCTGTTCACGCCACCGTCGATACGCGATGAATCTCCAGACGGAACCCTTGGCACGATTCAACTGCCTGGCTCACAGGGCGGCGCCGATCTTCAGGGCGCCTCTTTTGATCCCGAAACAGGCATGCTTTATATACCTTCCATCACCGCACCCTTTGTTGCTGACCTCGAACCAGGCGACCCCGAGGTGACCAACCTCCGCTATGTAAAAGGCGCACGACGCTGGCTTGGAGGCCCTCAGGGACTTCCGCTGTTTAAGCCACCCTACGGCCGTATAACAGCAATAGACATGAATACCGGCGAACACAAATGGATGGTGCCGAACGGCGTTGGACCGGTAGACAACCCCGCAATCGCGCACCTTGGCATAGAGAAGCTCGGTGTGCCCGGTCGCCCTTCGCCTTTGCTTACCAAGACACTGCTGTTTTTGGGCGAGGGACTGACAAATCAGCGCCCCGGGGGCCGAATCCCTGCGGACATGCCCGTTGAGATCGCCACTAACAGCGGCGGCTTTATGTTCCGCGCCTACGACAAACTGACAGGAGAAATTCACTGGGAGAGAGAGCTTGAGGCAGGCACAACCGGCGCGCCGATAAGTTATGTCGCCGCAGGTAAACAGTTTATTGTGGTCGCTATTGGCGATCGCGAGCACGAACCCGAACTGGTCGCCTTCGCGCTGCCAGACACCCGCAGCGGCAATTGAATTCCCCCTTTTGAGGAGACTTACGCATGAGCAAGCCCACGATCGAGATGACTAGCAGCAAAAAAGAGACTCAGACTTTACTGCCAAGGCGCGACTTGCTCTCGGCAGCGCTTGGTCTAGGCGTGGTCGTGGGTCTGTCTCGAAGCGAAGCGCTCTTTGCCGCAAGCGCGGGGCGAGTGGAGTCGCGACTGGCTGAATTGGGCATCACGCTTCCCGCTGCACCTGCACCTCTCGCTAACTATGTCGCTTATGCAGTTGAGGGGAACGTAGCCTATATCGCCGGCCAGATTCCAATGTACGCCGGAGAGTTAATGTACCCCGGCAAGGTGCCTACTCAAGTGACGGTCGAACAGGCGAGAGCCGCTGCAAGGCAGTGTGGGATTAATATTCTTGCCGCGCTAAAGAGTGCCTGTGGCGGCGATCTAGACAGGGTTAGACGCTGCGTCCGCTTGCAGGGTTTCGTCGCAAGCGCAGACGACTTTACCGCACAGCCTACGGTCATCAACGCAGCCTCGGACTTAATGGTCGAGGTATTTGGAGACGCAGGCAAACATACCCGGCTCGCGCTAGGCAGCAATGTCCTGCCGCTTGATTCCTGCGTCGAGATATCGGCGATGTTTGTGCTGAACACGTAGCGAGGAGAACGGGCCAGATTAGTTAGTAATTTCTTATCAGGCTAACTCTCAGGCTCAGTTCCACCCATCGACAGCATGGGATACACTCGACCCATGTTACAGCATCGATTTATAGACTCCGCGCGGCGGTCTCCCAATAAAGTCGCCTTTATCGACCGGACAACTGGTCGCGACATCACCTTCAAGCAGGCGCTTTTGGCCGGCCTAATTCTTGCTCGCCGCTTTAGAAAACTCGAGCGCGGCCGCATAGGAATAATGCTACCGACGTCTGGCGGAGGCGCACTCGCCGTGTTGGGCGCAGTGATGGCGGGCCGCACACCAGTCATGATCAATTATTCCACCGGCGCTAAGAAGAACTGCCGATACGCTCAGCATCAGTGCGATTTTCATACGATAATCACAACGCGAGCGCTGTTAGAAAAGACAGGCTGTCCGCAGCTTGCTGACATGTTGTTTATCGAGGACATCCTTGCCACGCTGAGTCCGCTCGAGAAAGGCGTCGCTTTTATTAAGACTCTGCTGCCGACGCCATTGCTAAAGCGACTCGTCGGACGCAATGACCTCGATACACCCGCTGTTATTCTATTTACCAGCGGCAGCGAGAAAGACCCGAAAGTTGTTCAGCTCACGCAGCGCAACATCCTATCGAATATCGACTCGTTCTGCGCACACATGGAAATCTATGGTATGGACCGCCTCCTCGCGGTACTGCCCTACTTCCACGTGTTCGGGCTTACAATCAATCTCTGGACACCTTTGTGTCTCGGCATGACATCGATTACCTATGCGAATCCGCTCGAATTCAAGACGGTCGCAAAGATTATTCGCGAGACAAAGCCTGAGCTGCTGGTTGGCACGCCAGTTTTCCTCGAGGGTTACATCAGGCAGTCCGAGCCGGGCGATTTTAACAGCATCAAGCTCGCAGTCTCTGGCGCCGACAAATGCCCCGACACCCTACGTCAGCTCTATCGTGAAAAGCAAAATCTCGAAATTCATGAGGGCTATGGCACTACAGAAACCTCGCCTGTTATTTCCGCCAATCCACGCAGCGATAACCGCGCTGGAAGCATCGGCGTTCCCATACCGGGCGTTCAAGTAAAAATCTTAAGCTACGAGACTGGCGAAGAGTGCCCGACAGGTGAGATCGGGAAAATCTTAGTGCGCGGCGACAATGTGATGGGAGGCTATCTCAACGATGTCGAAGAGTCCTCACTCAAGCTCAAGTCTGGTTGGTACGACACAGGCGACCTCGGTTACATGGATGCCGACGGATACCTCTACCACAAAGGCCGCCTAAAACGCTTCGTTAAAATCGGTGGCGAAATGGTGTCGCTCGTCGCGGTCGAAGAGTGTTTAAACAATGTGACCGACATGGACTGCGAGTGCTGTGTGGTCGAACTACCTGACGCGAAACGCGGGTCGAAAATAGTCGCTGTCACGAGCAAGGCAGTGGATTCATCCAAGACGAACAAACGCTTGTCCGAAGACCTGCCAAATATCGCGCTCCCGCGCAAATACGTTACCGTGTCGAGCTTCCCTCGCATGGGTAGCGGCAAGACCGATTTCCGTGGTCTTACCGAATACGTGTGGAAGTTGGAGCAGGAAGAGGACTAGCCTTGACGCTGGGTTTTATGTCGCTAGTTGTATAGATGACACGCGACTTCTCGATCCAAATCCTTGAGCTTGATGAGCTGCGGCGTCACGCTCTTACATACCTCCATCACCTTCGGGCAACGATTCGCAAAGCGACAGCCCGAAGGGACGTTGACCGGTGAGGGGATCTCGCCCTGAATCGCCGTCGAAGGACGACTGCGCTCTAGTTCGGGATCGGGCTCGGGATTCGAGCCGATGAGCACCTCGGTGTAGGGGTGTTTCGGATCAAAATAAAGCGCGTCGGCGCGACCAATCTCGACCAGTGAACCGAGATACATCACCGCCATGCGATCGCTCACA
The DNA here is from genome assembly GCA_023254735.1 of Pseudomonadales bacterium. GTDB lineage: Bacteria > Pseudomonadota > Gammaproteobacteria > Pseudomonadales > Pseudohongiellaceae > UBA9145. Next base: position 754 of record JALRKV010000070.1, on the reverse strand, counting down.
TAGCGCACCATCGACAGATCGTGCGCGATGAAGAGCAGCGTGAGTCCCATCGATTCTTTTAACTCGCCGAGCAGGTTAATAACCTGTGCCTGCACCGAGACATCTAACGCCGAAATCGGCTCGTCACACACAACAAAATCTGGCTCCAGGATGAGAGCGCGCGCGATGCCGATGCGCTGGCGCTGACCACCCGAGAATTCGTGCGGGTAGCGTGACATATGATCGGGTTGCAGCCCTACCCTGCCAAGCCATTCAGCGACGCGCTCGCGCGCCATAGCATTGCTTACTCCTGCATGGAGCCTAAGTCCCTCGGCGACTATCTCCCCGACGGTCATTCGCGGATTTAACGACGAATACGGGTCTTGAAAAATCATCTGCATGTTGCCCGCGAGTCGCTGGTAATCTGCCGCACGGTATTTCGCCGGCAACACCTCGCCTCTAAACAGCACCTCGCCCGCGGTCTTGTCGTGCAGGCCTAAGAGGGTTTTGCCGAAGGTCGATTTTCCCGAGCCGCTTTCGCCAACGAGCCCGACGATTTCACGTTCGGCCACACTAAGCGAGACGTTGTCGACCGCGTGGACGCGCCTGCCGCGGCCGACGTCAAAATACCGTGTCAGCCCGCGCGCCTCAACCAGCGGCGTGGGCCCGTGTGTTCTATTCAAAGAATTAAACATTGAAGTTAGTGAAGAATTGTATACATCTTTTACAGGAAATTCAACTCGAAATATTTTCCAAAAACTAAAAGATATTTTTC
>JALRKV010000055.1 GCA_023254735.1 Pseudomonadales bacterium | reverse complement strand
CCCTGCGGAACTCAACGAAGTTTTTGGCACCTTTGATTCTTCGGACGAAATTGCAGATCTGCATAAACATCTCCGTCTCTCGCAACAAGAGTATCAGGCTGCGTTGCAGCAGCTGGGCGCGGAAGCGGAACAGGCGAGGCGCGAACTCCTTGCAAGTTTTGAGAACGAACGGGCTGAGACCGAGGAGTCAACTCGTAGTCTTGTTAGAGAAATAAAGTCTTTGCAGGCTTCGACGGATGAGCTACGCCGCGGTTTAGAAAATCTAGCGCAAGAGAACAAGAATCTGTCACAGCATCTCACTGCCGTACTCAATTCATTCTCGTGGCGAGTCACCAAACCCTATCGCTATATTTCAAGAAGCGTGAAGAGTGTTGTCGCACGCTCGACCGCGGCCCCCGTTGGCAGAGTCACAGCCGAGGCTTCCAATAACTCTTCGGTAAGCCCAATGGCAACTAAGCGAGCACGAGGCAAGATTAAATGCAGCGTAGACTCACCGGGTCCGAACATTCAATTGGTCGACGATGACCTGACTCTAGCCGGCTGGGCGTTTTCTGCAGGCAACCGTGTTTCGATTTCCGTTTCAGTTGGCGAAAGGCTTTACCGCACATTCGCGCCTAGCCTTCCGCGAGACGACGTCGCCGCCTCGTTCCGCGCAACGGCCGAAGCACGCAGTTCTGGTTTTTTGGAAACCTTCGAAAAGCGCTTCTTACCACGGGGCCGGTTCACCTTAACTATTACCTTCGACGACGGCTCGGACAACGTCTCGCTTGAACGTGAAGTAGTTAACCTTACTCGCTCTGCAATTTATCAGCGTTGGGTTAGCGACCGGGAACAGCTCGCTGCACGGCGGTTCGAAAAGAATCCGGCAGCATCGAGTCGTATTGCCGTGATGGTGATGGCAGAAAAAGATGACAATGATCTTGATGCCTATACTGCGTCACTGCAGAAGAATTCAGCAGTCGCCGCTGTCGTTTGTATGATTTCTAGCGATTACGAGCCGCGAGACTATGCGGGCGCATTCCTACGCAGCCTGTCTAACGCGGCTGAATCAGCCGATGAACTACTACTCATCGATAAAGCGGAGAGGCTCGCCCCCCATGCGCTGCAGTCTTTCGCATCGCTTCGCGAGGGGACTGGCGCAGAACTTGTCTATTCAGACCACGATTACCTTGACTCGAGTGGCGTTCAAACAAACCCCGAATTTACATTCGGCTGGTCGTCCGAACACCTTCTGGGTCGAGATTATATCGGCGGTGTGTATCTGTTTGCCGCGGAGCTTTTCGCACGCATCAACACCGAGACATTGCTTAACTCGCTAGCCGAGGTTATCGGAAATAACCCGCAGACTATCGCAACGCTGCGCTATCGCCTTTTGCTCGAACTGGGTAACGCAGCAGAAAAAGTTGCGCGAGTGCCAGAGGTTCTCTGGACGCAAACGTCAACTCCGGACGCGGGGCAGCTCACAGAGACTTTATGGGCAAGTAATTTTCTCGAAGACAAAGAACCGGGATGCAAGCTGCTAGAACATTGCCCCAGCGAGGGTTCTGAGCCGGTGCGCTATGTCGACCGGCCCCTAGCTACGACGCCTCGTGTCAGCATCATTATTCCTACTATGGCCAAGCTCGACATAATCGAACCTTGTATAGAGTCGCTGCTTTCGCTTACAGGCTATCCTAATTTCGAAGTTGTCATACTAGACAATAGCCGCGGAAAAAATCCCGAAGGGATTCGCTACCTCGTTGATAAGGGATTGACCGTAATCGAATGCGATTTCGACTTCAATTGGCCGCGCCTAAATAATCTCGGCGCTCGCGAATCCAATGGAGAGTTCCTCCTTTTCCTCAATGACGACGTTGAAATTATCGACGCGAGCTGGCTCACCGAACTGGTAAAGCAGGCGCAGCGACCCACTGTTGGAACAGTCGGTGCGTTGCTCTATTACCCTGAGGGACAGTTGCAGCATGCGGGCGTATTCCTTATCAACTCAGGTGGCGGTGGCCTTCATCTTTTTCACAAGATGTCACCGAGCAGTGAGCTACGCGGCAATCTGCACAATCTCGCCAGAGAGGTGTCTGCTAACACCGGCGCATGCTTGATGGTAAGTCGAGAGAAGTTTAATGCGGTGAACGGTTTCGATGAGAGCCTCGCTGTGGTGAGCAACGACGTAGACCTATGCCTAAGGCTAAGGCAGGCCGGCCTCATCAACATTTGGACACCGCGCTGCGCGCTGATTCACCACGAGAGTATTTCTCGGAAAACACACGTGCCCAAGGAAGATGAAATGCGCATGTGGGAAAAATGGGGTGACGTGCTGCGCGCTGGCGATGAGTACTACAATCCGAACCTGACCTTGACTGGCGTCGACGGCCGCGCGGAGCTAGCGCTATCAGCCGAGGTGCTAGACTCTGTAGAAGCCGAGGATTACAGCGCGGTAGACTCTGGTGACTCATTGCCCGTGCAGGGTGTTAATTTAATTGGCTACATTCGCGCCGAAATGGGCTTGGGTGAAGGTGCTAGGTCTGACGCACGCGCACTCGCCGCGGCGGATATCGATTTTGGCATCATAAATTTTGAACGCGATAACCCCGCGCGCATGGGCGACCTTTCATGGCAACATAAAGAGTGCAACAACGCGCCCTTCTCTGTCACGCTGTGGCATATCAACGCCGACTATCTCCACCTTGCTCGCGCGACAATACCAACGTTCTTAATCGAGAAAAGTTATCACATTGCCTACTGGGCGTGGGAGCTTGAAACAATGCCGGAGGGCTGGCGTCCTGCACTCGATGAGGTCGATGAGATCTGGGTGCCGTCAGAATTTGTGCGCCAAGCGATCGCGTCAGAAACAGAGAAACCCGTCGTGTGCATTCCGCACTGCGTGGCACCGAGTCCTGTTGCGTCCCTTAATCGAGACTACTTTGGCCTCCCCAAAGACTCCTTTATTTTCCTTGCGATGTACGACACGCGCAGCATGGCCGAGCGCAAGAACCCGAAGGCGGCGCTCAATGCGTTTATGGCCGCATTCGAGGCCGAAGACGAGCGCGCGACTCTCGTGCTTAAAGTTAATAATGCGACAGCCGAATCGATGATTGCGCTAAGGGAAGTCATCGGAACGCGCCACAACATCATCGTGTTTACAGACGACCATAGCAAATCGGAGATCGACTCACTCATCAACGTCGTCGACTGTTTTGTTTCGCTACATCGATCCGAGGGATTCGGCCTAGGCCCTGCCGAAGCAATGAGCTTGGGAAAAAGCGTCATTGTGACTAACTGGTCTGGTTCGACTGATTACACCGACGCGAGTCACTGTATACCGATCGATTATGAATTGATTACCTTAGCGCAGGACTATGGGCCTTATCTGAAAGGTCAGCGTTGGGCAGATCCGTCTGTGGAACAGGCCAGCGCTGCAATGCGGCGGCTTGTCGATGAGCCAGACTTCGCGCAGCAGCTCGGCGCTAGAGCGAAGAAATTTATCGAAGCGGAATTCTCGCCTCGTGCTGTCGGCGAAAGAATTAAATCTCGCCTTGCTGAGATAAATTAGAAACGCCGTAGAAGGCGATAATAAACACGCTGAAAAATGGCGCTACCCGATCGCATTCGCGTTGCCAGAAATAGAGCGAGTCGATGCTTAAGCGGCAATTTTCTGCCGAAGTGGCGATCAAATTCCTTCGCCTGTCGCGCAACGTCGACTAAGTGTTTGTTGTGTTCGAGCGAGAGTAGGCGTCTCACCAGACCTCTGTCCGCGGTTTCCGAAATCTCACGCTGCTTGGCACCGATGGTATTGCGTCCATGCTGACGGTATCGAACGAGTGGACTCGGGATAAACACCAGTTCGCCAAACGCGGTGGCTGTCATGGCGAACCACCAATCATGCATCATGGCGTGTTTCGGAACGGGGAGCGCTGCGCACAGCAGCGCCTCGTTAAACAGAGCAGTACAACCCGTCACTAAATTGCTCACTGCTAAATGCGGGAAGCGATTGCGCTCGATTTCGAGGCCCTGATAAGCGATTAGCGAATCCGCAACCTTCTCGAGGCTTTCGTCTACCACCTCGAGGTCAGAATGAACAAGAACAGGCTTACTGTCGCAACCTTCAACCTGCAAATAGCACTTTAGCTGCAAAGCCAGTTTTTCTTTAACCCAGACATCGTCTTGGTCGCAAAAACAGGCGATAACGTGATCGAATCCTAAGGCCGATTTATTGGCAAGCAGGTACTCGCAGAGCACCGAAAAACTACCGCTCGGCCCGTAATTTTTCGGCTCCTCTTCGATAATGTGGAATCTATCGGGCGATGCCTGAGCATAGTCTTTAAGTAACTGCGGTGTGCTATCGCTCGAGCCATCGTCGCGTACAACAATGACGAGATTCTGGTGAGTTTGCGCAAGTAATGAATCAAGCTGTGCGGCGAGATAAGACTCCCCGTTGTAAGTAGACAACAAGACTGCGATACGCAGTGACGCTCCCTCAATCATTTCGGCAAAGTCCCCGCGTCTCGTATGCCCTGGCGGATACTGGAAAAATAGTCGCGACGCTGCTGCGAACTTAGGAATAACCAGAGTGCTTTAAGCGCAAACCGCGGCGCGTCTCTCAGCTTCCATCCGAGTGGCGCGTAGTCCACGCCGTAGAGATGAACTCGATTACGGCTCGAATAATAGCTCCGCGAAGGGTTGTGCTGTGCAATCAGGCCGGCGCGCACCCAAGGATGAGCGCTGCGTTCGCCAATGGCATGATAGAGAATGGACGCATCGGAGCCGATCAAGTCATAGCCCATTGCCTTCGCGCGGAAACACCATTCGAGATCGATATTATCGATAAAGTAGTCATCGCGCATTGCACCAACCGCATCAATAATCGCGAGTGGAATAAGCGTCCCCGAGGTGATTAGAAAGTCCGCTTTAAACTCAGTTCGCAGCCCCTCGAAGCGGCGATTAGTGCGCCCTACTAGTCGATCGAACAATTTAAATGGCGTTTGCTTCATCGACTGCGGATTCATGATGCGAGGCCCAACTGCCGCCACGCCCTTTCTGCTCAGTTTAGAGGCGCGCTCAAATGCTTCGATAAGTCCCCGGGCAAACATATCCCCGGGACGACTGTCTTGATCGAACAAAAAAACAAATTCATAGCCGTGCTCTTTCACCCACGCGATACCCTTATTCAGCGCGCGTGCCAAACCGATATTCTCGCCAATTTTTTCGATTGCCCGACAGCGGGAATAGACCTCGATGGACGCAGAAACTTCCCCGATATTTTTGCTGCCGTTGTCTAAAACAATAAAGTCGCTGTCTTTCTCGAGCTGACCTAGGAGTTTGAGCAAGGCGGTTAAGTCAGGATTGAAGGTAACGATTACCGCGCAGTGCCGACTGGGCTTCGACGCAGCGAGGGCGTTCGGAGCGCTAGGCATCGGGATGGGCCGCCGCGTCGGTGTCTACAAACACCGGTTGGGGGACTTCAGGTGAAACTGTTATAAACCCGGGCGTACGCAGGCTGTTAAGCAAAAAATACAGAATGGACACAATCCCAAGACTCAGCCCGGTGACCACGCCTGCGTCAAGAATTCCCCGCCAGGGCTGCGGGAGTTGACGCGCGATAACCACAAACCCCATGACAACAAGCGTAAGCCCAATTGACAGGATCTGGCGGCGACGGGTGGCATAGATATAACCCATGCAGAACGCCGGCGCTAAGAGCACATGATGCCAACGCGGATTCTCGCGCAAATAGTTAGCGCGCTGAACAACGCGCGGGGAAAATCCGCGATGAAACCCTTTATAACCCTCGGCATACGCCATGTAGAGGATACTGAAGACCAGGCTGGCCCAATGGGCGAGGCTCAGTTGCAGCTCACCCAGCTCGAAGGCGATCGGAGCGAGGCGAAAGATAGCGAATGACAGCAGCAAAAGCACGCCAGCGATACCCCATGCAAAGCCCAAAGTTCTCAAGTCGATCCCTCTTCGATTATCGGTGTTGCGCTACGCCAGCAGCGTTGGTTGATCACAATGCCGGTCTACCACTCCAGCCATTATAACGGCTTTGCGGCACCGGAGCGACGCGCTTGTCTGCACCCTAGAGGCGCACCGCTTTGCGTATAACGCCCATGCGCGAAAAGTCGATCTAGGCTATTATCACCCCTTCGATACTCTTTTTGTTTCGACGGCCTCAATGACTTCAACGACTTCAACGGTAGGTAGGATGCAATGACGGTAAAACTCGGCGTGGTCATGGATCCGATCGCGGACATCAACGTCAAAAAAGACACAACGCTAGCCATGCTCCTTGCCGCACAGCGCCGCGGTTGGGAGTTGTACTACATGGAGCAGAACGACCTTTCACTCGATCAGGGGCTGGCGCGGGGCATAGTTCGCCGTCTCAGTGTCCAAGACAACCCCGAAAGTTGGTATGAGCTCGGCAGCCCGCAGGACACTGCGCTATCTGAGCTCGATGTTCTGTTAATGCGCAAAGACCCGCCGTTCGATATGGATTTTATCTACTCGACTTACATACTCGAGGCGGCGCAGCGCGCCGGTACGCTAGTTGTGAATGACCCCCGCAGCCTTCGCGACTGCAACGAAAAACTTTTCGCCACGCAATTTCCACAGTGCTGTCCGCCGCTTATAGTCGCTGCGTCTGCGGCACGACTGAAGGCGTTTCACGCCGAACACGGCGATGTGATCTTCAAGCCACTCGACGGCATGGGCGGCGCCTCGATCTTCCGCGTCAAAGCCGGCGATCCTAATCTGAGTGTCATCATCGAGACGCTGACCGATCACGGTCGTCAACAAATTATGGCGCAAAAGTTTCTCCCAGAGATCGTCGCTGGCGATAAACGGATACTCATGGTCGACGGCGTGCCAGCGGAATACGGCCTCGCTCGAATCCCGATGTCGGGGGAAACGCGTGGCAACCTCGCAGCGGGAGGCAGCGGCGTTGCGATGCCGCTCACTGATCGCGAGCGCTGGATATGCGCCCAGGTCGCGCCGGTTCTGCGCGAAAAAGGGCTCCTTTTCGTTGGTCTAGACGTGATTGGTGATTACCTCACCGAAATCAACGTGACGAGCCCGACCTGCGTGCGCGAGCTCGATCGCGCGCACGAACTTGATATCGCCGGGGACCTGATGGACGTTATCGCCACTAAACTCGCGGCTAGAGGCTAGGACAAATGAATGCGGACGCGGTAGAGCGCGAACGCTTTAACTTCACGATGTTTCTGTCGATCGCGGTGCATGGCATCCTCATTTTCGGCATAGGCTTCGGCGCCGCACAGTCGACGAGCGAGACTCCAACGCTTGAGATAACCCTCGCGGCTCATCATAGCGAGATAGCGCCGGAGCGCGCCGATTTTCTCGCTCAGGCTAATCAGCTTGGCAGCGGCACGCTGGCCGAAGACGCCACACCTGTCGCACCCACCTCGCCCTTTCAAGCCGACTTCGAATCCACCACGCTGCAAGCGGCGAGACCCGTAGCGCCGGAACAAAGAGCACAGCAGCGGCAGGGCAGCACCGAGATAGTCACGACATCGGCGGAGTCACGCGAGCAGGCCAACGACGCGCTGACCATAACCGAAGACGGTGATGCTCAGCTATCGACGCCAGATTCAACTCGCCTCGCGATCGCAAGCCTGATCGCACAGCTCGACTCCGAGGTGCAGGAGTATGCGCGGCGTCCACGACGGGTTGTGCTCACTGCCGCATCGACCCAGCGCAGTGAGGATGCGCTCTATCTCGATGGCTGGCGCCGCCGGATCGAAGCTATCGGCAACCTCAACTATCCCGACGCGGCTAAACGCCAAAAACTCTATGGCAGCCTGCGGTTACTCGTCTCAATACTGCCCAATGGAAGTATTCAAAAAACCGAAATACTGCAATCCTCGGGGCATGCGATACTCGATCAGGCGGCATTAGATATCGTCATGCTCGCCTCACCCTACGAGCCCTTCCCACCCGAATTAAGCAAGCAAGCCGACGTCGTGGAGATTATCCGCACGTGGCGCTTTCACGAAGGCAATGCTCTCCGGAGCTATTAATCGCGCGGAGCGCGCCGCCGTTTGAGGCAGCGGCGCGATTACAAAGCGCGGGAAAGAGTGACTGAGCACGCGACCTGGGGCAGTGATACTGGCGCAGTAGGCTAGCTCGTAAGCTCTGCGTTATGATGACCGCTAATCAAGTTCTGAGCACTGCGATGACGCCACTAGATAGTTTCCCTCAGCAGAAAAGGCAGCTAAGCGCGCTTGCGTTTGACTACGGCACCCAGCGTATCGGCGTCGCCTATGGGCAAAGCCTTACCGGCACCGCACAGGCGGTGGCAGTGATTCGAGCGCGCGATGGGGTTCCCGACTGGAGCGATATCGCCGCGCTGATCGATCGCTGGCGGCCCGATGTCTTTGTTGTGGGTCTGCCCTACAACCTAGATGGCAGCGAGAGCCCACTCATGCTCCGCGCAGTAAAATTCGGACATCGCCTCAATGGCCGCTTCCACAAACCTAGCTACGGCTTCGACGAACGGCTATCGTCGGTCGAAGCTGCCGAGCGGATAATCGATGAGGCCGATTGGGACGCTAGCGGCAAACTCAGCAGCAGGCGTGGCCAGGGCGCGCAGAAAAAGCAGGCTATAGACGATGTCGCCGCGCAGATTATTTTAGAGAATTGGTTGGCCGAGTTCGCGCGGCGAGTTTAGGTAGGAATTGAATCAGCGAAACGCCCAAACCGGCCGGCGCGAAATCTAACAACGTCTAACAAAGTCAGAGAAGGTCAACGAAAGCCCAACAACCCGCCAGAGCCAAAAGCTTAAAAATTTTCCGGCGATTTGGCCTTCGCCCGCGCGACATCGGCGTGCACCAGTCCCTGATCCACGAGATTCTTAAGCGATTGATCGAGTGTCACCATCCCTTGCGAGGCACCGGTTTGAATCGTCGAGTACATCTGTGCGACTTTGTCCTCGCGAATCAGATTACGGATCGCACCCGTGCCGCGCATGATCTCGAAAGCAGCAACCCGTCCGCCGCCTTTTTTGCGAAGCAGTACCTGCGACACAACCGCTTGGAGAGATTCTGAGAGCATTGAGCGAACCATGTCTTTTTCTCCAGCCGGAAAAACATCAATCACGCGGTCGATTGTCTTTGCGGCCGACGTTGTGTGCAGCGTCGCAAAGACTAAATGACCAGTTTCGGCTGCGGTGAGCGCGAGCCTTATAGTCTCGAGGTCGCGCAGCTCGCCAACCATAATGATGTCGGGGTCTTCGCGAAGCGCAGACCGAAGCGCGTCCGAAAAACTGTGCGTGTCACGGTGCACCTCGCGCTGATTGATCAGGCAGCGCTTACTTTCGTGAACGAATTCGATCGGGTCTTCAATGGTCAGAATATGCTGCGATTTGGTTTTGTTTAGATAGTCAATGAGCGCCGCGAGTGTCGTACTTTTACCCGAACCAGTCGGCCCGGTCACGATAACTAAGCCTCGCGGTGCATCGGCTATAGTTTTGAAAATAGGTCCAAGGTCTAAGTCTTCCATTGTCATAGCCTTGGCAGGAATGGTTCTAAATGCGGCGGCCGCACCGCGGTTCTGATGGAATGCATTCACACGAAAACGAGCAACGCCCGCCAGCTCATAGGAAAAATCCGCCTCGAGTCTGTCCTCAAATTTGCGGCGCTGATCCTCTTTCATCACCTCATGCAAAAGCGCCAGGACCTCGTGCTGAGAAATACTCTCGCCGCTACCGGCAAGCCCAATCACCGGCTCAGCAAACAGTGGGCATATTTCACCGTCGATGCGTACCAAGGGTGGCAGACCAGCCGTCAGATGGAGGTCGGAGGCGCCGCGTTCAATGCTTAAATTTAGAAGATCGGCAATTTTCATTGATCGCAGTCCACTTGCTGATTGACAATACCTGCATGGTAACCCCCGCCGTGAATTTCACCTAGGGGCAACGCTTCACCCACTGAGAATTGCCTCACGATGCCGAATATTAGTAAAACGCTGTCCGAGCTGCGAACGAATATCGAGGCGGCTGCAACGCGCCATGGCCGTCCCGCAGACGCGGTTACGCTGCTTGCCGTCAGCAAACGCCAGTCGACCGACGCGATGCGCGACGCCTGTGCGGCTGGACAGCGCGATTTCGGCGAGAACTACGTGCAAGAGGCTTTAGATAAGCGCGAAGCCCTTGCCGACCTCGGCTTGGTCTGGCATTTCATCGGCCCGATCCAATCTAATAAGACGCGCGATATCGCCAATGCGTTCGATTGGGTTCATAGCGTCGATCGCGCCAAGATAGCCGAACGGCTCTCAGCGCAGCGCGGCGCAGCGCTGGCGCCTCTCAACATTTGCGTTCAGGTAAATCTATCGAACGAGGACAGTAAGTCCGGCGTCCCACTCACCGAGGCTGAATCCCTCTGTGCGCTCGTCGCAAGCCTCCCCAACCTCACTCTTAGAGGCCTCATGGCGATTCCCGCGCCGCTCGATAGTATTGCCGAGCAGCGTGCATGCTATGCGCCGCTGCGTCAAGAATTCGAGCGCCTGCGCCAAGCAATGCCTACACTCGACACGCTCTCTATCGGCATGAGTGGCGACTACGATGCGGCTATTGCCGAGGGGTCGACCCTCGTAAGAATTGGTACCGCACTTTTCGGCGCCCGCCCGAGCTAAGGGGTTCGCGCATTGGCGCTCAAGTCGGTAAACTTTAGCTCTACGATCTGCTGAGGCGATTGCTCGTCGCGGTGGGCAATAAACACAGCTTGGAGATAAACCTTGCAAGACACTCGCATCGGCTTCATCGGCGCTGGCAATATGGCTAGCAGCATCATTGGCGGCCTGATCAATCGAGGCCATGCGGCCAGCTTAATAAGCGCGTCCGACTTAGACACCGAGAAACTTGGCGCACTCGCTGCAAGAACAGGGTTGAGCGCGGCAGACAACGAGACCATCGCGCGGACAGCTGACGTCATCGTGCTCGCAGTGAAGCCACAGGTTATGAGTGCTGTCTGCACCGCGCTCGCCTCGTCCTTAGAGGAGCGCCGACCGCTAATCGTCTCGATTGCCGCAGGCATTACCCTCGCGGCGCTCGAGCGCTGGTTTGGCTCGGATGCGGCGCTCGTTCGCTGCATGCCTAACACGCCGGCCCTCGTCGGCAGCGGCGCAAGCGGCTTGTTCGCTAACGCCTGCGTCGACGGCACGCAGCGCGATATCGCCGATCAGCTGCTAGGTGCAGTTGGGCTGAGTGTATGGGTCGAAAAAGAATCCGACATCGATAGCGTCACCGCGCTTTCGGGAAGCGGTCCCGCCTATTTCTTTTTGATGATGGAAGCGATGCAAGAGAGCGCGGTTAAACTCGGACTTAGTACCGAACTCGCGAAGGCGCTTACTTACCAGACTGCGCTGGGCGCAGCGCAGCTCGCGCTCGCAAGCGACGAAGAAACGGCGCAGTTAAGGCGCAATGTGACCTCGCCAAACGGCACGACTGAGCGGGCGATTAACCATTTTGAAGACGGCGGCCTTCGTCAACTCGTCGACGGCGCATTGCAAGCAGCACACGCTCGCTCGGTTGAACTCGCCGGCGAGGTGTGAGGCTATAGGCGCACCTTTTATCTATGCCTACGGTTCGCAGCAAGCTACAAGTTTGAGAGAAAGCTAAACAACTGGATCGCTCGACCGAGCGATTTGCACGGGGATTAGAGAATGGATTTTATGAGCAGCTCAGGCATCACATTAGTCAGCACCCTAGGTGGCATCTATCTGCTAATGCTATTGCTGCGATTCTTACTGCAAATCGCGCGCGCAGATTTTTATAACCCGATGTCCCAAGCCATCGTGCGCTTTACCGATCCGTTAGTCAGGCCGCTCAGACGCGTGGTCCCAGGCTACCGTGGCATCGATTTTTCTACGCTTATCGCCGCCCTATTGGTCCAACTGGGCGCGATTTATGGGCTCATCGCGCTCTACGGTGCGAGTCCTCCGTCTCTAGGTGCTCTCGTCGCCTGGGCGTTCGTCGGCAATTTGCTGTTCGTCATCAATATTTATTACTACGCGATAATCGGCTCGATAATCATGTCATTTGTCATGATGTTTAGTGGCAACACAACGCCTCACCCCTTGCTCCAGCTAGTTTGGCAGCTCACCGAGCCGGTGATGGGACCAATTCGCTCGGTCATCCCCGCTATCGGTGGCCTCGACTTCTCACCGATTGTTATTTTCCTGGGCATTCAGTTGCTGCAAAATTTCATCTACGAGACCTTTGGCATCACAACCGGCATGGCCGCTGTAATTCTGGGCATTTAACGAAGACTCAAACACGCTATGGCAATCGACTCAACACAGCTTGAAGAGACGCAGACGTCTGCTCTCCGCAGCGCGATAGACGCGCCGGATTCGGTCGGCATCGTAACGCCTCGCTCCTATCACTTCGACGAACCGTTGCAGCTGCGCAGCGGCAAAACACTCCCGAGCTACGATCTGATGGTCGAAACCTATGGCGAGCTTAACGCTGCGCGCAGCAACGCGATTCTCATCTGTCACGCCCTCAGCGGCGACCACCATGCCGCAGGCTATCACTCGGCCAGCGACAGCAAACCGGGGTGGTGGGATAGCGCGATCGGACCGGGCAAAGCAATCGACACGACTAAATTCTTCGTCGTTGCGCTCAACAATTTAGGTGGCTGCGCTGGAAGTACCGGTCCCACGTCCATTAACCCAGAAACGGGAAAGCCCTATGGGCCTGATTTCCCTGTGGTCACAGTCCGTGATTGGGTCAAAAGTCAGCTAAACCTGATGGATCGCCTCGGCATCGAAAAATGGGCTGCGGTTGTCGGCGGTAGCCTCGGTGGTATGCAGGTTCAGCGCTGGGCGATAAGCTATCCCGACAGAGTTGCGAATGCGGTCTGTATCGCCTCGGCGCCGAAACTCTCCGCGCAGAACATTGCCTTCAATGAAGTCGCACGCTACTCGATTACTAGCGATCCGAATTTTCATGCAGGGCGCTATCTCGAGCACAACACCTACCCTAAGCAAGGATTGATGCTCGCGCGCATGGTGGGTCATATAACCTATCTTTCTGATAGCGCGATGCGGGCTAAATTCGGCAACGCAGGCTCACAGCTAGAAAATACGACACGCGGCAATCTCGGACGCGACCTGCGCTCAGGGACACTGAGCTTTGGTCTTAATGTCGACTTCGAAGTCGAGAGCTACTTGCATTATCAGGGTGAGCGCTTCAGTTCGAACTTCGACGCTAATTCTTACCTTTTGATGACCAAGGCGCTCGATTATTTCGATCCGTCCGTCGACTATGGCAATGATCTCTCCAAAGCATTCGCCGAAGGCGACTGCAAATTTCTACTAGTGTCTTTTAGCACCGACTGGCGGTTCCCGCCCGAACGCTCACGCGAACTCGTCGAAACGCTTTTAAAAGCAGGCCGGGAAGTAACCTATCTCGAAGTCGAAGCAGACCAGGGTCACGATGCCTTCCTCATGCCTATACCGCGTTACATTAATGCGATGCGCGGCTTCTTGGATAATGTCTACAAGGAGCTTGTCACCGATGCGTCCTGATCAAGAAATAATCCAGCGATGGATCGAACCCGATAGCCGCGTGCTCGACCTTGGCTGCGGCGATGGCAGTCTGCTCGCAAACCTCAAACAAACTAAGGGAGTCAAAGGCACTGGGCTCGAAATCGATGGCGACAAGATACAGTCCTGCGTTGAGCGGGGCATCAATGTTATCGAGCAGAACCTCGATGCCGGCCTTTGGAATTTCCAATCGGACAGCTTCGATACTGTGCTTCTTGCACAGACACTGCAGGCGCTGAGCCATCCCGATCAGTTGATAGACGAGATGCTGCGCGTTGGCCGACGCGGTATCGTGACTTTTCCTAACTTCGGTAATTGGAAAAGCAGGCTTTATCTTTCTTCGAAGGGTCGTATGCCCGTGTCTAAATTCATGCCGCACGCATGGTATGACACGCCCAACATCCATTTCTGCACCGTACGCGATTTCGATGCGCTCTGCGAAGAGAAGAATATACGAATATTAGAACGAACGGTTGTTGACCTAAAGCACGAGGGCAGCCTGTCGATGAGGCTGTTGCCCAATCTTCTCGGCGAAATTGCTATCTATCATATTGCGCGCAGCTAAACAGCGCGTGAACAGATAATCAAACAACAAGAGAAAAATTTTTTGAAAGATACCAAAATCGTTCTCGCCAGCGGCAACGAAGGCAAGCTGCGCGAATTGCACAGCATATTATCGACCTTAGGAGTCGAGTTGATTTCGCAGCGCGCGCTCGGCGTCGATGACGCCGACGAAACGGGGCTGACTTTCGTGGAGAACGCGCTTATTAAAGCACGGCATGCCTGTGAGGTTACCGGTCTTCCTGCGATCGCAGACGACTCCGGCATCGAAGTCGATGCGCTGAACGGCGAGCCCGGCATCTACTCGGCGAGGTTTGCTGCCGCGCGCGGGACCAGTTTTGCCAACCGTGATGAAATAGACGGGGCGAATAACGCGCTATTGCTCGAGCGTTTACAGGGTGTCGCACCGGCTCAACGCACCGCTCGGTTCCAATGCATCATCGTACTTCTTAAGCATGCCGCAGATCCTACGCCACTCATTTGTCAGGGCACCTGGGAGGGAGTGATTCTCGATTCCGCCGAGGGCACCAACGGATTCGGCTATGACCCTCTTTTCTTCGTGCCTTCGCATAACTGCGCCTCTGCCCTACTGGATCCCCACATTAAGAATGCGATAAGCCATCGCGGACAAGCATTGGAGCAGCTGCGTCGATGCTGGCCCAGCCACCTCTAAGCCTCTACATACACATCCCGTGGTGTGTAAAGAAGTGTCCCTACTGCGACTTCAATTCGCATGAGTTTGGCGCGCGCGCATCCCTGCCAGAGGACACCTATATTGCCGCGCTGTGCGAAGATTTCGACGCCGACTATGCGCTCGCATGCGGCGGCGACACAGTAAAAAGTCCAAGACCGATTCATTCGATCTTTATCGGAGGGGGAACGCCAAGCCTGTTTAGTGCACGCGCCTTCGATTCGCTTCTACAACACATCGCCCGTAGCCAATCGCCGGGCTGGATCGGGTCACCCCACTTAGAGATTACACTAGAAGCAAACCCCGGTACGCTTGAGGCAGGACGCTTCGCAGAGTTCCGCGCCGCAGGAATTAATCGACTCTCCATCGGTGTTCAAAGTTTTGCAGACGCGCAGCTCAACAAGCTCGGCCGCATACACGATAGCGCGCAGGCGAGACGCGCGATAGACAGCGCCCGAGCCGCTGGGTTCGACAATTTTAATCTAGATATTATGCATGGGCTTCCGGATCAATCGCTAAGCGCTGCGCTATCCGATCTCGACGCTGCGTTGTCGTTTGAACCGCCGCATCTGTCTTGGTATCAACTGACCATCGAACCCAACACCGTGTTTTACTCCAAACCGCCCCCCTTGCCCAGCGAGTCTATTCTGACCCGCGTGCAGGACGCGGGGCATGATCTGCTGGTGTCGCGCGGACTCGCGCAGTACGAAGTCTCAGCCTACGCACGCGGTGATCGTCTTCAGTCTCGACATAATCTAAATTACTGGCAGTTTGGCGACTACCTCGGTATCGGCGCGGGGGCGCACGGCAAAATTAGCTTGCTCGATGGCTCGCAGCCGCTGCGAACACGCAAACATCGACAGCCCGACCATTATCTCCGCGCAGCGTCAGAGCGGGGAGACGCGGGTAATCTTGCGCGCTATACCGCCGAGTCGACACCCATCCCAATCGACGAAATTACAATCGAATATCTACTCAATACCCTGCGCACCCGACGTGGCTTCTCCCCTGCGCATTTCGAGACGCACACCGGCGTCGCTTTTAGCGAAATCGCAAACCGAGTAGAATACCTGCGCTCGCGCGATCTGCTCTGCGCGTCCTCGTTTGGCGAAGGCTGGATTACGACAACCGCGCGAGGCTTTAGGTATTTGAATAATGTGCTCGAGGAATTTATCTAAGTGAAACTGCACCTACGCCACTGCGAACCCTGCAAACTTGGTTCGCCTGTTATCTCCGAAGAGGAAGCGCATCAACTCGTGTTGGGAGTACCTGGGTGGAAGCGCCAGTTCCACGAAGGCGTAGAGAAACTCGTCCGTGAATTTTTCTTTATTGGCTATAAAGACGCCTTTGCGTTTACCGCGAAGGTGGCCAATATCGCAGAACGTGAGAACCACCACCCGACGATTTTGACCGAGTGGGGGAAAGTGACGGTCTACTGGTGGTCGCATCGCATCAATGGCCTGCATGTCAACGATTTCATCATGGCGGCAAAAACTGATACGATCGCGCGCCTTGCGATGAACGCTGAGAATCACGAGTCGCCAACCGAGAGTTAAATCGATGAGCACGCCAACTGAGAGCTGCCCAGACGCAGAGAACAAACAAAGCACAGAAAGTAACGCTGCGAACGGTGCGGGTGCGCTCGTCGAGTGGTTCCGTGCATCTACTCAGTACATCAACGCTCACCGCGGTAAAACCTTTGTCGTCGCGCTCAGCGGAGAGGCTCTAGCGAGCGAACACCTTCGTAATCTTGTTAGCGACCTCACACTACTTCACAGTCTCGGCGTTAAGCTTGTGTTAGTCCACGGTGCGAGGCCTCAGATCAATGCTGCCCTGACGGCCGCAAAGCTACCGCTCGAATTTCATAAAGGAATGCGCGTCACAGATCCCGACTCTCTCGCTGTCATCGCGGGCGTCGTAGGCGGCGAATCAATTCGCTTGGAGGCGCTCTTTAGCGCAGGCACAAGCTCGTCGACTTCCGCGCCGCTCGCAGTCGCCGGCAGCGAAGCATTAACACTTAGCCGCGGAAATTTTGTGACCGCAATGCCAATTGGCGTTCATAACGGTATCGACTTTCATCACACCGGTCGCGTACGCCGTGTTAAGGCCGCGTCCATTACGAAACGCCTCGAAGAGCGCGCGATCGTGCTGCAGAATAATCTTGGCTATTCACTCACCGGCGAGATCTTCAATCTTACTGCCGAGGAAGTCGCCACCGAACTGGCGATCGCGATAAAAGCCGACAAGTTGATTTTCCTCGTGCCACAAGAAGGTGTGTGCGATGAGCAGGGCGAGCTTATCGCCTCGCTCAATCCTGCCAGTGCTGGCATTGCCGCTGAGCGCTTTTCGGCAAGCGATATCGACTCAGACAAAGCCCTCGGCAGCGCGTTGAAAGCATGCATAAAAGCCAATGCGGCCGGCGTCAATCGCGCCCATCTCATCGGCTACAGGAGCAATGGCGCCCTCATTCGTGAATTGTTTACGCGCGAAGGAGCAGGTTCGCTTATAAGCGACGACAGCCTCGACACGTTAAGACAGGCTACGATCGATGACGTGTCTGCGATCCTTTCGCTTATTAGACCGCTTGAGGCCGATGGCACATTGGTAGAACGCTCGCGCGAAAGGCTCGAGACCGAGATCGAGAACTTTAAGGTGATCGAATTAGAGGGCGCGATTATCGCGTGTGCGGCGCTTTATCGCACGAGCGAGTCGCTCGCCGAGATTGCCTGCATTGCTACGCATCCGAACTACCGTCGCAGCGGATTAGGCGCAAGACTACTGCAAAGCTTGTCTGCCGAAGCGAAGGGGCTTGGGATAGAAAAGGTATTCGTGCTGACGACCGTCACTGCACACTGGTTTATCGATCATGGATTCGCGCAGGGTACACTCGACGATCTTCCGGAGCAGAGACAGGCGCTTTATAATTTGCAGCGCAAGTCAAAAATATTCCTAAAACCTGTGTAAGGCGTTGCGGTTACCGGGAGCGGCGCGTTAGTTTGCATATACTGTATGCGTAGGGATTATCCGGCTCGCTTTCTCCGTTAGCGGCGAATTCTTCGCGCTCAACTTCTTGCCACTCATCCTCATCGAACTCCGGTAGAAAAGTATCGCCTTCGACATTCGCGTGCACGCGAGTGAGGTGAAAACACTCCGCCTGCTGCAGCGCGTCGGCGTATAGACGTGCGCCGCCAATCACAAACGCTTCGTCAACGCCGAGCTCCTTGCTTATCGATTCGGCAAGGCTCTTCGCCTGCCCAAGGCTCGTCACGACGTCTGCGCCATCGGCAACATAGTGTGGATTCGAGCTGACTACAATTGAGCGGCGATTGGGCAGTGGCTTACCGATTGATTCCCACGTGTTGCGACCCATGATGATGCAATGGCCAGTGGTTACGCGACGAAAATATTTTAGGTCTTCGGACAGATGCCAAGGAAGTGAATTATCGCGTCCGATGGTTCGGTTCGTAGCCATCGCCACAATTAAAGAGAGTTTCATTTCTGCCAGTCCAGTGTGAATTTTGAGCGCGACGCCTAAACCGAAAATGGGTAAGCGATTGGGTCATGGTGCTGATAACCCTCGACCGAAAAATCATCGAGAGTGACCCACGTTTCGATATCTTCGAGGCTCTTAATGTCGGGGTTAATATGTAATTTTGGCGCAGGAAAGGGCTTACGTTTCAGCTGTACGTCGCGCATTAATTCGAGCTGGTCTTCATAAATATGCGCATTGACGATCTTATGATAGGCAGTTCCCGCGGCATGTCCCGTAATCTGTGCCATCAGGGCGAGCAGCGTAAATACCTGTATCTGGTTGAAGTTTAGACCAAGGGGTACATCACAGGAGCGCTGGTAACTCGTTAGATGAAGCTTGCCACCGAGCAGCGAGAATGTATGTGTATGCATGCAGGGGCGCAGACAGCCAAGCTCGAATTCGCCGGGGTTATAGAACGTCAAAATTTCGCCGCGGTCGTCCAGTCCTTTGCTTAAGTCGTCGACTATCTTACGCAGCAGATCTAGTGGCTCGCCGTTGGGCCTCGCCCAAGCCCTGCCCTGCACGCCGTATACGCGGCCCATATCGTCCTCGCCGCGGCGTACCGGATTTGCAAGCCACGCCGCGTTTTCGTTGGCGTTGGCATCCCAACTTTTGGTGCCGAGTGCGCGAAAATCTGCGGCGTTGTCGTAACCTCGCAAATAGCCTAAAAGCTCGGCGATGGCCGCTTTCCAGTAACTCTTTCGAGTCGTAATGATCGGGAATTCGTTGCGCGCAACAGAGTATTCGAGGTCGGCGTTTATGACCGTCAGGCAGCGCTTTCCGGTGCGCTCATTCGCAACCCATTCGCCTTCATCGACTATGCGCCGGCAAAGCTCTAGATACTGATGCATACACTATTTACCCTGTTTTAATTACGCTTGGTGTTCGCGGCAGCGCCGTCGCGGCGATAACCGTAGACCATCATGGCCGCGCCGATGACAATCATCGGTAATGACAGCAACTGCCCCATGGTCAACCAATCGAAAGCGATGAAGCCGATGTCCGCGTCGGGCTGGCGAGCGAATTCGACAAGAAACCTGAACACACCGTAGCCAACACCAAAAAGCCCGGTGATACTGCAGCGCGGCCGGGGTCTTGAAGAAAACCACCAGAGCAATGCAAACAGCGCGACACCCTCGAGCGCAAACTGATAGAGCTGCGAAGGGTGACGAGGCAGCGCATCGACATAGGGGAAAACCATACCCCAAGGCAGATCTGTCGGTCGCCCCCAGAGTTCGCCGCCGATAAAGTTACCAAGCCTGCCAGCGCCGAGCCCGAAGGGCACTAGCGGCGCTACGAAGTCCATCGTCTCGAAAAAGGGTTTGCCTAATCTGCGCGAGTACCAAGCAAAGGCTGCGAGCACGCCCAACAAACCGCCATGAAACGCCATGCCGCCCTCCCACACTCGGAAAAGCCAAATGGGGTCTGCCAGAAAGCGATCGAAGTTATAAAAGAAAACCGAGCCAAGCCGGCCGCCTATCACCGCCCCCATGGCGCCATAGAAAACTAGGTCGGATATTTGTTCGTCGGTCCAAGCCCCGGGGTTTCGGTGCGCACGATAGAGTCCCAGCCGCCAGATACCCGCAAAGGCAACAATATACATAAGCCCGTACCAGTGAATACTGAGAGGACCTAGAGAAAGTGCAACAGGGTCGAACTGGGGGTGGGTAAGCATGCCGTTCTCGAGCAGTTTTCGTAAGCGTTAAGGTTACCTGTTTACGCACTCTTTTTATAGCAAACTGGCGCTAGATATCCTATTGGGTAGAATGAGCAGCCTTATTGAGAAGTGAATGTTCATCGCTATGTGTCTTATATTTATCGGCTATCGCTGTCACCAAGAATTCCCCCTCTTTGTCGCAGCCAATCGTGACGAATTTTTCGCCCGCGAAACTCGGCAGGCA
The DNA here is from genome assembly GCA_023254735.1 of Pseudomonadales bacterium. GTDB lineage: Bacteria > Pseudomonadota > Gammaproteobacteria > Pseudomonadales > Pseudohongiellaceae > UBA9145. The sequence goes on along the minus strand of JALRKV010000055.1, from coordinate 26,103 downwards.
CACCATTGGGGCAATGGCGTAATCGCAGGTCGAGATGGCCGCGCCGGTGGGACATGGCTTGGTATCGGGCCCAATTCACGCTTTGCTGCAATTACGAATCGCCGCGGCAGTCCGCCCAAAGAAGGTCTGCGTAGCCGAGGTGAGCTAACCGCGAATTTCCTTCACGGCTCGATGAGTGCGCATGATTATGCGCAATCGATCGCGCTACAAAGCCAAGACTATGCGGGCTTCAATCTTTTGGTTGGCGATGCCAGTACGCTTTACTATCTCGCTAACGACAAACACGCGGCACCGACTCGGCTTGCTCCCGGCTACTATGGACTATCGAACGGTGTGCTCGACGAGCCTTGGCCTAAGGTAAGCAAAGGCAAACAGCGCTTCCAAGAACTCGCGAGCCAAGCCTCGTCGCTAACTACCGACAGGCTTATCGAATTGATGGACGATAGAGAAAAAGCGCCCGATCATGAGCTGCCGTCGACCGGACTTAGCCTTGCGTTGGAACGGCGACTCTCGTCTGCGTTTATTCAGAATGAGAAAGGAGCTAGCGAGGACGTTCTCGGTGTTCAAGATTACGGCACGCTATGCTCGACCGCGCTACTTTTTACTCGAGAAGGTGAGAGGCGCTTTCACGAACGCAACTACGATGCGGAGGGAAGGCCAACGCAAAGTCATTTTTTCCACCTAACTGCCGACTGATCAGTGCGTGCGAGAGGAGCGCAGCAGCCTGTCGACTCCCGCATTATAGAGCGCCATATCAACTGCGCTGCGAATAGTTTGCGCATCGTCTAAGTCGGCGACTTGTTCGAGCAAATCTTTCGCTACATCCATGGACACGCTGCGAATGACCGATTTAACTTTTAACAGTGTCGAGGCGTTCATAGAAAGCACGTCGTATCCCATCGCGATGAGGAGCACCGCCGCGCCCGGGTCGCCCGCCATCTCACCACAAATGCTCACCGGCTTTCCCTCCGCCTTAGCAAGCGTCACGACCTGCTGCAGCGCCGCAATAACCGCCGGATGAAACGCCGAATACAGACTCGCGACGCGCGGATTGTTGCGGTCAACCGCCAGAAGATACTGTGTTAGATCGTTGCTGCCTACCGAGACGAAATCTACCCTCTTTGCGAGCACCGAGGTCTGATAGACCGCCGCAGGCAATTCGATCATCACGCCAATAGGCGGATACCGTACGTCGACGCCCTCTTGAACAAGTTCACGATAAGCCTTCTTAATAAGCTGTTGCGCCATCGCCACTTCATTCACGTTGCTGATCATCGGCAACATGATCTGCAGATTATTCAAACCAACGCTCGCGCGTAGCATCGCGCGAATCTGTGCCATAAAAATCTCAGGGTGGTCGAGCGTCACGCGTATTCCACGCCAACCCAAAAAGGGATTGGCTTCCTCGATCGGAAAGTAGGGAAGCGATTTGTCGCCGCCAATATCTAGCGTGCGCATTGTTACTTTTTTGGGAGCAAATGCCTCAAGCTGCTCGCGATAGATCGCGTATTGTTCTTGCTCGCTTGGGAATCGCTCGCTGAGCAAAAAAGGGACCTCCGTACGGAACAAGCCGATGCCTTCGGCGCCTTGATCGAGCGACTGCATCACATCAGACATAAGACCTGTATTTACCCACAGCTGGACACGATGCCCATCCAGCGTCTCGCACGGCTCCTCTTTGATACCCTCGAGACCCGCGATTAGCTGCTCTTGCTCTTTGATGATTTCGCGATAGCGCGAACGCAGCGCCTTTGAAGGACTTGTGATCACCTCGCCGCGGTAGCCGTCCACTACCAGGCTGCGCCCCTCGAGTTGGGCATAGGGCAAGTCGACCGCTCCCATCACTGTCGGAATACCCATCGTGCGAGCAAGAATGGCGACGTGGGAGTTGCCCGATCCTTTGACAGAGATAAGCCCCTTAAGCTTATCTTTTGGCGCTTCGGCAAGCATCGATGGCGTCAGCTCTTCGCTGACTAGAATTGTATTGTCCTGATACTCGATCTCAACTGGCTCGCGCGCTTGCAAATAGAAAAGCACGCGACTGCAAAGATCTCTGATATCGACCGCTCGTTCACGTAAATAGTCGTCGCTCATCGCTTCGAAGGTTCGCACGTGCTCATTCGCGACATAGGCGAGGGCACCCTGCGCCCAGATCCCCTGCCGTATCCGCGCGACCACTTCGTTACCCAGCGCGTTGTCGTCGAGCATTCGCGCATAGACACTAAATAATTGACGCTCTTCCTCGGCAACCTGCCCTGCGATCTTTTCATAGAGATCGTTCATATCGCGGCGCACTGCATCGATACAGGTTTTAAAGAAGGCGACTTCGTGCTCAATATCCTTCGCGGGACGCTGCGGAATCTGACTAAGGTCGGCGTGGGGAAATACCACGACGGCGCGCCCGATCGCGACACCCGAAGATCCCGAGACACCGGGGAAAACGGTGTCCTCGGTTTTCTGACCCGAAGGACTTAGTCCCTGAATCGCGCCCGTCGCCTCGGCATGCGCAATAACGCCAGAAAGCTGAGCAGAGAGAGTAATAAGAAACGCTTCCTCACCCTCATCAAAGCGGCGGCTTTCGCGCTGTTGAATCACCAGAACACCAAGCACCGCGCGGTGGTGAATAATAGGCACGCCAAGGAAAGAGTTGAATTCTTCCTCGCCCGTATCCTGCAGGTAGAAATAGCTCGGGTGTTTCGAGGCATCGCTCAGGTTTATGGGTTCGGCATGCTTTGCAACCAGACCAACGAGTCCCTCCCCGGTTTGCAGGCTGACTCGGCCAACCGCTTCGGCTTTGAGACCTTGGGATGCCATAAGAACGTGGCTATTGATATCGGAGTCGAGCAGATAAACAGAGCACACCTGCGTGTTGAGCGCACTGCGCACTCGCGTGACGATGATATCCAGCGCAGATTGTAGATCTCGAGCTGAATTGACTTCTTGTACAATGCTACGCAATTGGCCGAGCATGCTTGAAGCGACTCCTCTCGATACACCTAGCGCTGCAAAGCTAGGGCGCTAGAAATAGGAATATTGAACTCCCAACCTGAGTTGGCCTGTTGGTTAGCGCTTGTTAAGAGCAACATAGCGCTCGAGTGGCGACTGAAGTTGCTCAAGGGCCGAACGATAAACATCGCGTTTAAACTCGATGACCTGTTCTACCGGATACCAATAATTAACCCAACGCCAATCGTCGAACTCCGGCGTGCCGGACTTACTCAACACAATCGAGTTTTCGTCACTTTCAAGACCGAGCAAAAACCACTTTTGCTTTTGCCCAATGCAGAGCGGGTCTTTATGTCGGCGAATATAATTTTCTGGCAGCCGGTAATGTAGCCAATCCTCAGTCTGATGCAGCAGGCAAACATGTTGCTGCTCGAGGCCGACTTCCTCTTCGAGTTCGCGGTAGAGCGCGTCTTCGGCAGACTCATTCTCTTTGATTCCGCCCTGGGGGAATTGCCAAGAGCTTTGTCCAATGCGCTTCGCCCAAAGCAGCTGCCCTTTCGGGTTACAAATTACGATGCCGACATTGAGTCGGAAGCCGTCGGAATCAATCACGTTAGCGCTACCTTAACTAGAACACAGAGCGAGCATTGTTTCACAGATAGAGGCGATAGATCAATCATGCCTCGCGACATACTATAAAATTAATCAATAAATACAATTAGATAGCTTGCAGTTAGAGGCCGCAACGTTATAATAATGCGCCTCAAAAACCCAAGTTTGACACGTCTCAAAACCCATAGGATTTTACATGGCCCTCGCCGCACCTCGACTCGCACTGTTTGATCTCGACAATACTCTACTTGCTGGCGACAGCGATCATGCCTGGGGAGAGTTTCTTATCGAGCAGGGGCTTGTCGACGAGGCGAGACACCGGGCGCAGAATGACGCGTTCTATGAGCAATACCTGCAAGGTGAGCTTGATATTCACGGCTATGTGGCCTTCACGCTTGAGCCGATACTCAGCCTTGCACCCGCCGAGTTGGACGCACTCAGGCAAAAGTTTGTCACGACCAGGGTCGCGTCGATCATGCTGCCTCAGGCTGTTGCTCTCGTGAACAGTCACCGCGACGCCGGCGATCTGTGCGTTATTATTACCGCGACAAATGAGTTCATCACACAGCCTATCGCAGCGGCTTTCGGCGTCGAACATCTCATCGCAACTGGGCTCGAGCAGACTGGCGAGGGCGACGCACGCCGCTACACCGGCGCAATCGCAGGCACGCCTTGCTACCAGCAGGGAAAAATCACCAAGCTGACCGCCTGGCTCGAAGAGAGGGCATTGCGCGCCGCTAAAGAAGAGCCCCTCGCTTCGCTCGCGGACAGCATTCTCTACAGCGACTCGTTTAACGACTTGCCGCTTCTCAGCGCCGTCACGACCGCGGTCGCGGTGGACCCAGATCCGCGCCTCGCCGCAGAGGCGCAGGCGCGTGGGTGGGAAATACGTAGCCTGCGGGGCTAATCCAGAATCTCGACCATCAGGTCGTCGGCAAGCTGTTCGAGCTTTTCAGACAATTCGCTGCGCAGCAGCGTGCTGGGCATACTCAGCTCCGCGTGCGCACGGAATAGCGGCTCGCCCGACATAGGCGCCGGCTCGCAGAGCGTCGAGAGATACTCAACGTTGACAGACAGGCTCGCGAGCACGCGAGATATTTCGCTGACGATGCCGGGCCGGTCATTTGCGACGAGCTCTATTTCAAGGTGCTGCCTTGCTGCGGTATCGCCGAGCGCCTCGCCGATCACGTCGCCCTGGGCATCCACTCTCTCGACGACTAACTTGAACGAACTGTCCCCGGCAGCAAGTGCGTGCAGCGCTCCGACGAGCGATTCCGCCGCATCCGCAGCTACGCCAATGCGAAGTATGCCCGCAAATTTCCCCGCCAGCTGAGACATGTTGCTTTCGAGCCAGTTGCCTGCGTGTTCACCAATTGTTGCGGCTAAGGAATCGACAAGCCCTGGCCGGTCGTCCGCTATAACGGTGAGGATTAGATAAGTATTCATAATGTAGAGCCGATTTTAGTTAATTCATTGAAGCCTATGTTATGCGCTTGCCTAACCAAGCGAAAGAGGTTGGTTAGTTTCGGGCGCGGCGCGGTCTAGTCAGAATAACCCAATTTGACGGCCAAAAAGTTTTTCCATCGAGTCGCCGACAAAACCAAGTATCGCATCGGCGATGGGCTCGATTTGCCTCTCAATATAAAATTCGTAATCGGGTTTTTGTGTAGTGAATCGAATGGGCTCGGCGCCGGTGCGCGTCATAATGTATTCAATCCATCCGGACTCGGCCTCGTTCGCAACAAACCCTTGCTCCGACCTCGCTCTCTGCGCCTTGCGCGCCGCCTGAATATGAGGCGGTACATTTTTTACATACTCGTCTAGGCGGCGCCTCAGGCGCTTACGAAAAACAAGTTTGTCATCTAAGCGCCCCGCACGCAGATCATCGACGAGACAATACAAATACTCAGCATACGCCTCGCCCAAAAAAATACGGCGGTAGAGTTCGCGTTGGAATTCCCGTGCCAGCGGCGACCAGTCAGTCCGCACAGACTCGAGCCCTTTGAACACGAGTCTGTAGCGTTCCGATTTCTCAATCCCATCTACCAAAGCTGCGTTTTCGCTTAGGAGATCAGTTCGAGAATTGTCGCTGAACGAGTCGGGTATTCTGACCATACCCGCGTAGCGCTTCTTGCTGCCCGCGTCGGTGCCGCGAATGGTAGGCATTAGAAATTTCGTAAAGTGTGTCTCGAACTCCATCTCGAGATAGCTGTCGACACCCTGCTCCATCATTATTCGATCACGCCACCAGTCGGTCATCCGAGTTGCGAGTCGCTCGCCTATTCGCTCAACAGCCTGCGCGCGCACTGCAGGCGCAGAACTGTCGCCCGACTCGACATCGATTGCTTTTTCGGGGATTAACACGAAAACCGAATCCGTATCACCGTAAATAACACGAAAACCCTGTTCTTCAATAAATCGTTTACTGTCGAGGATTATCTGATGACCGCGTTTGGTGATTGAACTGACGAGACGGGTGTCTAAGAATCTACAGCCACTGGTACCGAGAACCCCATAGAACGAATTCATAATGATCTTTATCGCCTGCGACATAATACCGTCCCCCGCAAGCTTCGCCCTGTCCCTCGCCGCCCACAGGGTTGCGATCAGCTCAGGAAGGATTGCCCCCTCCCGCGCAAACTTACCGCCGTCGAATCCCTCTATAGGCCTCGGTTCATCGGTAGCAAGCGCGAGGGCAAGTGGGTCGACATGAAATGTGCGAATAATACTCGGATAGAGGCTTTTGAAGTCCAGCACTACGACATTATCGAAAATGCCCGGTTCGGAATCGAGCACATACCCGCCTGGGCTTACGTTTGTTGTATCGCCGCTGCCTAGAGCGGGCGCTACAAAGCCTCTGCGGTGAAGCCGAGGAAGGTAAAGAAAATCGAGGGCAGCAACAGAGCCGCCGTAGCGATCGAGGGCGAGGCCCGTTAACAGACTCTTCTCGATCGCAAATTCGATTAGCTTTTCCTCTAAAAAAATATCCCAAACTAATTTACAGTCTTCGAGGTTATATCGCGCGAGCGCCTCTTTGTCTTCGGTAAACAAAGTGCTGATCTCGGCTCCACGCTGCTCGACATCCTCTATAAGTTTGCCACGCCCGAGCACCTCACGCGCAACTGTCTCTAGCGAAAAGTTCTCGAACGCGTAGGTTGCCGAGCGCATAAGCTCAATGCCGTCCAACGCACATCTTCCGGGAATCGTTGCGTAGTAGCGCTCAGTCTTCTTCGCGCTTCCTCTCTCCCGCGCCTCCCGCCACAGGATAGCCTGAGGCTCGCCGCCAACGCAGCGGCCGAGAGTTAACTTCATCTTTAATCTGTCGCAGATTCTCTGGAGACAGCGAAGATCGAAGTTCACCACATTCCATCCGATCAGCACGTCCGGATCTACCTCGGCGACATGATCTAAGAATGCGGAGATTACCGCACGCTCGTTGGGTAACACCTCGATCAGAAGCGGAGCATTGACATCGGCGCGGGCAGTGAGCTTTTCACGCCACTGCGCATCGCCAAGCATAAATACTTTCGATGAATGAGTTGAGTAGGCAGCGATAGAATAGAGCTGTTCGGCTTTCCTATCGGTTTCAATATCGAAGGAGAGCGCGCTAAGGGTCGGGCGAAACTCGGCAGATTTGATCCGAGGATTGCAAAAAGGTGCAGAAAGAGAGGACTGCGTATGCGTGCTTTTTTCGGCAGCTGAGGGCTCAGCTTCGCTCTCGAAGGCAAGCGATCCGGTTATAAAACGCTCCATCAAAAATCTATCCGGCGCACGCACATCGGCTTCCGAAAGCTCAACTCCTGCAGCAATCAGTTTGCGACGTATCTCCCCCATCGCGTTGGTCGTTCTAACATAGAGCGCTAGGACCTGCTCGTGGGAAAAATTCTTAAGCTTCGTCTCGGCGACTCGCCACGCCGCGGCGCTGCGTTGGGATAGTCGCTCGCCTTTGTTTGATTGAGACGCCGAGGCGTCTGCAGTGGAAGATATGGCGGGCACTGGGGGAGGCTGCCTGCTGCTCGAAAAGCCGAGGGTTAATTCCAGCAAACCCAGCTGTCTTTTCGGAAAGAAACAGACGGCTTCTTGCTGTTCGAACACGAGGCAGCGAGGACCGGTCTCGGTCGCGAGCCAATAGGTGAGGCTTATGCCGGTTTTAGTGTCGCTAGACTGACGCGAGAGGATGAAGCCGCGCGCGACTGTGGTCTGCGCCGCGACTCCATTCCTCGACTCGCTGGTGATCAGATCGTGACCGTGCGCGGGAACTGCGCGAAGTCTTCCCAGTAGCTCGATGCCGGTTTCTCGGGCATTTCGTCCTCTGTGAGTTGCACATTGCCGTTAATATCGGTCACGCGCGAAACAATCGTATGGTCTCCCGGCGTCGCATCAGTCCAGTCGAAGCTAAAGAGTTTCCACGCGTATTTAGTAGAGCGTGGATTGATCTGTGCGCGGCGCCAAGGACCATCGTCAACTTTAACTTCAATCGACTCTAGCGGCGTGCCGTCGTTGAGCGCGAAGCCCTGTATCGTGTACTGACCGCCGTTCTCGACAACTCGCACGATTGTCGACTTGAGATTCATCTCTGCGACAGAGTTTTCGACCCAACGCTCGACGCCACCCACGTTTTCCTTTTTGAGAGTCACATAGTCTCGACCCATAAATCGGCCCATATAGCGCGTATCCTGCACGTGTATCTGGGTAAGCCACTTTACGTTAGCCACGCCGTACCAGCCGGGAACAAGAAGCCGTACCGGTTTACCGTGATAATGCGGCAAGGGTTCGCCATTCATTTCGTAAGCGAGCATATTCTCTGGGCGCATCGCGTCTTCGATTGAGAGGCTGCGCGCGAAGGCTTTCTCGACCTCGACGCCGCGCGCGGGGACTTCTTGAGTTTGAATGTCTGCACCAAAAAACACGATCTCTTTTGCACCGGGCTGTATGCCTGCCTCTTCGAGAAGGCGATGCAGTGTGACGCCACGCCAGTAGGCGTTACCTACAAGCCCGTTGAATAGCCTGCGGCCGTTGCCGCCGCATTCAAAACCAACCTGTTGCTCGAATACATCACGCGCCATCAGATCTGAAAGCGATAAGTCGAGCTCTGTATCGACCATGCCTGTTACGCGCAGGCGATACGAGTCGTTATCTATCTCGGGTTGTCCGTAATGCTGGACGAGGTAGAAGTCTTCATTGTCGGTAAAGTAGGAGTCGATCTCGCGCGTATCGAGATAGTGAACTGCGTTGGGTCGGACCGGCCCCACTTTAAAGGTGTCGGGCACGTCGGTAAATGGGACTAGGCGTTCGCCCTGCGCGAGCGCGGGAAAAACGAAACCAGGAAGCGAAGCGACACCGGCGGCACCCATTACGCCTGCGGCGCCTTTCAGGAGCGAGCGCCTATTTATCGTTGAGGCTGCGTCCGGCAGGAGCGAAAGAGTAGCCTCGTTAAGCTCGTCTTTATTGTTGTTGGTGCCATCGTTGTTCATCTTTTGTCTCCTGAATAATATTTTTATTTTTGCTCTTGTTGGTTACCGCGCTTATTTTTTATTTAACAACAGATGTCAGTGCCTGCCAAACCTTAATGATGATGCCCGCCCGGGCCATGCACATGTCCGTGCGCAATCTCTTCCGCACTCGCGTCGCGTATACCGACGACTTCGATTTCGTAGTAAAGCGTGCGACCGGCGAGCGGATGGTTGAAGTCGACATCGGCGTTGAATTTGCCCACCTTCGAGACCACCACACTCCGCACGCCTCGGTCGGTTTTTACCGCTGCCACCATACCGGGTTTCAGCTTGGTGACACCTTGCTGGAGTTGCAGATGTTTAATCGGCACGCGCTGCATCGCGTCTGGTCGGCGAGGACCATAGGCTTCCTCAGGCTTTAGCGTGATTTCGATGCTTTCGCCCACGGCTTTACCCTCTAGCGCGCGCTCAAGGCCAACGACGACATTGTGAAAGCCGTGCAAATAGAAAAGCGGCTCACCGCCGCTTGACTCTTCCATCCAGTCACCGCGGCTACCGTCGGGCGCTACCTCCGCCAACTTGTAGTGAAAACTTACCACCTTGTTGAGTGCGATTGTGGTGGTTGCGGCCTTGCCCTGATCAGCGTCGCTGCCAGTGCCATTATTCGTGTCTAGACTACTCAAAAGTTGTGATCCTCGTTTTTATCGGCGTCTCCTCCACCCCCTATCGTGGCGGCTTATCGCGGAGATTCTGCTGCGAGTTTAGCAGACACCCTCCCGGTTTCGCAGAGAAACAGAGCCCGGTTACGAGGTTTATCTCTAATTTTGATGATTTATGCGATCTCTGTTGTAGTTGCGACGTTGCCTATACTTTTTTGTGCTTTTTCTCGATTTTAGGCGCAAAACGTCGATATTTATGCACTTTTTGCCACCATTAAAGCAAATGTAACATTTATGTGACATGATGTGTCTAAGTGTGTCTTTAGGCAGAGTTCAAGAATGGCCCCGCGCCAAATGTAAGCACGACTGCAACTTCGTGACTTATTTTCACTAAGCTGAGCATGTTTGCTCACCTTGGCGGTCACCTAGATGACATAGCGGAAAATTCTGACTCCGCGACTTCCAACCAATCGATGCTGGCGACGAGAGGGTGGTCTAAATAAGGGGTCAGCGACCCTCTCCTGCCCACGGCAGGACGGTCGATAAAACAACGCCACGAACGCAGAAGTCGATGGCTGATCAAAATGAAAATAGGTAACCAACCATGGAACATTCACAATTTACAAAGTTTTCTCCAATCACTGTTCTGGTAAAGCGCACAATCAGAAAGCTTCGCATCGATGCCGGCCATTCGATGAATGAGGGTGCGCGACTACTCGGTGTATCGCGCAAGCAGCTCGAAGATATCGAGACGATTCGCAACTACGGTTGTCATCTCGACCTTGAGCTACTCGCGAAGATCAAAGTCATTTACCGAACTTCTCTCGACGAGATCGTTGGCGAGCTGCCCGATGATTATTATTCGGAGTATTTCGAACGTCCTAGAAAAAAGACTAGAAATGATAGTAAGCACTAACTTATCTTTCGACCTGGTCTCTTTAGCTTTAGTGGGCGCTCATCTAGATGGGCCTAGAGGGGTTGATGCACGCCTCCAATTATTTAGAGCTCAGGCGTGATTTACCTGAAGAAAAGGTAGACTGAATCAATATTTTCGTCTTTTACCGCGACTAATATATCGAGCTTAATTATCATTAAGGCGACCGGATTAGCTGCCGATTACGATGTTGTCTAATTTGTAAGAGCAGTTCGAACTATCGAAAGTACGCGATGGATAAAGACATTTTAACGAAAGACGAACTCAGGGCTTTAGATGAGGCGACCGCAGATTACGGCGCTGCGACGAATTACTGGCTCTTAAAAATTCACATCTGCTTCATTATCGGCCTTACCTTGATGGTGTTCGCAGGCCTCTATCCTGATCAAGTGATCAGATGGCTTAGACTGGTCGAATCGCCCTATAAAGATACCCTTTATGAATTACTAGAACAGCGAACGATGACGATTGCCATCATGATAATCGCCGGCTATTTATGTTATCGCTATCTACCGAACATCAAGATCGCGCTCGGTATAATTTTGAGCGTCGTTGTGATGAACCTTTTTATGGATATCCCCGTCTATTACTCAGCTAAGCTAGCTCTCGGTGATTGGGACCTTTCGATTCTCATTGTCGCCCGCTTAGTACTGATCTACTTTTTGGCTAGTCTCTATCTTACCGCCGAATATTTGCCATGCCCCCCGAGAAAGCTTTTTGCCAACCCTTTTAGCAACAACGGTCACTCTCGAGACTTGAAATAGCATGAGTATTTCGACGCTATGTTATTCGAATCGCTCTGCATTTTTCATCCCAAAAGAGGTGTGAAATGCGCCCTGAATCAAGGCTATTTGTCAGGCGAGCACAACTGCTCTTTTTAATATCAATCCTATTTCCGATAATCGTGCTATTTATCAATCCGGATATAATGGAAAAGCTCGGGTTGATTCGACTTGAAGAACCGCGGCTGAGAATGATCGCTGTCTCTCGAGGTGTCTTAGCACTGGTTCTTATCTCTGCCGTATTTCTAGCATGGTGGCGGCAGCATTGGCTTAAAGAGATACTCGGCTTTGTTGCCGTGTCGAGCACAGCCAACCTAGTAACTGATCTTCCGATAATTTATGAATTACGTATCGAAGAACCGTCTATTATTGGCGCATTGCTATTCTTGATCCGAGCTTTGCTCTCAATTTTGGCTATCTCTCTATATTTAGATTTCGACAGCGCACCAAAGGATTTAAGAATCAGAAAAACACTATTGTCGTTGAGACTCTCAAAGGACAAAAAGAATCGCGATTAGTCATGGACTAATTATTGATTAAAATACGCCACAATTAAGAACGCTTCGACAACGATCAAGCCTAGAAAAAGCCGAAAGGAAAGGTGTGCAACCTCGTTTGAGGTAGTCACATTTTTATCAAAGGACTGTCTCTCTAGTCTCGACACAAGGTTAGAAGCGGACGTTGGATTATCGGCTTTACCTTCGGCGGATTGCTCATCAGCTACTTGCGGTATCTGTTCTGGATTCGATAATTCCGGGGTTGACCGAACGAAGTCTAAATCATTGATTAACTGCAACACTTCGTCGCCCTTCGGACTATGTTTTGCAAGCGCCTCCAGAATCTGAAATTCTCGCTCGCTGGGCAAATCAAACTCAACTGATAGAGATGTCGACAGATTTGCGCTGTTAGACCGCGCTGATAAACGGTCTCTCGGCTCTAGTCTCAATACGCCAATATTAGCTTTTGCCAGTTGTGAAGACAGCGTAGTAATGAGATGCCAATCGGTTTCTGCGACAAGGTCTTCGCTATCAACTATTAGCACACTGCGAGAAGTCTTCGATTCGTGCGGCAACTGAGCGTTATCCGACGAGAGAATTTCCTCGAGCGACGTCTCTTTTAGCTGAGCGTTAATTATCGACAAGAGGTCTGGACCGGACAAAGGATCGAAGCTTAAAAGCGTTATCGCAGGATCATCGCGAAGACGCGCAATACAAAGCTCTTTGTAATGCCTTGCCATCGCATAATTCTCTGAAACAAAGACTAGAGATCTTGATGCCCTTAACGACTCCAAAGCCTCGTTTACCCTTGCAAGATGGTCATCGCTCAAATAGAAACCCTCGGGGCGCTGCCTGAGTTCAAATTGCCGTTTCAGCTGTTCTGCACGTAAGCGCGCCTGCTCTGAGACGCGTGGCTGATCTGAGCCGGCGGCACTTTCGCCAGATGCTCCGTTCTGATCACTCATCTATTTTTCGTCCTTCGAAATCGAATTTCATTTCCGCTGGCAAACTCACTCGCGGTTTCTTCGCTGCTCGACCGTTGCGTCCGAACGAATTAAGGTGGAACACATAGGCAATGACCTCGGCCACTGCTTCAAACAATGGTCGCGGAATATCTTGGTCGATCTCTGTGGTAAAGAACAACGCGCGCGCAAGCATCGGCTCTTCGAACAGCATCACTCCCTCCTCTTCAGCGCGTTCTCGAATACGCTGGGCTATCAGATCGGCCCCTTTCGCCACTACCCGCGGCGCCTCTTGACTACCCACTGCATAAGACAGCGCGACGGCAAAATGAGTTGGGTTGGTGACTACAACATCGGCATCCTTTATCGCGTCCATCATATGTGACATGGCAATTTCGCGCTGCTTCTGCCGTATCCTACTCTTAACCTCAGGCCGTCCCTCAGAGTCTTTATACTCGTCTTTAATCTCCTGAATCGACATTTTAAGCTTGTTGCGAAAAGAGATCATTTGATAGGGAACGTCGATCGCTGCAATGATCAAGAGTGAAAGTGATATTGCAAAGATGCCAGTAACAAGAATCCCTAAACCTTCAGCAGACGCCGCCGACGGCGGAAGAATACTCAAGGTAAATATTGAGTCGAAATAGTAGGACACGACTAGAAAGATAATGCCGCCTATAAGACCAAGCTTGAGCAAGCCCTTAGTGAGTTCGACAAGGCTCTTTACCCCGAACATCCGTCCAAGACCCTGGATAGGATTAAGCTTTGAGGCTTTTGGCATAAATCCTTTTACGGAGAAACCAATCCCACCCACGAAGAAGGCTCCCGCGAACGCGAGTAAAATGGTCACAAAGAAGATAGGCGACGCAATTGTGAGGCAGCGTATTAATAGCTCGAAAAAGTAGGCGCCAACTTGACTCGAATCGCTTATTACAGAGGCATCGAATACAAACGCTGTTTGCAAGGCTGAAAGAAGATTACTCGAGATGTCATCGCCAATAAACAAGAACATTGCCGCGACCGCAATCATTAGCAGAGCAACACTAAGGTCTTGCGAGCGAGCAAATTGACCTTCTTCGCGTGTCTTGTCTAATTTTTTCTGGGTTGGTTCCTCTGTTTTGTTGTCATCATCTGCCATCTGTCACAACCCCCAGAGCGTTGCTAATAAGGCAAACCCGTCTTGCCAAAAAATACCTATTCGCTGAATGATTCCAGGAATAGCGAGCATCAGCAAAACGGTACCTGCAACTAGAATTGCCGGAAAGCCAACCGAGATAATATTAAGCGAAGGTGCCGAGCGCGTGATCATTCCCAATCCTGCGTTGATTAGCAGAACTGATATTAGAATGGGCAACGCAACCACGAGCCCACCTAAAAAGAGTAGCGGCGACCATTCGATAAACACGCGATAGATGAGATCCAGCGAGAACGTCTCATCAACAGGAATGGTTTGAAAACTTTGTAAGAGAAGCTGAATGAGAATGAGATGGCCGTCGACAGCAATGAAGATAAATGTCGAAAGGATAATGAGAAACTGCGATATTACCGGCACATTACCAAGGCTTGGATCGACTAAACTCGCCATTCCCAAACCCATCGAGTTTGAGATTGCCTGACCACCCACGGCAACCGCGCCGTTAACTATCTGAAGAAGGAAGCCGGCGAATACGCCTACAAATATTTGCATGATGACGAGCGTCATTAGTTCTACGAATGCGAGACCTTGAGTATCGAAGGTTATCGACTCGACGACCGCAAAGGTCAGTATCGCGCTAAATAACACACGAAAACGAACATTAAAGGCTTGCAAGGAAAAAATCGGTGCTGCAAGCATGAACGCAGACACGCGCGCGAAAGGCAGCACAAACAGACTCAAGTAGGTAACAACTTCTGATACAAGAAAATTCATTATTGAATTAACGACGGAATCGTTAGCATTAGAGTTTGAAAATGGTCTATCAGCAAACCGATTTGCCAATTACCAACGAATAACAATAAAAGCACGAGCACTATAAGCTTTGGGATGAAGCTCAGTGTCATTTCCTGCACTGATGTCGCGGCTTGCAGAATGCCGACAACCACACCCACGACCAAGATCCCGAGAAGCAGTGGACCCGCGATGAGCGCGGTAACCCAGAGTGCCTCCTGTCCGAGTGTTACCACGTCGCTAATAATCATATCGAGAAACTCGCGGTGAGAGACTGCATAATAAGTATCCAGCCATCGGCTAAGACGAATAGCATGAGCTTGAATGGCATCGAGATCATCATCGGTGACAACATCATCATACCCATAGACATGAGCACGCTTGCGACTACGAGGTCTATAATTACAAACGGAATATAGATCAGAAAGCCAATAGTAAACGCTGTCTTTAACTCAGATGTCATAAACGATGGGATAAGTATGCTCAAAGGAATTTCTGACTCGTCCGTATAGTTAAAATCGGCAATATCCGAAAACACCATAAGGTCTGCCTCGCGCGTTTGAGTAAGCATAAAGCTGCGCACGGGAATAATCGCCGCATCAAGGGCGGCTTCGGCCGAAATCTCTTCTGCAACATAGGGCACAAACGCATCCTCATAAAGCGTCTCGAACACTGGTGCCATAATAAAGAAGGTAAGAAATAGAGCTATACCGACTAGCACGGTATTTGGTGGAGTCTGTGCGGTACCAATAGCCTGACGCAGCAGCGACATTACGATAATGATGCGTACAAAGGACGTCATCATAATCAGAATCGACGGCAGCAGCGTAAGTACCGTCATCAATATCAATACTTGAAGCGTTAAGCTGTATTCGGTTGCCCCGTTTGGATCCGAGCTTACATTGACAAGCGGAAGGCCGGTTTGTGCAAAAGCTGTGCCTGAAAAAACGATCGCGAGACCGCAGAGCACCATCGCTAGTGTTTTTAAGGGCTTTAGCGAACTGCTGCTTGTCTGGCTCGAACTGGAAAAACTCATTGGCTTAGATCCGTTTGCTGGACGGTATCCCTCGTCCAAATATGCTCAGTGCCTTCTTTCGACAACACTATCAGACTCAGCTTGCCTTCCGCTTCGAGCAGCACTGCACGGCGACCGAGCTCCAGGGTGAGTTGGTCGATCAGTTTGATCTTGCCAGAGGCGCCGTGTGTAAGAGGGTTGCGATATCGCCTGAGTAAAACGATAAAGAGAAAGAAGAGTGCTAGGACAAAGAGCAAAGAGCCCAGTACGCGCCCGAATCCGACAATTTCCACAGTGCACCCTTTTCGAGTATCAGCTCCGCAGCAACCGCTTCGCAGTGCCTAGGACATGAATTTGCGCTGCTTTAGCATGCAGCCTGTAGCTTACAACGACTTAAGCCTTTCGCTTTTTGGCACAACCTGCGTGAGGCGCATACCATAGCGGTCGTTTACCAAGACTATTTCGCCCTGAGCGACCAGAGTGTCATTGACAAGCAGATCTAATGGTTCGCCGGCTAAGCGATCGAGTTCTACGACCGAGCCTTGAGTGAGACGCATTAGGTCGCGAATTTTCAGAGAAGTCCTCCCGACTTCAATAGATATCGTCACTGGGATATTTTTCAGTAGCTCTGAATCGAGACTAATGCCTAATTCCCCACCCGCTGGCTTGCCTATTTCGGGATCAATGCCTGTGTTTAACAAAACGTCATCGCTGCCGGTTGTATTCTCTTCATTACTCATTTTGACTTCCTTCGCGAGACTGACTGGTCTCAGCGGATAAATTACTCTTTTTTGTTGAGGCTGC
The DNA here is from genome assembly GCA_023254735.1 of Pseudomonadales bacterium. Taxonomy (GTDB): domain Bacteria; phylum Pseudomonadota; class Gammaproteobacteria; order Pseudomonadales; family Pseudohongiellaceae; genus UBA9145. The sequence continues at coordinate 9,512 of JALRKV010000055.1, read as the reverse complement.
TCATTTGATTGATCTGAAGCGCCACTTTGCCTGCCACTTCACCTGTGGCGGCCGTGAAGACCTCTATATTGTCGATAGTCACAGACGCCTCTTCGAATACTTCGATGGGTAGCATCTGGCCTTCACGAAGGCTTGTCAGTTGTCCGTAGGTTAGGGACAACTCGGCAATCTTTGCTCTAAGTAAGAGGGGGACATCGAGTGCAGCGTCGTTTAATTGCCTTTCCCAAGCTGAATCCTGCTCGTCTTCGTCATCACTCGTTTGAACTCGGCTTCGTAGAAGATCACGCGCGGGTTTGAGTAGTGAGAAAGGCTGAATTATCTGCAGATAACCTTCGACATCATTCGCGAGCGAGAAATTAAACTTGCTCACGAGCATCAACTCATCGTCGTCAGCAATCTGAGCAAACTGGGGATTAACCTCAGAACTTACGCGCTGGAAATTCACCTGCATTATTGGCGACCAAGCGTCTTTTAAGGCCGCGAAGACTATGTTCATCAAAAGATCAATAATTGACGCCTCGGTTGGCGTAAAGATCCGTGTCGGCGTGATGTTGTCGATGCCCTTGCCAAAGCCACCGAAAAAACTGTCGAGAGCAGAAAAAATAATCTTCGGCTCGATGACGATTAGTGACATACCGCGCAGCGGATCCATTTTGACTGTGTTGATTGATAACGGCGCAGCCATATTGGCGATGCTCTTTTTAAAGGTAGTAATTTCTACCTTCTCGGGCGCAATCTTTGGCGTCGTCCGCAGCACATCAATGAGGCCCATGCGAAGTTGGCGAGCGAATCGCTCATTCACGAGATCTATAGCACCCTGATTAAATCCAAGAGAGCTGTCTTCGCTCGCGAGATCGTGCGCAATCACCTGTGTATCGCGCGAGCTAGCGTTGATTGGCACATTACTGCCATCGAGACTCGTCTCCGCGATCGCATCGAGCTCTTCGTCTGTTAATCCTAGTGTTTCTTCAACCATGGGTCTTGCTCATTTAAACTACGGTTAATGATGCATTGTAGTTACTGCATCAAAAATTCTGTAAACAGAACTCTCTCGATGCCGCCGAAATCCTCCGCCGCCTCAAGTTCTGAGTTGATCACAAGACGAAGCTCTTCGGCCATCGTGGTGCGAAAATCTGGCTCCATTGACTGCTGTTCATCGACAAGCGAAAGCCTGGCTAGAATCGCCGCACGGATAGACGGCTCATGCTTAGTCACATTATCTATAACTAGCTGGTCATAATGAGTCATCACAGTAATCGAGATCTGCATAACCTTTCGTGAGTTTGCTAGATTAGCTGTAAATGCCGCTGGCATCTGATAATAAAGCGTTTCTAATCGCGAAGGGTTTGGTGTCTCAAGCAGCTCAGGGACTACGGGCTCAGCTTCTCCTTCGCCCTCTGCTTCGCCTTCTTCGATCTGTGCTAACTCGGCTTGCAGCTGATCTTCTTGGCTAAAGAAACCAGTTGCGAACAAGGTGCCGATTACCGTGCCGACAGTAAGAATGATGACCCCAAAAACAATGCCTATGATGAGTAACCAGGGCTTCTTAGCCTTAGCTTCGCCCTCGGCTGCTACGTCTTCACTCATAGTGAACTCCTTACTCTAATTTTGTTTTTCTATTTTGGCTCAAACGTAAGTGTCTAGGCCATCTGAATTATCACTGCTGGCTCTTGGCTTTAAAGGTTCCGCTTCTATGGCAGTTTCAGTAGCGACCTGTTTGGCAGACGCTTTGTTATGTGCGTTTGCCGCGCTACCTTCATGTTTGCTTTGACCATGCGCGTTGACATCTACACTAACGTCGGCGAGCGAATTGCCTAACAAGGCCTCTCGAAGACCGCTTGAGTTCGATTGCAGAAGGCGAGTCGTTTCAGCGCTTTCGCTGCTCATGCTTACCCTAAGGCCGGCTTCTTCTGAGTAAACGAACTCTACATCAACCTGACCATAATTTTCTGGAAATAAGCTGATTGATATTTTAGTCGGGCCGCTGCCTAAGCCCCTAGCCAAATGTGGATTAATTCTAGACGCGATCCCCTGTGGTAGGTTCGCTATCGACACGCGCTGAATGACCGCGTCATTAGCCTTGGCATTAAGGCCTTGGCTAATGCCAAGTTCTAGCTCTTTTAAGGTAATCTCTGACTCAAACCCCTGAGTGAGCGGCGAAGCATCACGTGCTTGCCTGGTTTGATTTACGATTGGCGCAAAAGCGGTACCTAATGGATTGGTCTGCAAAGGCGTGATTACTCTGCTTGGCTTTGTGCTGATTTCATTCAGCTCGACATTGGCAAACTGCTGTTTAAGCGCTGCGGTATTAGCCTCGGACTTAGTCTTCGACGCTGATGCTACAGCTCCGGCTTCTATCGAACGAGTTAACGCCTTCCATTGTTGCTGAGCCTTCTCAACTAGCTGAACATTTACTGGCGCTGCCGAAACCGCAAGCTGTTCGCCGCGCTGCGCTAGAAGTTGCTGGTTGGCCTGACCTGCCTCGGTTTTTGTTTGTGCAATGGCTTGCGCATTTGTCGCGCTCATTTCCAGCGATTCAGTGGCTGTTTGACCTAATAGACCGATATTATCGAAGCGCGCTGGGCGCTGTGCTTGGGCATAATTTATAGACGGTGACTCGATTCCCGTCGCGGTGGCTTGCCGGCTATTTTCTATATGTACGCTGCTGGACGCAGTTGCAGCGTTATTTCCAGCGACTGGGTTAATCGAAGCGAGTTGCGCTGAGAATGCGCTCGCGTTGGTTAGAGCTGAATTCGATGCTTCTATGTGCTTCGCGCTCGATGAGGGCGTGTCAGGAATGAATTCACTCGCGCCATTGCCTCGGGCCATCTCGGCAAGTAGTCTCGCCGTTTCGCGGTTCCAATATTCGGGGCCGTCGTCATTTTTAGAGACTGACGATTGGCTTATTTGGTTTAACCGACTGGCAAATTCCTTCTCGATCCGATTACTTGCTCCCTCGTTTGGCTTACGAGCCGTATCTGGGCCCAGTAAGACTGCACGCGAGTCTTTTAACTTAGTAATGCGAAGCGCATCGTTTGTGAGGAGGCTTGTAAAGGGGTTGCTTTGCTTCTCGTTAGCCCGCTGTGTCAGATCCGCTTGTGACTTTGACACGACGTCTGGCTGAACAGCCGCGCTGGAAGATTCTAACCGCGCCTGCAGAAAGGCTATCAGTCCCTGAGCGCCCATAGCTGCGGCATCGCGTTCGATACGCGATTGCGACACTTTGCCAGCATCGCTCTCAGAATTCCCTTTCCTCAAATCCTGCAACTCTTTTAGCTCGGCCAGCAGACCTGTAGCGGCTGTAGCGGCTATAGCCGAATTCGACTCAAGCGCGCTATCGCGCGCTGTCGTACTCGCCTCACCTTGCATCGCCTTGAGATGAGCAAGTAAATCATTCGCAGGTGAGGAAAGTGGCGTAGTGGCGCCACTTTCTACCGCTTCTGCCACTTCGGCTGCCACTTTCCCGGTAATGCCTGCCGCGGCGAGATTCGAAAGAATGGCGCCAAAGATGCCCTCTGAACCAGCAGTCTTACTGGCTTTGGCAGAATGAGTGGACCCTAGCTCTTTTACAATGTCGCCGAGGTCGTATTTTGAGGAAATATTCATAGTCGTAATTTGCTCGATTTTTTATACTGTTCTTTAAGTATTAGCAATTACTGTACCAGTTCCAATGAAATCGAATATCGACGAATTTCATGTCAGGAAACTGACAGCTATCGACTCGCAGCCGAGCTCACAAACTGCTGCAACGCCATTGCGTCGCTTAGCGCTGTGCTCCGCTTCTCAATTGCTGCGCTCAGCTTTTCCTGCTGTCGGGCTTCGATTTTATTGTATTTGAGACGCTCCATTTCGTGATGTGTCACCTTAGCTCTAAGGCCGACAAGGCTATTACCCAACTCGGTATGCACTTGCCTGAGGTTTGCCTGCGCCGAGGTTAGCTGTGAGATTAGGTTCATACTGTGATGCATAATCTTAAAGTCAGCCTGGCCTACACTGGCTTCGCGGATACGTGCCGAATACTCTTCGATGTAGTTGCCAATATCGTTAATTTTTTCCTCGAGCCGTCGCTGTTCTGCGACAGTCGCTTCGAGTTTTGCGTTGAGTCTGTTGAGGCTACTGCTCTCTTTGCTCGAGAGCACACTCCAAATTTCGCTTTTGGCCATAATTAGTTCATCGTCTGCTTGAGTTGCTTGAATGTCTGCGCGAGATCAACTGCCTCTTCGCTTCCCTGTGTAAGGAATGCATTAATCGTGCCTCTTAAGCGAATCGCTTCATCTAATTCTGGATCTGTCTTTTCTGTGTAGGCTCCTACTTGGATTAAATCCTGTTTCTGGGCATAAAGAGTCCAATACCTCCGGAGTCGCTGCGCCAGGCGAAGTTGATCGGCGGAAACCAAATTTGTCGCAATGCGAGAAATAGAGCCTTCGAGATCGATTGCAGGATAATGTGCAGCGTCAGCAAGTTCGCGCGAAAGCATAATCTGTCCGTCGAGCGTGGCACGCGCGATATCAACAATCGGGTCGCTGCGATCGTCGCCCTCGGCAAGCACGGTATAGAAAGCAGAGATCGTGCCTTGCGGCCCAGGTCCGACACCGACACGTTCGATGAGTTTTGGTAGCAGACTAAACACCGACGGCGTATAGCCCTTGGTAGTTGGCGGCTCGCCGACCGCGAGTCCAATCTCACGCTGCGCATGTGCTACGCGTGTCAGACTATCGAATAACAACAAAACGTCGTTGCCCTTGGCGGCAAAATATTCTGCGACGCTGTGAGTAAGCTTTGCTGCTTTTATTCGCATCACCGGCGAGACATCAACCGGCGCTGCAATCACCACTGCCCGTGCCAAGCCAGATTCGCCGAGCGTTTTTTGTACAAATTCTTGTACCTCTCGTCCACGCTCACCAATCAAGCCAATGACCACGACGTCTGCAGCGGTGTTACGCGTAAGCATGCCCATGAGTACACTTTTGCCGACACCAGAACCAGCAATGAGACCCATGCGCTGGCCTTTACCAAAGGTAAGGCAGCCGTTTATCGCTTTGATCCCTGTATCGAGCACGTCTTTTACCTCGCCTCGCTCCATCGGATTCAGTGCTTTAGCATCGAGAGCGACCTCCGCGTCATAGCTGATTGGCCCCTTGCCATCGATCGGCTCGCCGAGACCGTTGATCACTCTGCCGAGCATCTTCTCGCCGACGCCGCATAGAGACTGAGCCTGCTTAAATCGGACTAGACTGCCGGCACGAATACCTTCGAGATAATGGATTGGCATGAGATAAAGATGTTTGCCGTCGAATCCCACCACTTCGGCCTCGATAGCATTGCCACCGTTGTTGGTTTCGATAACGCACTGCGCACCGATCTCGGCGGCGATTCCAGTTGCCTCAACTGTGAGGCCTACGACGCGCGTTACACGACCAAAGCGTTCGGAGTGCGTCGTAAACTCGTGTGTGTTCAACCGCGCGAGCTCGGCAGAAAAATTGTGTTCGCCGCTCATTGGTCAAACTCTTCGGACTTTTCATCCTCGCCCAACTCGGGTCTTACTGAGTCTGCCTCTTCAAATGCTTGCGGGAGCTCTGGTTGCAGTTCTGGCTCTAGGTCTTCGTCGAAAATTGGTTGTGGCTCGGGCGCTATCTCGGGCACGGCTGTCGTATCCTCAGACATATCGGCTTCGATAGGTTGCTCAGCATTGATAGCGCTTAACAGCTGTTCGGTGACCTGCTGTATACGCGTTTCGGTAAGGTCTTCGATAATAGAATCTTGCATCATTGCGCGCATGGAACCTCGGCTCAGACTCTCGTCTGCGGCGAGTTTAATGTCTGTGCGGATAACAAGATCAGTCTCTTTCAAAAGCGTCAGGTCAGCGGGGTTGAGAAAGAGACGCACGCCCATCGGCTTGCCATCGCTGTCCTTATCGATCTCGTGAAGCAATTGGGCAAGCGTCGCCTCAACAGCCGCGCGGCTCTCGATAAGAGGCGTATGCAGAATTGCGCTCACGCTTTTTAAAAGCAGGGTCTTTAGCGGCTCATAAAAGCTCGAGGAGTCCACTCGCTGCTCGCTCAACGTTGCGATTAGCGCTTCAAGGCGATGCCGGGATTCAGTTAATGCAGCGGCTTCGGTTTCAAGCGCCTGCGCGATGCCCAACTGAAATTGATTATCTCCGTATTCTTGCAACTGCTTCTGGGTATATTCAAGGGGGTCGGGTAGCTCTTCGGCAACGGCTTCGTCGACAACCACCTCTGAAGGCCCAGCGTTCGCTGCTGCTAGCGCAGCCTCATCGTCAAGCGAACGCGGTTTCCATGCCGTAAAGCCTGCCGAATCTCCCTGTGGGGAACTCTGATTCGAAGTCTCCATCGCAAAGCTGCCTGTTGCCACTTTGGCATCTAGCCCTGGCTCGAATACCGGCTTATCGTCGCGCTTCGGCGCGAGCCACGGCACGAACTCTTCTGACGCGTTGGGTTTCGATCGATTAGACAAAATCATCACCTCTGCCGGCTAATACGATGTCGCCGGAGTCGGAGAGCTTACGCGCTATGCGTAAGATAACTTTCTGTGCATCTTCTACATCGGTGATTCGGATAGGGCCTTTGGCCTCCATTTCGTCGATGAACATTACCTTGGCGCGTTGGGACATATTGTCCATGAACTTGTCTTTAACTTCTTCGTCGGCTGCCTTGAGCGCCGTCATCAACAGATCAGTTTCGATGTTGCGCATCAGCACCTGAATGCTGCGGTTATCGAGCCCAGATAAGTTTTCGAAGGTAAACATGTTGTCTTGAATCTTAAGCGCCAGCTCTTCGTCGATGCCTGTCACGCCTGAGATAATCGCCGATTCCATCTCACTTTTTGTAAAGTTCATTATCTTAGCGGCAGTTTTAATACCACCAAAACTCGACGACTTTGCACTCGAATTAGAAGAGAACTGCTCACGCATCACATTCTCAAGCTCTTCCATCGCGCTCGGATGAATGGTCTCGAGGGAGGCGACGCGCTGAATCACTTCGGCGCGCACCTCGGCAGGAATAAAATTGAGAACGTCGGCGGCTATGTCGTATTCCAGCACCGATAAGATAATCGCAATAACCTGAGGATGTTCTTCGACTACCATCTCCCCAATGGAGCGCGCATCCATCCAGCGGAGAATGTCTAAACCTTTGCTCGATGAGCCCGGCATGATGCGGCCCAAAACAGTTGCCGCTTTGTCTTCGCCCAACGCTTTGGTGAATACCGCTTGTACATAGTCAGCCGTGCCCAAGCCGAGATTCGTTTGTTTTTTAATAGTGGAGATGAAATCGTCCAACACGACGTTAACCGCTTCTTGTGACAGATCGGCAACAGAAACCATGTTGGCACCGAGTGCTTGCACCTCTCTCGGTGACATATAAGAGATAATGTCGGCAGCCTGTTCTTCGCCGAGTAAAAGCAAAATGACCGCAGCACGCTCAGAACGAGTTAATACCGCAAGCTCGTTGCGTGTCTCTTCACTCATGAGCGATTCGGCTACACTCGCTTCATCTTTTTTGGCTTCTGCTTTATCAGCCATGATCACATCCTTTTAAAGTTTGATGGCATCTAAAAAACACCATCCCAATTGTGTCGCTAGGGGTCTTGTGAAGACCTACTAAGACGTCACCATCTTCTTGAGTACATTGGCAACGCGACCCGAGTCTTCGGATACCAGCATACGCACAAGCGTTACTTTATCGTCATAGGTATTTGCCGTATCTAGCATGTCTGCCGAGATCGAGGACTTCTTAGGCTTCAGTTTGGCTTTTATTTGTTCGAGAGTCTCGCCGCTTTCGAAATCGATAGACGCCGCTTCCTCTGGCGATAAGGCGTCGTTTGCTAATCCACCCTCGAATCCAGTTAATGGTGCCGGAGAGAGGAATGCGTTAATCAGTGGGCGAATAACAAAGACAACTACGAGTGCAAACGTGAGAGCAACGAGCAGCATCTTTGCAAATCCGAACAGCGTCGGGTTCTCATACCATGCCATCGGATCGGGGATAAGTGTCTGGTCGCGGAAAGGTGACACCAGCACTTCTACCGAGTCTCCGCGTGCAAGGTTAAATCCAACCGCGTTGGCGACTAGGCTTTGGATACGTGAGGTATCAATTGTTTCGAGCGCTGTCGCTTCTTCGCCAACGGGCGCGAAGGCCGCTTGGTTGATGACCACCGCAACAGACATCTTAGTAACTACACCGGTCTGCTTCTTTTCATATTGAATGGAGCGATCGATTTCATAGTTCCGTGTTGTTTGACTACTGCGAATGCCGTTCGCATTTCCATCAGGAGCCGCTGCGTTCTCCTCATTCGCAGCTGTAAGAATAGTATCATTAGGTGCAATATTTGACTGCGCACCTGGCACCCCCCCGGCCGCAGCGTTTGAACTTGTATCGAGCACCAAGACTTCGGATACCGCTTTTGGGCCAGTACCGTTACCATCGAAAATTTCGTTAGTCGCCTCGAACTCCGAGAAGTCCATCGCCACGTCAACATCTGACTGGATGTTGTCGCGTCCATAAATTGGCGTCAATAGATCAATAATTTTATTTTTGTATTCCATCTCGATAGAGCGCTTGAATGCGGCCTGTTCGTCTGCGATTGCAAGCCCTGCCGACACGCCACTCGTAAGTAAACTGCCCTGCTGATCAACGACCGATACGTCGTCGATTGACAGATAAGGCACGCTCGAGGCTACAAGACTCGTAATCGCCTGCACCTGCGCAGCCGACACCGTACGGCCTGGATGCGCAATGACGATAACTGACGCCTTCGCCGGTTCGCGATTGCGAACATAAGAGCTTTGGCGCGGCGCGGCTAGGTGGACGCGAGCCGACTGCACCGAGGATATCTGAACAATACTTTTAGAAAGCTCACTCTCGATCGCTGCGGAGTATTGCGCTTGCTCCATAAACTGACTTGTCGTCATCGACGATGACGCGCTCAGTGAGTCAATCGCCTGCGAGTTGGCGTTAGCGGGCAGACCCGCTGAGGCAAGTAGCATGCGCGCTTCGTAGTAGCGCTCGGTCGGGACCATGAGGCTGCCCGATCGGCTGTCTAACGAAACGGCAATATCCGAAGCCAAAAGCTGCTCATAGGCTTCGCTGCGGTCTGCCTCCGACATGTTTGGATAGAGGGCACGCAAATTCCCTTCGTTCGCCCAAAAGTAAACCATCACAAAGAAGAAGAGCGTGAAGAGCGCGAGGATCGGCGGGATAGAACGACGTACCAAAGGCTGCGCGAGCACTTCGCGAAGGCTCGGTAGTCCTGCCGGCTGTACCGATTGCGCTGCCGGCAATTGACCTTGCTGCGCGCCATTCTGCTGAGGTGGCTGCGTCGCTGCATTTGCTGGCATCTGGCCAGCAGGCTGCATCGCCGGTTGGCTGTCGCCGAATCCTTGAGGTGCGGCCAGTATCTGTTGCTCGGCCATGGTATTCGCTCCCTAAAATTGTCTTGTCTGTCTTAAAGTCAGCTTAAATTTAGTTTTGAAATAATTCAGTTAATTACAC
>JALRKV010000129.1 GCA_023254735.1 Pseudomonadales bacterium | reverse complement strand
GTTCATTCGGAAGCGCTCGCGGGCCGATTTTGCAGCCTCTCCGGAAATAGCTCGGGCTACGCCCTCGCTCAGTTCGAATTTAACGGCGGAATTTTCGGGCTTCGACGCATCGTAGTCGTAGCGCACGACATCTAAGGTGCTGCTTGGCCGAACGCTTACAAGGGCGTCGTCGACGAAGCGGACGTGCACATGGCCACCAGCCTCGGTGAACACTCTGTCGCCCACGCGAACCTTTGCGCCGGTTTCGATGAGCACCCGGGCATCTTCGCGCTCGAGATACGCCCTGCCCAGCACGAGGCTCACCTCGCCGACCGAGCGGACGTTTGATTGAATAGAGTTATCGGTTTCGGCGGTCGCTTGTAGACAGCTTAGCGAGAGCAAGAGGGACACAAGCGCCATCAGCGAAGGAGAAGGAACGCGCAGCCACGCGAGTTTCGCGCAAAGGCCTAGGCCTCGCGGGGATTTCGCGCTTTTAAGATCACTGCGTTGCATGGGGCTTCTCATATCTCTTACTTAGTTTGTCTAACAATTGCCGGGCACTTGCCCAGCACAAACCTTTGGTTGAGGCTAAAGATAATTCAAGGTTGGACGACGCGGGGTGATTGCGGTCACACAGGACGCTGATCGCCCTTATTACTCGCTCTTTGAGTGCCTATAATACGCGCTTGTTCGAACGCTGAAAAATTTTTCCGTCTCGCGGTGCTAAACCTCCGACTTAAGTTAACGTCACCGCTGCCGCTGTCTTAGTGGGCTTACGCATTTTGATCGACTAGTAGCAAGGCAATGCCCCGAGGGATCGCGTTTTATGGTGGTAACACCGCAACTGCTCAAGACTTTTCCGCTATTAAGCGGGCTGCCGGACGCGATTCTCGAAGAAGTCGCGGGGCAAAGCAGCGTGCGCAAAGCCGCGCGGCGGGCAATCGTGCTGAATGCGGGCCAGAACGAAGAGCAGATTTGCTTCCTATTCGAAGGCAGGCTGCAGGGCGTCGACTTTACTATCGATGGGCGCGAAGTTGGTCTCTATTTCGTCGAACCGGGGGAATTTTGCGGCGAATTGTGCCTATTTGACGAAGGCTCGCAGCCCGAGTTTGTCATGGCGCTTACGCCCTCGGTAATCGTTAGCGTGCCGCTGAATGCAATGCAGGCGCTTCTTAAAAAGCACCCTGAGCTGTTTGCAACAATCAGCGCCAAGGTCGCAGGCCATGTCCGGAAGATGACGTTTCAGCGGTCATTGCTCGGGCTGCCCAATATCGCGCAGCGAGTGTGCTGCCAGCTTTGGATGCTGGTGCCAGAAAAAGACAGAGACAAAGAAGAAGCCGAGATACGCAATCCGCCAACGCATATGGAAATTGCGATAATGCTCAACATAAGCCGGGAGACTGTGACCCGTGTGTTTCAGTCGTTGCAGAATCGGCAGATAGTTAAACGAGACGGCACTAGCTTACTCGTGGTGTCAAAAGTCAGCGTACTGCGCGACTACGCCGAGGGAAAGCAGGAACTCTAGCCGCCGAATTAAGGGTAAAGGCCCAGTTGGAACAGTCGGTCGTTGAAATACGGCCGTGCGCCCCAACTAAGGAGTACTCGCGTAGCTCGACCAAGGTTATAGCGAAACGCTGTAACGCAACATGTAACGAAATAATAAGCACCACTAAAAAGACAAAAGCTATAAAAGCTATAGAAAGTGCAACGCTAACAATCAAAGAAAGCAAACAAACAAAGACCACAGACTATGAGCACGCAGAAAACAGCCAAATACCCCGAACTCGCAGCGGCCTTTACCGACGTCAAACGGTATTTCATCTACGCCGGCCTTTTTAGTGCTGCAGTTAACCTCTTAATGCTCGTGCCTGTTATTTACATGCTGCAGGTGTATGACCGTGTGGTGTCGTCCGGCAGCTACTCGACGCTTGCGATGCTCACGCTGTTGATGGTCGCACTGACCGCAGCGCTCGGGGGATTCGAGTGGGTTCGCTCGATGATTCTGATTGCGGCGAGTAACCGGATCGAAAAAAATCTTCGGCGCCGTGTCTCCGACGCGACGTTCAAGCGCGCGCTTCTCACCGGCGGTTCGGTGAGCAATTCTCAGCCTTTGAGCGATCTATCGAGCCTGCGCCAATTTCTCACCGGCAATGGCCTATTCGCCTTTTTCGATGCGCCCTGGTTCCCGATCTACGTATTCGTGATGTTCATGTTTCACCCGACGTTTGGGTATGCGGCAATTTTTGCCGGTATCGTTATGATTGCGCTGGCATACACGACCGAAAAAGTCACGAGCAAAAAACTGCAAGACGCTAACAGCAAGTCAAACTGGATTAACAATCAGGTAAACGGCACGTTAAAAAATTCGGAAGTGATCGCCGCGATGGGCATGGCGGACGATCTACGTCACCGCCAAGAGAAGCGCTTCGATGAAGTGCTCACGTTGCAAACCGACGCGAGTCGCTCAGCCGGCTTGCTGCAAAGCCTGTCCAAAACCTTCCGCATGGTCATGCAGTCTTTGCTACTCGGACTCGGCGCGCTGCTCGCGCTGCGTCAAGAAATCTCACCCGGCATGATGATCGCAGGCTCGTTGCTGCTCGGCAGGGCGCTCGCGCCGATCGATATGTTAGTAGGCACGTGGAAAGGCTTTACCCTTGCGCGCGGTCAATACGATCGTCTCGGACAGCTGCTCAATCAGATTCCAAAAGACGCAGACACCATGTCACTGCCGGCGCCGACGGGCAAACTGTCAGCCGAGCAGGTGATGGTTGTGCCGCCTGGCTCGAAAAATATCGTGGTGCGCGGCGTAAACATGGAACTCAACGCCGGCGAAGCGCTCGGTATCGTTGGCCCAAGCGCCTCGGGTAAGTCCTGTCTCGCACGCGCGCTGCTCGGTATTTGGCCAACGTATAGCGGCAAGGTGCGATTAGACGGCGCCGACATTTTCGCGTGGGACCGTGCCGAACTTGGCCCCTACGTTGGCTATCTGCCGCAGGATATCGAACTTTTTGATGGCTCGATTTCTGAGAACATCTGTCGCTTCGGCGATGTCGACCCCGACAAAGTCGTCGAGGCGGCGAAGACAGCCGGCGTTCACGACTTGATCCTCCACCTGCCTCAGGGCTATGACACGGTGATCGGCGGATCGGGCGGCATTTTGTCGGGCGGACAGCGGCAGCGCATTGGTCTTGCCCGTGCGATTTATGGCTCGCCCAAATACCTCGTGTTAGACGAGCCTAATTCAAATCTCGATGATCAAGGCGAGCGCGAATTAGTCGAGGCAATACGCCGCATCAAGGCAGAGGGCGCGACGGTCATAATCATTACACACCGCACGATGGTGCTGCAGTGTGTCGACAAGATTTTAGTTATGCGCGACGGCGCGGCGTCTCACTTCGGTCCCCGTGACCAAGTACTCGCAGCGCTCGCCGCACCGCAGGATAAAAAGCCTGCGCTGAGACCCGCGTAACGCGTAGAAAAGTGAGATCCGAGGCGGGTGCGCAGCGCATCCGCTATCTGAATTTATAAAGACAGCCAGCCGCTTGGCTTACTGAGCAGCAGGCATTGCGAACGAGAAATCCCGTGGACGACGAAAACAAGAACGGCCAAGACAACGAAGCAGCTCACTCGACTAGCTCGACTGACTCAACTAGCTCGACTAACAAGCAGACGCTCGCCCGCGTGCCGGTCGCCAAAGTGCCCGCGGATCAGGCCATCAAGCCTTCGGCGGTGGACGACGCAGCGACTGCTAAAGCAGAGTCGGCGGCCAAGCCCATCTTGCCCACGCGGCAGCCAAAACCGCAGGCCGCCGGCGCCGATGATCTTGTCGAAACGAGCATGGAGATGCCGCGTCGTATCGGGCTTACCGTATTCATTCTCGTGTTTGTCGTATTTGGTGGCTGGGCGGCGCTTGCGCCTCTAGACGGCGCAGCTCACGCGCCGGGGCAGGTTACCGTTAAGACCTATAAAAAAGCCGTGCAGCATTTAGAAGGCGGCTTGGTGAGTTCGATCCTCGCGCAGAACGGCGACGTGGTAGAGGCGGGCGAGCCTCTGCTCGAAATGGACGACACACAGCCACTGGCACAGCTCGAAATCGCGAACGCGCAGCTCGTCGCCCTGCAGGCACGCGAAGCGCGTCTCTTGGCTGAGCGCGATAAACTCACACAGATTAGTTTCCCAGCCAGTCTATCCAACGAGAACGCAGCGGAAGAAATCGCCTCTCAGACGTCGATTTTTGAAGCGCGCAAAGCATCGCGCGAAGGCAGCATCGAAGTGTTAGAGCAGCGCATCGGTCAGCTCGAGTCTAAGCTCGTTGGCTTGGCTGCGTTAAAGGACAGCAAGTTAGCGCTTGCTGCGTCGTTTGCCGATGAGCTCGACGACACCCGTGCGCTGCTCGACGAGGGCTTCTCGGACAAAGCGCGCCTGCGTCAGGTCGAGCGCAACCTCGCGAGCTACCAAGGCGAGGCGGCGGATCTGTCGGCGACGATTGCCTCGACCGAGGTGCAGATAGGCGAAACGCGCTTACAAATACTGCAATTAAATCGAGAATTCCAAAACGAAGTCGTAAACGAGCTTGGTGATGTACAAACGCGGCTCAAGGATGCAGAAGAACGCACCACGGCGCTGCGAGATATCGTGAGCCGTACTATTGTGCGCGCCCCTGTGGCGGGCGTTATCAACGGCATGCAGGTTCATACCGAGGGCGGCGTTATCGGCCCGGGCACAGTCATCGCCGAGATCGTACCGCTCACCGAAGAACTGATTCTCGAGGTACAGGTCTCGCCGCTCGATATCGACCGCGTCTATGAAGGGCAGGAAGCGATGATTCGTTTCTCGAGTTTCGGTAATCGCACGCCAACAATTTTTGGCACGTTACTGAGCCTCTCCGCCGATTCCATCCAAGATCAGAACACTGGGCTTACATACTACCTAGGCCGAATCGAGGTCACGCCCGAGGGCATGGCCGATCTAGGTGATCTCGAACTGCTGCCCGGCATGCCAGCCGAGGCGTTTATCGCGACAGGCTCGCGCACGCTGCTGCAGTATTTGTTTAAGCCTTTCTCCAACGCGATGGCACGAAGCTTTATCGAAGACTAAGACCAAACAGCCTGCTAAACACCGCGCGGTGCAAACAATCAGCACCGCGTCGGACGCTGGGTCATCAAACAAAAAACCGGATAAACATTGTGAGCAAAACTTACCGACAGACCGCCGCGAATCGCCCCCTCTTCGTCGCCCATCGTGCGCTTTTTAGACACGTGACACTGGGCGCGAGTTTGCTCGTTGCACTGTCCGGTCCTGTCTCACAGGCGACGGCCGCTGAGCTACCCTCGTTGGGTTCGAGCAATGCGCCTGTCGTGGGTCAGACGCTTCAGGATTTTTTTAGCGCCGCGCTCGACTTCAGCCCTCGCCTGCGCATCGCAGAGGAGAATCTGAACATTGGCGCAGCGAGGCGCAGTGCGGCGAATGGACAGCTACTGCCGCAAGTGCGCGCGAACGCGAGTTTGTCTGACAACACGCGCAATCAGGCGGGGCAGGAAACGACCTTCGACGGTAACCGCTACTCCGTGCAGCTCACGCAGGTCCTCTTTAACTGGCAGGCGTTCGCCGCACGCGCGCAGGCGGTGCTGCGCGAAGACCAAGCCGAGCAGCTCTATTACAGCGAGCTCGCCATTCTGCTCACCGATGTCGCAGAAAAATATTTCGACGCGCTGCAGGCCCGCGACGCACTCGATTCGATTGCGTCTGAGTACGAGGCCGTTAGCAATCAGCTCGAACAAATAGAATCGCTCTACGCGCGCCAGCTCGCGCAGATCACAGACCTTTATCAGGCGCAGGCAAGCCTCGCTGCGGTCGAAGCCCAACAGATTCAGTTAGAGAGCCGCCTCGACATTCAGCTCGAGGCACTTAGGTCGGTGAGTGGAATCGAGCCAGGCGAGCTGTTTCGTCTCGCCGAGGACGCAACCGTGCCTCCGCTCGAAAACAATCTGCACTACTGGGTCGATCAGGCCGAGAAAAATAATCATTCGATCAGAGCTCAGAGGCTAGAGTTCGAAGCATCGAAGAAAATGGTGTCGCAGCGGCGCGGCGCTTATATGCCGCAGGTCTCGCTAGTCTTGCAGCGTCA
>JALRKV010000117.1 GCA_023254735.1 Pseudomonadales bacterium | reverse complement strand
CGGAACTCCGCATCGACCGGGAAGCTGGCCTCGTAGAGCGCGCGCTGGTGCGCACCCTGCTGCACCGCCCCGGGGTAGCGGCGGGCGGTGATGGCCTGGCCCCAGCGGCCCATGAACAGCTCGACGGTGACGTCGATGCCGCGTTGAGTAAAATGCGTCTTGCGAAAGGTTTCCATGAAGTAGCCACGCGAATCGCCATGCACGGTCGGCTCAAACAGCAGCACATCGGGGATAGCGGTTGCGGTGATTTTCATGCGCGATTCTCTTCCTCAAGAAGCTGTTGCAGATAAGCGCCGTAGCCACTTTTCTCAAGCGTTTTAGCAAGGGCTGCGAGCTGCGCGCGATCGATAAAGCCCTGCCGATAAGCGATCTCTTCGGGACAGCCGATCTTTAGACCCTGGCGCTCTTCGAGCACGCGAATAAACACAGCGGCGTCGAGTAGCGACTGCACGGTCCCGGTATCGAGCCACGCCGTGCCGCGCTCGAATAGTTCGACTTTTAGGGACTTTCGTTCCAAATAGACTTTGTTGACGTCGGTAATTTCTAGCTCTCCGCGCGCCGAAGGCTTTATATTTTTTGCAATATCAATAACGTCGTTGTCGTACATATACAGTCCGGTGACGGCATAGTGCGACTTCGGTTTGGCCGGTTTTTCCTCGAGGTCTATCGCATTGTTGTCGGCGTCCAATTGCACCACACCGTAGCGCTCGGGGTCTGTGACATAGTAGGCAAAAACGCTTGCGCCGCTTTCTTGTTCTACCGCGCTTCGCAGGGTTTCTTCGATCTGATGCCCGTAGAAAATATTGTCGCCGAGAATCAGGCACACGCGGCTATCGCCGATAAAGTCTTCGCCGATGAGAAACGCCTGCGCGAGTCCCTCTGGCTTTGGCTGCTGCGCATAGCTCAGGCGTATCCCCCACAGCGAGCCGTCGCCGAGAAGCTTCTCAAACATGGGCGCGTCTTCGGGGGTGGTGATGATGAGTATGTCGCGAATGCCCGCCTGCATGAGTGTCGCGAGCGGATAGTAAATCATGGGCTTGTCGTAAACGGGCATAAGCTGTTTAGACGCCGCGAGCGTCATGGGGTGTAGCCGGCTTCCGCTGCCGCCCGCGAGGATAATTCCTTTGGTCATAATTCTCTCTAGTGCCTAATCTCTAGTCGCTTTGGCGCACAAGCGTGTCGAGCTGCGCAAAAAAAGTAGTCGTCGGTTCGAAGCCCAGCTCGGTTCTTGCCGCTTGGTTGTCGAACAGATTGTCGCGTGTCAGGTTTCGGTAGGTTCGCAGTCCGATGCCACTGCGAAAAATTCGCAATTTTTCAAGGAGTTCTGCCAATCCCGAGGCCGCGAATAATACCACAGCAGGAAGCCGCCAGTGTGACTGGCGCCTCTCGACGGCTGTGTAAATCGCCTCCTCGATCGCATTGATCCGGTATTCGCAGCCATCGGTGAGTGTCACCTTGATTGCAAGTTTTGCATTAGAATCAGCGGGGCTTGCGAGAGTCGCCGCGAGCAGCAGCGCACTCACCACATCCTCGACGCCGACGAGCGAGAGTCTGTTGGCGAGCGTGGGCAAGCGCGGCAGAACACCAGAGGAGATGAGCCGAATCATCGTTGCAATGTTGCCGCGCATCCCTGGCCCGTAGATATTCACCGCGCGGAGAATGACCACCTCAATAGAACCCCCTGCCGCGGCGGCGAGCAGCGCCTCTTCGACGCGGCGCTTATCGCGCCCATAGTGGAGCGAGTCATCTAAACTGAGTGTGCTGCTTAAGAAAACGAAGCGCCTTGCGCCCGCCTCGATTGCCGCGCGCAGCAGTGCCAGCGAGCCGTCGAGGTTTACCGCGCGCGCCTCGGCACCGGCAGCGCTGCCGACGTGGGCGATTCCGGCGAGGTGAATTACGGTGTCGATGCCTTCGCAGGCACGCGCAAGGGAGTGAGGGTCGCGGAGATCGCCAATGGACGATTCAAAACATGCGGGCGCATCACTCGATTGCCTGACCAGCACGCGCAGCGTCGCTGGACGCGGCTCACTGGCCGCGAGCCGTGCGAG
>JALRKV010000047.1 GCA_023254735.1 Pseudomonadales bacterium | reverse complement strand
GACGAAGGACTGGCGAGAGTCTCGCCGAGCGGGTTGGCTCCGGGCTTGTCTGAATGCACCATCGTTCTAACTCCTTAGCCCCGTGCCGCGATTGAGCAGCACCAAACAAACGCTAAATAACACCACGCCAAAGAGGGTTAGGATAACGAATGCGGGCCCGACGGAGACATCGGATACGCCCAAAAATCCATATCGGAAAGAGTTCACCATATAAAAAATTGGATTAAGGGCAGAGACCGATTGCCAGAACGGGGGTAACAGTGACGAAGAATAAAATACTCCACCAAGATAAATTAGTGGCGTGAGTACGAACGTCGGGATGATCGAAATATCATCGAAGCTGTTGGCAAAAAGTGCATTGATGAATCCAGCTAAGGAGAACACGACTGCCGTGAGCAGGATTACTGTGATTGTAATTATCGGATGCTGGATCTGCAGATCGACAAACATTAAAGCCATCACCGTAACGATTGCACCAACCAACAAGCCCCTCACCATCCCTCCGACGATAAAGCCGCCCAAAAGTATCGCGTTGGGAACCGGAGAGACGAGAACTTCCTCTACGCTGCGCTGGAATTTATGACTAAAAAAAGAGGACACAACGTTCGAATACGAGTTTTGGATAACTGCCATCATAATCAAACCTGGAATGATGAACTCCATATAGTCAAAGCCACCCATATTCCCTATTCGACTGCCAACGAGATTGCCAAAAATAACAAAGTACAGTGAGATCGTAATTGCAGGAGGTACTAAGGTTTGTATCCAGATGCGAGTAAATCTTCGCACCTCTTTTATGACTATAGTTTCGAATGCAATGTATTTATGATTTTTAAACATTAACCGCGTCTCCCCTTGCATCGGTCAGACGACCCAAGAACAACTGCTCTAGTCTATTACTCTTACTTCGGAGCGCGCTGACTTCGATTCCTCTTTCGAGAAAGAGTTTAAACAATCCACTCATCGTTAGTGAGGCCGCAACGGTAATCTCGAACGAATGGGAATCGAGTAGCGATGCAGTAACAGGAACATCACCCCAATCAGGCAGGGTCTCAACGGGCTTTGCAAGGTCAACAATATAAGTTTGCTTATCTAATGCCGCGAGTAGTGCTCGCATGCTCGTATTCTCTACAATACGTCCCTTATCGATAATCGCGATGTTGCGGCAAAGCTGTTCTGCTTCCTCGAGATAATGGGTGGTCAGTATTATGGTAGTACCGGATTCATTGAGCTCGGTCAGGAATTCCCACATGGATCGTCGGAGTTCAATGTCTACGCCTGCTGTGGGCTCATCTAGAATTAACAATTTAGGCTCGTGTACAAGCGCTCTAGCGATCATGAGGCGGCGCTTCATACCTCCAGATAGTGTTCGAGAGCGGTCGTTGCGCTTGTCCCAAAGATCGAGTTTGCGGAGGTATTTCTCACAGCGCTCTGCCGCCAGTTTTCTCGGCATCCCGTAATAGCCGGCCTGTGTCATGACAATGTCTTTGACTCGCTCGAACTGGCTAAAATTGACTTCTTGAGGAACTACACCGAGATCGAGTTTTGTTTCATAGACGTGTGAATCAACGTTTTTGCCAAATATCTCAACGGTCCCTCCCGTTTTTCGAACCAAGGTGGACAAAACGCCGATTGTTGTTGATTTTCCTGCACCGTTGGGGCCAAGAAGAGCGAAAAAGTCACCCTGCTGTACTTGTAAGCTTATTCCCTTTAATGCTTCGAACCCATTCGCATAGATTTTAGTGAGATCTGAGATCGCTATAGCAGTGGTCATGATGAGTATGCCTCTTCGATTAGCCGAAATCCTATTCCCTGCTTCTGCAACGAAAAAAGCCCAGCATAGCTGGGCTTTTCGAATTGGCGTCCCCTAGGGGTTTCGAACCCCTGTTGCCTGGATGAAAACCAGGTGTCCTAGGCCTCTAGACGAAGGGGACAATCTGTATGGCAAGGCGTGCCAAATCAGAACGAGCGGAATTCTAGGGAGCCAGGGCTTGCTAGTCAAGCCTCAACTGCAAAAAAATACGACAACGGTGGTTAGACAACGCGCCAAAGGCTCTGTATACCCTATTAATTGCAGTTCTTGACGAGTATCTAGTACTGTGCGAACGTTTAATCAAATGCAGTTTCCAAATAGTCCAAAGTGGGTGTTTTCGAGGACGTAGTAAGAAAAAACTATGAAGTCATTCGAGCCTGCCGACAACAGAGGGACGCAGTTGAGATTTCGCGATGTCCACGAGAGAGCACTAAACGATTTATGAATAAGAGTCATGACGCAAGCAGCGGTATCGACGATGCTCTCATCGCAGAAGCCACCGCGCAGCTCAACCAGGAAATCAAGGTTCTTGATACTTGGCTAGCTGAACTCGGACAGGCCTCAGCTTCAGATGAAGAATCTATGGCCGCGTATCAATCCTATATGGATATGCGCGCTAGTCGTTGCGAAATGCTTTCTTCACTTCTCAATCAGACAAAATCAACTAAGAATGCCGAATAACGCGTTTTTCTTCGCATGATTCAGTTACTTTTCGGCTAATTTCTCAAATATTGTCATAACCCTTTTCGCAACTACACCCTCCCAGTCAGGACGACCATTAACGCCATGCTCAGTACAGCTCAGCTCCAAACCATGTTTCAACTCCAAGCAGCGATGAATTATCGCGTCGACCCCAACTGGACTGACGCACGCTATCCTTACCTGCGCGCCGTGGTAGTCGAGGCAGCCGAGGCGATTGAGCATCATGGATGGAAATGGTGGAAACAGCAGCATCGCGATCTTGGCCAGCTCCAAATGGAGCTTGTAGATATTTGGCACTTTTTGCTTTCTGAAATACTTCTTCGTAACGGGGGGGATGAAGACAAGGCGAGGCTCTATCTCGAGGCGGCCTATGAGCGCCAGAGCCCGACGCGAAGGCTGCAATTCGACGGCCAAGAGTATTCTCTCGAAGAACTCGAGCTACTGGATTTACTTCAGGCGCTTATTGGAACGGCAGCCGCAGGTCGTGTCGAACTAGGCTTGTTTGCAGAGATTATGAGCGGATGTGAACTGGATTGGCCGGAACTGTACAAACAATATGTCAGCAAGAATGTGCTTAATTTTTTCCGTCAAGATCACGGCTACCAAGAAGGCACATACCGTAAGATCTGGAACGGGCGCGAAGACAACGAAGTACTGGTCGAAGTGATGGCTACGCTCGACGCTGAAGACCCCTCGTTTAAAGACAGCCTCTATGCGTTACTAGAGGCTGCTTATCTAGAAATATAAAATAATTTCAATTAGTTAAGGCGATAATGCTGGAATTACTTTAACTACTCCGGACTCAGCTACTTGAAATATGCGTTCTCGCGCTGCGAGTGATCGGTCACGTCGCGCACCTCTTTCAATTCTGGGATTTGCTGCAAGAGCGTCTTCTCAACACCCTCTTTCAGCGTCACATCGACCATCCCGCAGCCCTGACACCCACCGCCGAAACGCAACACGGCGATGTTTTCGTCGAAAAGCTCTTCGAGCGTCACATTGCCGCCATGCGCAGCGAGTCCGGGGTTAATTTCGTTGTAGAGCACATAGTTAATACGATCGGGTATCGAGCTTTCATCGGTAATCTTAGGCAGCCTCGAATTTGGGGCCTTGATCGTAAGCTGTCCTCCCATCGCATCTTTCGAATAGTCGACTACCGCTTCTTCGAGAAAAGGAATGCTTGGCTCGTCGATATAGGCTTTGAATCCTTCGCAGTGCTGGATCGCATCGTCATCTTTTTCCTCGCCTGGTCGGCAAAACGAGATACAGGTCTCGGCTTTTGGCGTCCCTGCGTCAAGAATGAAGACGCGCACTGATACGCCCTCGGTGTCTTGTTTCTTCAGCAATTCGGCGAGATAGGCCTGTGCGGGTGCAGTGATCGTAATGTAATCAGAACTCATAGTGAATTTACTCCTCGAGACTCGGCTGAGTTTACTGGAAAGCGAGTGGAATTAGAATAACCAAGTAGATTACTTGGTTATAGTGCTATGCGATTTTCGCCGGACTTTGCTAGAATAGCCGGCCTTCTGGGCGACCTAGATCACCACCCAACCTCTAACCGTTTAAAGGGCTAGGAATAGCTCAAAGGCATTGGCATGACAGAACAACTAACCCGAAATCAACGCGTGGACGCGCTCCGCGCTGCTCTCGCCCAGCGCATCCTTCTTCTGGACGGCGCGATGGGTACGATGATTCAGGGCTATCAGTTGGTCGAGTCGAATTTTCGTGGCGAGCGGTTTCGCGATGCAGCCCAGCCACTTGCCGGCAACAACGATCTGCTCACGCTTTCTGCGCCTCAGATAATATCGGAGATTCATACCGCTTATCTCGACGCCGGCGCCGATATAGTCGAGACCAACACGTTTAATGCGACACGCGCATCCCAAGCAGACTATGGACTCGAAGACTTAGCCTTTGAGCTCAATGAAGAGGCTGCAAAGCTGGCACGCGCGGCGTGCGATGCAGCGACTCTCAAAACGCCAAACAAGCCTCGCTTTGTTGCTGGGATAATCGGGCCGACGAGTAAAACCGCTTCCCTCTCCCCAGATGTCAACGACCCCGGGTTTAGAAACACTAGCTTTGACGAATTGGTTGAAGACTATAGCAACTCTGCGCGGGGTCTCATCTCAGGCGGCGCTGACATACTAATGATCGAAACCGCATTCGATACCCTTAATGCCAAAGCTGGGATCTTCGCTGTGCGTCGGGTGCTAGCGGAACTCGCTCTTGATATACCGATTATGATTTCGGGCACAATCACAGATGCGAGCGGTCGCACGCTATCAGGACAAACCGTTGAGGCATTTTTAAACTCTGTCGCGCACGCTAAACCACTTTCGGTCGGGTTTAACTGCGCCCTCGGTGCAGAGCAGCTGCGTCCACATATAGCCGAAACGTCTCATCTGGCCCAGAGCTATGTTTCCGCACATCCGAATGCGGGTTTACCTAATGAATTTGGTGAATACGACCAAAGTCCGGAAGAAATGGCCTCGATTATTAAAGAATTTGCTGCTAGCGGGTTTCTTAATATTGTAGGCGGTTGCTGTGGTACATCCCCCGAACACATTGCTGCAATGGCCGCGGCCATCGACGGTATCCCACCTCGGGAAATTCCGGCGCTAGAACCGGCATGCCGGCTCAGTGGTTTAGAGGCGTTCAACATCAAGGCTGATTCTCTCTTCGTCAATGTTGGAGAAAGGACAAATGTCACCGGGTCAGCACGCTTCGCCCGCCTCATTCGCGAGGAAAATTACGACGAAGCGCTCGAAGTCGCGCGTGAGCAAGTTGCCGCTGGCGCACAGATTATCGACATCAACATGGACGAAGGCATGCTTGATTCTGAGGCTGCAATGGTTCGGTTTCTAAAGCTAGTTGCCGCGGAGCCAGAGATTTGTCGCGTTCCGATCATGGTGGATTCCTCCAAGTGGGAAATTATCGAGTCCGGGCTCAAATGCATCCAGGGAAAAGCCATCGTAAATTCGATAAGCCTCAAAGAAGGCGATGAGGAATTCATCGAGAAGGCGAAGCTGTGTCTTGCGTATGGCGCCGCAGTCGTTGTCATGGCCTTCGATGAAGCGGGTCAAGCCGACACACTCGCCAGAAAAAAAGAAATCTGCAAACGCAGTTATGACCTGCTTCTAAGCACCGGCTTTCAAGCCGAGGATATTATCTTCGACCCAAATATATTTGCCATAGCGACCGGTATCGATGAGCACAATAATTACGCAGTAGACTTCATTGAAGCTTGCAAATACATCAAGGCAGAACTGCCCGGAGCGCTTATCTCAGGAGGAGTGAGTAACGTTTCCTTCTCTTTCCGAGGCAATAACCTTGTACGTGAGGCGATCCACTCGGTTTTTCTATTCCACGCGATAAAAGCCGGTCTGTCGATGGGTATCGTTAATGCGGGACAACTCGCTGTTTACGATGATATTCCCGCGGACCTAAAACAAGCAGTAGAGGACGTTGTTCTCAACAGAACGAAGGAAGGCACAGAGCGGCTAATGGCCGTGGCTCAAAACTACAGTGGCGCCGAAGGGCTAGTGGCGACCGAAGATCTTGCGTGGCGAGATCAAGCAGTCGAAAAGCGCCTCGCGTATGCGCTGGTGAAAGGTATCACCAAATTTATCGAAGAAGACACCGAGCAAGCACGACTCAACGCCGAGCGTCCGATCCATGTGATCGAAGGCCCTTTAATGGACGGCATGAATGAAGTTGGCGATCTTTTTGGTAGCGGTAAGATGTTTCTCCCGCAAGTTGTAAAAAGTGCTCGGGTTATGAAACAAGCCGTAGCTTATCTGCTGCCATTTATCGAAGCCGAAAAGCAAGGGGGCGAGGTTAAAGCAAAGGGTAAGATACTGTTAGCAACAGTGAAGGGAGACGTTCACGATATCGGTAAAAATATCGTTGGCGTTGTCCTAGCGTGTAATAACTACGAGATCATCGATCTCGGCGTGATGGTGCCTGCCGACAAAATTCTGAAAACCGCTATCGAGGAAAATGTCGACATCATCGGTCTCAGTGGTCTGATCACCCCCTCGCTCGATGAGATGGTTCATGTTGCCTCAGAAATGCAGCGTCTTGATTTTCACATACCTCTCCTAATCGGCGGTGCGACGACGTCTAAAGCCCATACTGCGGTTAAGATTGAGCAGCACTACAGCAACGATGCGACAGTCTACGTCCCCGACGCGTCGAGAAGTGTTAACGTCGTCAGCACCCTTTTAAGTGAATCGAACAAATCCGATTTCACGGCGGATATTCGCTCGGAGTACTCTATGATTCGTGAGCGCACCGCGAATCGAAAGAGTAAGCGTGAACTCGTTGATTTCCGAGCGGCGAATCGCGCTGCGCTGAAGCTAGACTGGGAAAATTATACACCTCCCACGCCTGCATTTGTCGGTACGAAGGTTCTTGACGACTACCCACTAGAGGCACTAATCGACTACATCGACTGGACTCCCTTCTTTATCACGTGGAGTCTTGCTGGCAAATATCCTGCAATTCTCTGTGATGAAAAAGTTGGGGCGGCGGCGCGGGACCTTTTCCAAGATGCTCAAGAAATGTTGACGCGCATAGTCGACGAGAAGCTAATTACTGCACGCGCCGTGTTCGGGTTTTGGGAGGGCAACAGTATCGGCAATGACGTGCAGCTCGGCGAGACGGGTGCAAACAAAAAGATACATTTTCTTCGTCAGCAAATGCCAAAGCAGGATGACAATGCTCAACTATGCCTCGCAGATTTTGTGGCGCCAATCGATTCTGGCAAACAAGATCACCTCGGAGGCTTTGCGGTAACTGCAGGCATCGGCGCCGAGGCGCTCGCGAAAGGCTATCAAGACGAAGGCAACGACTATGCCTCACTTATGATCAAAGCGTTAGCGGATAGACTCGCTGAGGCATTCGCAGAGCACCTCCATGCGCGCGTCAGAACAGAGTTTTGGGCTTACGCGCCAGACGAAAAACTTTCGACAGAAGAGCTTATTAGTGAACGTTATCGCGGAATACGCCCGGCTCCAGGATATCCTGCCTGTCCCGAGCATTCTGAAAAAGAAACGCTGTTCGCTCTCTTGGACGCTGAGGCTACTACCGGCATCTCACTGACTGACAGTTATGCAATGACACCCGCCGCAAGCGTCAGCGGATACTATTTTAGTCATCCAGAATCGCGCTACTTCTCGGTGGGTAAAATTAGTAGCGAACAAGTTGAGGATTTGGCGTCCCGTAGTAGCAGAGACTTTGCGGATTTAAGCCGTTTGCTCGGTCCTAATTTAGACTAATTTACTGCCTGGTAGGCAGAGGAATACTCCCGATGTACAGATATGACGGTTACGACGCTACCATGCTTGAAGAGCGCGTTGCGCAATTTCGCGATCAAACCAATCGTTATCTTGAAGGTAAACTATCTGACGCGGAATTTCTGCCACTCAGGCTGCAGAATGGCCTCTATGTTCAACGTTTGGCGCCGATGCTTCGTATCGCTGTACCGTACGGAATGCTGTCATCACGCCAGCTAAGGAAGCTTGCCTTTATCTCCTCGCATTATGACAAGGGCTACGGGCATTTCACCACTCGCCAGAATATTCAATTCAACTGGCCCGCTCTTGAAGATGTGCCAGAACTTCTCGCTCATCTTGCAGAAGTAGAAATGCACGCGATTCAAACAAGCGGTAACTGTATTCGCAACACAACCACCGATCAGTTTGCAGGCGTCGCAATCGATGAGATTGAAGACAGTCGCCCATACTGCGAAATCATTCGGCAATGGTCCACATTTCATCCCGAGTTTGCATACTTGCCACGCAAGTTCAAAATAGCGGTCTGCGGTACACAAGAAGATCACGCGGCAACGCAAGTGCATGATATCGGCGTCTACCTGCGTAAGAACGATAACGGTGAAACGGGATTTCAGATTCTCGCAGGGGGCGGACTCGGACGCACGCCTGTAATCGGACAAGTTGTATTTGACTTTATACACCGACACGATTTACTGACGGCACTTGAGGCGATTCTTCGCGTTTATAATCGCGAAGGGCGGCGCGACAACAAGTACAAGGCACGGATAAAAATATTAGTTCGAGAAACAGGCTTAGACGCGTTTCGTGAGAAGGTTCAGCGTGAGTGGGAACAGCTGCGAGGCGGAAGCCTCACTCTTACTGACGCTGAAATCGAGCGGTGCAAAAGCTATTTCCAGGCG
Organism: Pseudomonadales bacterium; assembly: GCA_023254735.1. Lineage (GTDB taxonomy): Bacteria > Pseudomonadota > Gammaproteobacteria > Pseudomonadales > Pseudohongiellaceae > UBA9145. The sequence goes on along the minus strand of JALRKV010000047.1, from coordinate 36,267 downwards.
CCGGCTTATAAACCACTAGAAGCCTCTCCCGAATCCCTGCGCGCTGCGTTGGCACAAGATGTGCTATTCGCTAGTTGGTATAGCAACAATGTGACCGCCCACAAGAGATCGGGCTACGCGGCAGTGGCTATTAGCTTTAAGAAAACTGGGTATGCACCCGGCGATGTGACCGAGGAGCAGCTAAATGCCCTCGCAGACCTAGCTGATCGATTCAGTTTCGGCGAAGTACGAGTTACACACGCGCAGAATGTTATTCTAGCAGACGTTGAAGAAAGCGAACTCTATAACCTCTATCAGCAGCTTGCTGACGACTCGCTAGAAGCATCTAATCTAAACAAGCTCAATGATATCATTTGCTGCCCGGGCGGCGATTTCTGCGCGCTCGCAAACGCGAAATCTATTCCTATCGCTGAAGCGATACAGCGTCAATTTGATGATCGCGAACTTCTTGCCGATATCGGCGAGGTGTCACTTAACATTTCTGGCTGCATGAATGCATGCGGACACCATCATGTCGGAAACATAGGTGTGTTGGGCGTCGACAAAAAAGGCGAAGAGTTTTATCAGGTCTCGATTGGCGGATCATCAAAGCGCGAAGCCAAACTAGGCAAGATTCTTGGTCCTTCCTTCGCGCAAAGTGAAATCCCGGCCGTGGTTGCAGATCTAATCACGGTTTATCGCGAGCAGCGCCTGGACCATGAGAAATTTATAGATACCGTAGATCGTATTGGTGTCGATCCCTTTAAAAAGCGTGTCTATGAAAAGGAACAATAATGGCGATTCTAATCAATACTACAGAAAAGATTCCCGACCATTGGACGCTTATACAATCGGCGTCGGGTCCAGATGTGTTCTCTGCCTTACGAGGTCGGAAAGCTTTGCTGCCGCTAGAGCTTTTTTTGAGTGATGAAGAAGCCGCCGCTGCCCAGTTCTCAGCAATTGGTGTCTGGTTAGATTCCCATCAAACTCTCGACAAACTCGAAGATAGACTGAGCAGTCTTCCCATTATCGCGTTAAACTTTCCCGTTTTTAGCGACGGCCGTGCTTACTCACTCGCGCGTCGCTTGCGACGCGATCTTGGCTACACCGGGGAAATTAGGGCTATCGGCGATGTGCTGCGCGATCAACTCTGTTTCCTTGAACGCTGCGGATTTGATTCATTTGCGCTGCGCAGCGACCAAGACCCAGACGATTGTCTCAAGGCATTCAAAGATTTCAGCACTAGCTATACCGCAACCGCGGTGAATGATACGCCACTATTCAGGCGACGGGGCTAAATTCAACCCCGCCTCTGACACGAATCTACGCCTTCAGATCGAGTAGATAACGCCCCACTGCGCCGCCGGCGAGTACTTTTGCGAGTGCGGCAGGAAGCTCGGCAAGAACAATCGTCTCCGCAAGCGAATCGATCGCCGTCAGCGACCACTCGCTCGCAAAGAGCGCCCAAATCTCCTGCTTTTTCGAGAGAGGAAGTTCGACCGAATCAACGCCGAGAAGATTAACGCCCCGCAGAATAAATGGTAACACCGTGACGTTGATCGCGGGGCTGTCGACCAATCCGCAAGCCGCGACACTACCACCATAACTGAGACTCTTTATGACATTAACAAGCGTTGCGCCCCCTGCTACATCGACGGCTGCTGCATAGCTCTCTTTAAGCAATGGTCGTGGGTTTTCTTCCGACAAAGCCTCGCGCGATATAACTTCGCAGACGCCTAACGCCTTTAGTCTTTCGCCCTCAGATAATTTTCCGGTGCTGGCAACAACATCGAAGCCGAGCTTAGCGAGGAGCGCGCAGGCTACTATCCCCACGCCTCCCGTAGCTCCCGTGACCAGCACTTTGCCCGCCTCAGGCGTAACACCGTTCTGTAACAATTTATCGACGCAAAGCCCGGCAGTGAGACCAGCGGTACCTAGGACCATGGAGTCACGCAAAGATAATCCGAAAGGAAGCTTAGCCACCCACGAAGCAGGAACACAAATCTGTTGACCGAAACCACCGGCGGTGTTCATCCCAAGATCATAACCAGTCACTATCACTTCTTCGCCAACTACGAAGTTTGAATCGGTACTCGCGAGCACCTTTCCCGCCGCGTCGATACCAGGAACGTGCGGATACTCGCGAGTCACCGCTTTGCTACCAGAGGCAGAGAGCGCGTCTTTGTAGTTCACCGACGAGTAGTGCACGTCGATAATCACGCTGCCTTCTTGAGGCTCCGGCATGCTTTTATCGACAATGCTACCGTGAAAATTTTTCTCCGGCTCTTCTCTTACTTCGAACGCTTTGTATATATTCACTGCATAATCCCCATTTACTAATACTTATTCTAGAGCGTGGCCTGAGTCTCAACTCAATGCTACTGAAAGTCTTTCGTTCTATCTGCTGCTAGTACTCGATTGGTCGCACGCGCGATACCTGCTTCAATAGCGGCACCGAGCTTGTCCTGTAGCGTTTGTTTAACTTTGAATTGCACCTCAAAGACGTCGGCTTCGCGACAAGCTGCCACTAAGACATCATCACTCGTATTGAGTTCGTCGACCAAATAGCGTTCTTTAGCCTGCATGCCGACCCAGGTTTCGCCAGTTGCAACGCGACCTACATCGACGATGGGACGGTGTGTCTTTACCCACTGCTTGAATATATCGTGGATGTTCTCAACGTCCTCCTGTACTTTAGCTCGGCCTTTGTCCGTGATCTCGCCGAATGTACTGAGGGTGCGTTTGAATTCACCCGCGCTTATGACTTCGTAATCAACGTCATTTTTCTTCAAGACCTTGTGGAAATTAGGAAGCTGAACAACAACACCGATAGAGCCGATGATCGCAAACGGCGCCGCAATAAGTTTATCCGCCAGACATGCCATCATGTAGCCGCCGCTTGCGGCAACCTTATCCACACAGATCGTTAGTGGGACTTTAGCGTCTTTAATACGCTGTAATTGACTCGCTGCAAGACCATAGGCATGCACCATGCCGCCGGGACTCTCTAGCTTGAGAATTATCTCATCACAGGTCTCTGCGATCGAAAGCACGGTAGTAATTTCTTCGCGCAAAGAACTTACTTCTTCTGCAGCAACGTCACCATCAAAGTCCAAAACGTAAACGCGCTTGCGTCTTGCCGGCTTCTCGTTTCTGCCCTCATTCTCGCTCGCGAGAGTCACGTCTTCTTCGGCAATGGCTGTCGACGATTTAACAGTCGCCGACTGAGTTTTCGCTTTAGCTTTTTCTTTCGCTTCAGCTACGGCACGTTTCTTCTCAGCTTTCGCTTCTTCTTTTTCGCGCTTAGCGCGCGCTTTGTTCTCTAGCTTTAGTGTGGCGCTATCGATTACTTCATCGCGAACGGCATCGTGTAGATCTTCTAAATGCTCATTGAGACGCACAACAACAATCTCTCCACGTTTATTCGAGCGCCGCTGGCGACTACCAGCGGATACGATGGCGCCAATCACAAGTATGAGTGCGACTACTATTGTCGCGACTTTGGCTAAAAACATGCCGTATTGAATCAGGTATTCCAAGAGATGACCTCGTTGATGCGCGACCATGCTAGCCGCCGGTTATTAGGAAGAATTATTAGCGCCCCAAAAAATGGGAAATCAATTTCCCAGCGACACTAATTCGAGCTGAAGGTACATTGGGTAGATCATCAGGACCAAACCACTTAGCGTCAGCTATCTCGCTCGGTTCTGGTGTTATGTCGCCGCTTTCATACTGCGCAATAAATCCAAGCATCAGCTGAGATGGGAATGGCCATGATTGACTCGATAAATAGTCGATTCTTCCAACCTTGATTCCGACCTCTTCGAACACCTCGCGGCGTACAGTATCCTCGGGCGATTCGCCTACCTCCATGAAACCAGCGAGGCAGGAATAAAAATCGGCGTTATGGCGCGAACTCTTGGCAAGTAACATTTTGTCTTCGCGCACTACTAGCACGATTACGCAGGGATTGATTCGAGGGTAGTAATGTCTTTCGCAAGGCAAGCATACAAGCGCCCTTTCACTCGCATGCGGTCTGGTACTACCGCCACAGCTGCCGCAAAATTTGTGACCACTAAGCCACTCTTCAAGTTGGTTCGCAACACCTGCGCCCATAAAAAATTCTTTAGACTCCGAAAGCAACATACTGCGGAGTGAACGAAGCTCGGCCCCTGGAAGCAAATCGAGTGGCGAGCTGTCTAGATAAGCGGCGATCAGGTCCTGACCTGTATCTTGAGGAATGCGCAGAAGCTGCGCGCCAATAATTACCTCGGGATTAATTGTTTCTATAGTCCATGTACTAACAAGCCCGTCACAAACTATTTGTCTTTCAAAAAAAAGTATGAACGTATCGTCCAACCGAATGTGCTGCGGCGTTAAAAAGATCGGCCGGCTGTGTTCCTTCGCTAACATTATTAATCCTATCTAATTCTGAGTATTTATGCCGGGCGCTAGGCCTTCAGAACCTAAGCAGAGGTTCTATCGAGGGATAGCCAGAGCGCTCCGTTGCCGCTCGATGAATCTATCTCGGCAAGCCGATCAAAATGCGCGGCTAGTTCTTCTTCACTCGCTCTAATAACGTCGAGCTCTGGTCGCTTCTTAGCGCTTCGTAACGCCGTTGTCTCGCGTTTTTGCTCCTGAGTTTCCTCGTCTTTCAACAACAAGTTACGCTGGCCGCTTGTCATGACAAGATACAGATCTGCAAGTATCTCGGCGTCGAGAAGTGCGCCATGCAGTTCACGCTGCGTGTTATCTACACCATAGCGTTTGCAGAGCGCATCTAAATTGTTCCGCTGACCTGGATGTTTTTGGCGCGCTAAAACTAGGCTATCAAGTACGGTACAAAAGGCATCCATCGAAGTGTTCGCTGAGTCGCTACGCGCGAGCTCCGCATTCAAGAATCCGATATCAAACGGAGCGTTATGAATCACAAGCTCTGCCCCGTCGACAAACGCGAGGAATTCTGCCTCTATTTGATAGAACCGTGGTTTGTCTGCAAGGAAGGCTTGAGTGATACCGTGGACTTCTATTGCGCCTGCATCGATATCTCGGTCGGGATTGAGATAGCAGTGGAAATGGCGATTAGTGAGTTTCCGGTTAATAATTTCGACGCAGCCTATTTCGATGACTCGATGGCCCTGCGCGGGATCTAATCCAGTCGTCTCTGTATCTAATACTACTTGCCGCATTTTACTCTCACTGCTTGTTAATTAAATCCGCACGTCCAATGCTCAGGTCTCAGCCCTGTAGTCTAAGTTCTTCGATGCCTTGATTGGCGAGCTCATCTGCGATTTCATTTTCCCGGTGACCACTATGGCCTTTTACCCAGCGCCACTGGATCTCATGCCTGCTCGCCGCTTGGTCTAAACGTTTCCATAGATCGACATTAAGCACTGGTTTTTTGGCAGCCGTTTGCCAATTGCGCCGCTTCCAATTCGCTAACCACTCCGTCATGCCTTGCAATACATATTTTGAGTCGGTCGTGATAGTAACCTGACAAGGCTCGGTAAGTGCCTCTAGCGCACAGATGACGGCCATCATTTCCATTCTGTTATTAGTCGTTTCGGCGTCACCGCCGAACATCCTCTTTTCGGTTTCGCCACAGCGCAGCAGAGCGCCCCAGCCGCCGATTCCTGGATTACCTTTGCAGGCACCATCTGTAAAAAGTTCCACGAATTTAACCATTAACCCCTCTTGGTGACTGCCTTCTATCCTGAATATCAGCTCACTGTCCAGCCAGCTTACTAATAAACTCTCCAGCCAGCTTCTCAGTCAGCCATTAAGCTAACTATCATACCTCAGACTGCTTCGAATGACCCTGAAGAGTTGACGGTACGCCTTGGATTGGCGTCGGCATGGGAGATCTCCATTTGCGCAACGCGGGTGTTAGAGGGCGACTCTGCTTCACACCAACAATTACGCTAGTTGCTCCGAAAGGGCTATTTAACCGAGAGCCCAAACGAGACATTATTTCTGCAAGACGCCCAATCGACGAACTCCGATCCGAAATAGCTACCGGGAGTTCATGCATAGCACTAAAACTGTTCAGTTGATGAACATCGAGTACCTCTAGCCAATCAATCAACCGCTTCAATTTCCTGAATTTGCCCTTCCAAGGCGGCAGTCGTGCTGACTCCTTTCGATAGGGCCAACAGGCAAGCACGAGCCTTTTTACTCCCCACAAGCTCAACGGATTGAACGCGATTAGAATTATATGACCGCCGGGGCGAAGCACCCTAACCGCCTCTCTAAGCACGGCACGACTGTCTTCAGCAAACTCCAATTCGTGATGGAGGACCAATACATCAATCGAGTCGTTCTGTAGCGCGAGCGCATCAGGATCAGAAATCAATCCGGGAGATTCTTCCGCACCTGGCGAAGTCCCACCGAGACCAAGTGTAATTCTATGGGAGATAGGACTTGTTTCTAGTAGCCTCGAATCAGCACAGCAGCCGATATAGAGAAGGTGATAGCCAAATAAAGTCTCCAGTAACGGATCAATTACTCGCATTTCGGCTGCAATTAGCCTGCGTCCAAGCTCGCTGGCATACCAAGATCTCAGAGCATGCTGTTTAGCGCTGCCTGCTGGTTGAGCGGCGTCTCGATCGGCGGTTAGTGCCTTGCCTGCGAATATGAGCCGTCTGATACCGTGCTTAGAAAATTTCTCCCCCACCTCTTCCCCTTGTACCGATCTTGCGATGATGTCCGCTGTTCTTTGTTGTAATCAACAGCAATCCTTATATCATAGGCACTGCTTGAAAAACGACCCGCTAGAAGCCACAGCGGTGAGACGAGTGCCTTTACTCCAACAAAGAGAGTCGTGCCCACTATGATCAGCCAAATTAAGGCGTTACCCGCTTTCGATGACAACTACATTTGGTCCCTATGGGACGAGGAAAACAAGACTTTATGCGTTGTCGATCCGGGCGATCCGGCGCCAGTCATCAAGCTAATAGAGGACGAACAGCTGACTCTCGACAGCATTCTCATTACCCACCATCACCCAGATCACACTGGAGGAATAGATGAATTGACGGCGAGGTACTCCTGCAAGGTCTACGGGCCACATAACCCAGGGATCGCCGGCATTAATGAGAGAGTTGCTGAGAATGATGATTTTACACTCATGGGGGAGCGAGTGCGTGTGCTCGAGGTGCCAGGGCACACACTCGACCATATCGCCTACGTAGTTAGCCAAAACACCGAGAGCGACGCACCGACGCGTCTCTTTTGTGGAGATACCCTATTCGCCGCTGGCTGTGGTCGACTTTTCGAGGGCACCCCGGCTCAGATGTGCAGCAGTCTAGCCAAATTAACAAATCTCGGGAAAGAGACCTTAGTTTACTGCACGCACGAATACACTCTGGCAAACCTTCGGTTCGCCGCCGCCTGTGAGCCTGGCAATCTTCTCACTCACCTGCGTACAACCCAAGTTAAAAGGCAGAGAGAGAATGGGCAGATATCGCTTCCGACAACGATAGGTTTAGAGCTTGCGACCAACCCCTTTCTCCGCTGTACTAATCAGCAGATAATCGATTCGGCTGAATCTTTCGTCGGTGGTGCGCTTGCGGATGAAATAGCGACGTTTGCAGCGATACGCGCGTGGAAAGACGAATTTTAATGCCGATTGCGAGTTTGAAAAGGGGATTGGGCCTGGGGCTTTACGCAGAAGGATTGCATCGGCTGATTTCCGCCTGCGTTTTGGGCTCTCTTCTCGCTGCCTGCTCAACGGTTGAAATACCTGAAACCGTTGCAAGTGATGCGCCTGAGAAACCAATAGCGCAGCAACCCGTCAAAACTGCTGCTACGATCATCGCAGAGCCCATAAGCAGCACAGTCACCTACGAGGAACCCACTGACCTCTGGGAGCGACTTCGACTTGGCTTCGATCTGACTGCAGACTACGCGCATCCGAGCGTGTCACGGCAGCTTAAGAGGTACCGACAACAACAGGATTATTTTGACCTAGTAACAGAGCGCGCGCAGCCGTTTCTATACGAGGTTATAGAACAGATCGAGCAGCGTGGGCTCCCGCTTGAGCTGGCTCTGGTTCCATTCGTCGAGAGTGCATTCAATCCCGACGCTTACTCGCATCAGGATGCAGCGGGACTCTGGCAATTTGTCTCCGCGACTGGGCGCAGCTACGGGTTAGAACAAACTTGGTGGCTCGATGAAAGGCGCGACCCGCTTGAGTCAACTCGGGCAGCACTGGACTATTTAGAAGTTCTCTATGCGGAGTTTGATGAGGACTGGATTCTTGCGCTAGCCGCATACAACGCTGGAGGCGGCAACATACGCCGCGCCCTTAAGAACCAGAAAAATCAGGCGAGCGACAGTCGCCGCTCCAGGTTCTGGGATTTAAATCTGAATGAGGAGACTCGCGATCACATTCCTCGCATCCTCGCCCTTGCTTTGGTGATCAAGTCACCCGCCGAATATGGTGTGGAGCTCGTTTCGATCCCCAATGAGAGATATCTTTATCCTGTAACCCTGACAAATCAAATAGACCTGAGCCTAGCCGCACGCCTTGCGGAATTTGACCTAGGATCATTAAAACAACTCAACCCTCACTACAGGCAATGGGCGACACCGCCCGATGACACCAGAACGCTCTATCTGCCCGACCGAGAGAGCCAGCGCTTGACCTCAGCGCTACTCACCTTGGACAGCTCTACCTTAGTCACATTCGATCGGTACAGGATTAAAACGGGTGACACTCTAAGCGCGATCGCCCGTAGGCTAGGCACCAAGGTCGACGTATTACAGCGTGCGAACGGGCTAAAAGGTAGCAGGATAATAGCCGGAGACTCTTTATTAATCCCCCGAGGCGATATATCTGAGTCGCAATTTGAAACGATAGCCCAAGACAGTAAAGAGACTCAAAGACCACCAGCGAGCTACACAGTGAAACGCGGGGACAATCTCTGGTCTATTGCTCGTCGCTACAACATCCGCTCTGAGGACATTTTACAGATGAATAATCTGTTAGACGCAGCCCTGTTACAGCCGGGACAGAAGCTAGTCTTGAGAAACCCCGCTTCAAGGCAGAGTAATTCAACTAACAGCGATTGAGACAGAAAGTCCTGACTGCGCTGCTTCGAGCCCAAAGCACGCTATCGCTTAGATAAGAACTCGGACTACAAGAAGAACTAAGACGAGAACCCTATGACTGCAACAGTAACTAAGACAGACACAGATTTTTTTGGTCATCCAAAAGCGCTGGTAATCTGCTTTCTCACCGAGATGTGGGAGCGATTCAGCTACTATGGCATGCGCGCGCTGCTGATCTTCTATCTCACTCAGCACTTCCTATTCAGCGACCAAGTCGCCGCAGGCATTTTCGGCTCCTATATTTCGCTCGTCTATATCACGCCGGTCTTGGGGGGCATCATTGCCGATCGTTATTTAGGTGCGAGCAAAGCCGTCGTGCTTGGTGCTCTGCTGCTAGTGGCTGGACACCTGGGAATGGCGTTGGAGGGCACGCAGGCAGTGGAGCGACTAGGTACGAATGGCACCGAGGTGATCAGAGATCCATTCTATCTCCAAGTATTCTATTTCTCACTCGGATTGATAATCGTTGGTGTCGGGTTTCTGAAAGGGAATATCTCAACTCTCGTTGGGTCATTATATGACCGTGAAGATCCTCGTCGCGACGGCGCTTACACTCTCTTCTATATGGGCATTAACCTTGGCTCATTTTTAGGCGCGATTATTTGTGGATTCTTATTGCAATATAAGGGTTTTAGCTGGGGCTTCGGCGCGGCTGGAATCGGTATGCTGGCAGGACTCTTGGTGTTCCTCAAAGGCAGGCACCTATTCGGTGATGCGGGCCTTCCTAAAGAGCCAGAAGCACTAAAACGGAAAACCGTCAGCGGTCTTAGCCGCGAATGGGCCATCTATGCCGCGAGCCTTTTCGCAGTAGTGGTATGTTGGCAGCTGATGCAGTCACCTGAAATTGTAGGCGGCTTGCTCGGGATCTCCTTGCTGCTTGCAGTAGGCGCCGTCGTTTTCTACTCATTAACCCAGTGTGAGCCTATCGACCGCGACCGTATGCTCGTCTGTCTTTTCTTGATGAGTTACCAAGTGATTTTCTGGTCGCTTTTCGAGCAAACAGCGAGTTCCTTAAGCCTAATGACAGACCGTAACGTGGATCGCGTTCTTTTTGGTTTCGAAATACCGGCTGCCGCTTTTCAGTCCATCAATGCTTTTTTCATAATCACGCTTGCGCCCTTATTCAACTTCCTGTGGATAGCTCTCGCTCGACGTGGATGGGAACCCTCCACGCCGGCAAAATTTGCACTCTCACTTATTCAACTAGGACTGGGCTTTCTCTTGCTAGTCTATGGCGCCAGTCTCGCTACCGACCCCACGCAGGTCGCTGTCATATGGATCGTATTACTCTATCTGCTACACACCACGGGAGAGCTTTGTATATCTCCAGTAGGACTGTCGATGACCTCACGACTCTCCGTACCAGGCGTCGTTGGCATGATGATGGGATGCTGGTTTTTAGCCTCAGCAGCGGGTAACTACGTCTCCGGTACGATTGCAGCGATGACAGGATCCGATACGGTCGGCGGCGAAATCGTCGATCCCGCCGCCGCACTTCAAACCTATATGGACGTTTATCAAACCGCCGGCCTCTACAGTATTGCAGCAGGCCTATTGGCATTGGTAATAGTGCCGATAATTAAACACTATATGCACGATGCATAAGCAATCAAATAAGATTAAAACGGATACGACAGAACAAGGAGTTGCTCCATGGGTTACATGACAGGAAAGAAGGTTCTCATTCTAGGCGTTGCAAGCAAACTCTCTATTGCCTCTGGTATAGCCGAAGCGATGCACCGAGAGGGAGCCGAGCTTGCCTTTACCTACCAAGGTGAAAAGCTGCGCGACAGAGTCGTTAAATTTGCCGCTGGCTGGGACTCCGACTTAGTTTTTCCTTGTGATGTCACCAGTGATGAACAAATCGATGCCTTGTTCGAGGATTTATCAAAAGCTTGGGACGGTATCGATTGCATCGTTCACTGTTTAGCCTTCGCACCGGGAAGTGAACTTGATGGAAACTATGTTGATGTCACCACGCGAGCAGGCTTTAACCTCGCGCACGAAATTAGCTCTTACAGCTTCGTCGCCCTCGCGAAAGCCGGCGCGAAAATGATGGAGGGACGAAATGGTTCCTTGCTAACACTCAGTTATTTGGGCGCAGTGCGCAGCCTCCCTAACTACAATGTAATGGGGCTTGCTAAAGCGAGTCTCGAAGCCAATGTTCGCTATATGGCGTCGGCACTTGGGCCAAAAGGGATTCGGGTAAACGCGATCTCTGCCGGACCAATAAAGACGCTCGCTGCGGCAGGGATAAAAAGTTTTAGAAAGATGCTCGAGCATAATGCGAAGCAGACGCCGCTGCGCCGAAACGTCACAATTGAAGAGGTTGGAAATGCGGCTAGCTTTCTTTGCTCGGACTTAGCCTCGGGTATAAGCGGGGAGATACTTTACGTTGATGGGGGATTCAACACCACAGCCATGGGTTCGCTAGAACAAGCCGCTGAATAGGTAAAAATGTAAGATACGTAACGCTACTTAGCAACGAGGCTAAGCAGCGTTACTGATATGCCTAGGATGGTTAGAAAGTGTCGGCGCTCAGTTCGCGCTCAGGTATTATGATATCGCCGGTCTCTCTTAGATTCGCAACATAGGCCCTCAATTCACTGCTCCCCAAGTCACCGATAACGCTTTCACGCATTGCATTTTTCTCTGCTTCCGCCAGCGACTCAAAGCTTCCCTCTGTGACAGACATCAGTTCAGCCAATACAAACGTTCCGTTGCCCAATGTAAGTTGTGAACGTGTTACGTCGCTCCCACTTGGCGCGGGCAAGGCGAAAACCGCTTCTACAATTTCTCGGTTTACCGAGCTTTGATTTCTTCTTACCGAGGTTTCTGTACGCCACTGCAATTCATTTTCTGCGAGGAATTCCTCCACATCGCTACCACTCTCTAGAAGCGTAGAAAATTCGTCACCGAGTGCGGCAACCGCATCGCGCTCCATCTGCGCACGCAGCGCCACGGCGATTTCAGGCTCGACATCCTCTAAGGGAAGAATTCCCTCAGGGGTTGTTGTATTGACTCGGAGCACCACGGCACGTTCTCCACCGATTTCGATGACGTCGCTGTTATTTCCGTCCAACATAACATCGTCTGAGAACGCGGCCTCGAGAACACGCGGCTCAGAGAAGATACCTCCACCTCCGGAACGATCAAAGTCACCACTTGTTAAGATCGTCAGATTCAATTCGTCCTGAAGTCGCTGCAGATCCGAGGATTCGAAGGCTAAGTTAGAGAGATCGGATAAGGCGCTTGCGTATAATTGTTCGACTTGTGCCGCCTTTAGATCACGCTCTATGCGCCCAGACACTTCATCAAAAGACTGAAATACAGCTGAGTTATCTTCGGTAAGCTTGACGACGTGTATCCCAAATTCAGTTTCAACTGGGCCTACAGTGTCGCCAACCTCTATCCCTTCAAGCGCCTCCTCGATCTCACTCGGAAATGCGCTGCCGTCGCTAAAGCCAATATCACCACCCTCTTCTGCCGATATCTGATCACTCGACAGCTCAAGCGCGAGAGACTCAAAACTCTCGCCTGCATCTAACCGTGCAATCGCAGCAGTCGCTGCCTCGCGCGCTTGGTCAACGGTAAGTGATGGACCAGTCTCAAACAAAATGTGCGAGGCGCGCTTTTCAGCGGACCCTTCGAACGTCGACCGTTCAAGCTCGTACTGAGCGAGCACGGCACCCTCTTCTAGCACTATGCCATCAGCAATAGTGGCCTTGTCGAGAATAACGTAGTCGACAGTCACACTTTCGGGGCGGACAAAACGCGTCTGATTAGCGTTATAGTAGGCCGCAATCTGCTCATCCGTAATTGGCGTGCCCAAAGTTCGTGTGCCAGGTGGAATTGTGACGTAACGAAAATCTCGAGCTTGCGCACTAAGGGCGGCCAGTGTTTGGAGTTCCGACTGAGTGGCAAAGCCTGACGAAGAATAGGCGTTAACGACCTGAGAGAGCAGCATTTGCCTGCTGAGCGCTTCTCGGTAGGAGGTAACCGTAAAGCCTTGGCTATTCATCGTTCTCACTGCAAACTCAGGGTCGAAGCGACCACCAACCTGGAAGTTTGGATTCTCGATAATCGCTCGGTCTATTCTTTCTGAAGAAATACCTAAAGCTGCAGCCTGTGCCGATTGTCTCAGCAGGGTCTCCTCAACAATTTGATTCATTGCGATTTGCTCTAACAATGACTGCTCGATGCCCTCAGCGCTGCCGCCTATAGAGTTAATAAGCTCTTGGATGCCCTGCTGAAGTTGAAAATCGCTTATCTCCTCGCCATTAACTTCCGCGACGCCGGGAGCGCGTGTGAGACCACCAATAATAGACTCAGCACCGAAGAGAACAAAAATGGCGACGATGAGTCCAATGATGACTTTGGCGATGACACCTTGAGAATTGTCGCGAATGTCTTGCAGCATGGTAAATCCTATCCTGAATGAGTTTTGCTAATATTACTTTATATCGAGCGTCAGCCGAAGCCGGATTTTAGCATCATATAACGACAAAAGGCGCATCAAAGATGCGCCTTTTGTTATGGATAAGTAGCCTTCGAGACTACTTTTTCCGACTAAGAATTCACTGCGTCTTTTAACGCTTTGCCAGCCTTAAAGCTCGGTACTCGCGCCGCTTTGATCTCGATAGCAGCACCCGTTTGTGGGTTTCGGCCCGTGCGCGCTGCACGATGCTTAGTTGCGAAAGAACCAAAACCAACCAACACTACTGGGTCTTCTTTCTTTAGCGAATCTGTAATGGCATCGATCATTGCATCGATTGCGCGCCCAGCAGCTGCTTTGGGTAGGTCTGCAGTTTCTGCTACTACATCTATGAGTTCTGATTTATTCACAATATCCCCTTATATTCCAATTTTGGTATTTAGTATTCTATTTTTAATTCGCCGTTTTACCGGCATTGCGTATAAATTTTTGCCAAATTCGAAGGGCAAATTTTAGGTGATTTACAAACTAGTCGCCATGATAACTGAATCGGCTGTTGGATACAGTAAAAATCACCGAAACGCTCCGCAAACCACGAATCTCGTATCTTTATACCAAGCGCCGAAAACGAGTGTCAACACATATCAGCCGCAATAAAGCTGCCAGCAGTTGGCTTCCGCAAACTGTTAGCAGCTTCATTGTTTTAAGACTCGGCGTTAATGTCGCTCCAAGTTACCTGCCTCGTTGGGCACAACTTGCTTCTCAGTGCCTTTCGTCGATGCGAGCGCGTCAAGACTCAGCGGCGTTGGCTGATGCTGCAGTGCAACCTCGAGCACTTGGTCAATCCAGCGCACTGGGACTATTTCAAGGTCAGCTTTAATATTGTCTGGAATCTCGGCTAAATCCCGCTCATTGTCCGCAGGGATAAGAACCGTTTTTATATTTCCCCTGTGAGCAGCAAGAAGCTTCTCTTTGAGGCCACCAATCTTTAAAACTTGACCGCGTAGTGTAATTTCTCCAGTCATCGCGACGTCGGCGCGAACCGGAATATCTGTTAGAACAGACACGATTGCTGTACACATACCAACCCCCGCGCTCGGACCATCCTTAGGAGTCGCTCCTTCGGGGACATGGATATGAAGATCGCGGGTCTCATGGAAATTAGCAGGAAGACCGAGAGACGCACTTCGGCTGCGCACAACGGTTAAGGCGGCCTGAATTGATTCCTGCATCACATCGCCAAGCGAGCCTGTTTTTATCGTCTTACCCTTACCTTCTACGGCGATCGCTTCGATTGTTAGCAGCTCACCACCGACCTGAGTCCATGCAAGCCCATTCACCTGGCCTATGTGATTTTCCTCTTCGGCTTTGCCATAGTCATATTTTCTTACGCCCGAATATTGTTCGAGATTATCGGCATCGAGTTGAATTTTCGCGTGCTTTCCCTTTAGTGAGTTACTCTTTACAACTTTACGGCATATCTTCGCCACTTCACGCTCCAGGCCACGAACACCCGCCTCTCGTGTATAGTAGCGAATGATATCTCGAATGGGCTGTTCGCCGATTTCGAGCTCTTCCTCTTTGACGCCATTGTTTCTTTTTTGCTTCGGCACCAAATAACGCTCGGCGATATTGAGCTTCTCTTCCTCGGTGTAGCCAGGAATTCGAATGACCTCCATCCGATCTAACAGCGCTTCTGGAATATTCATACTATTTGAGGTGCACACAAACATGACTTCGGAAAGGTCATAGTCCACCTCTAAGTAATGATCATTGAAACTGCCGTTCTGTTCTGGGTCTAGCACTTCGAGTAGCGCAGAAGCTGGGTCGCCGCGATTATCCATACCCATCTTGTCGATTTCATCAAGCAAGAAAAGCGGATTTTTTACACCTACTTTAGAAAGCTTTTGCATCAGCTTGCCTGGCAGAGAGCCGATATAAGTTCGACGATGCCCTCTGATTTCAGCCTCATCTCGCACGCCGCCAAGCGCCATGCGGACAAATTTTCGGTTCGTAGCCCTAGCAATGGACTCGCCAAGTGATGTCTTACCCACACCAGGCGGTCCTACAAGACAAAGGATAGGTGCCTTTAGCTTTTTAACGCGTTTTTGGACTGCCAAATACTCCAAAATACGCTCTTTGACCTCTTTGAGGCCGTAATGATCGTCTTCGAGAATCTGTTCTGCTTTATCGAGTTCTAATCGAACCTTACTGCGCTTTTTCCAAGGGACATTGATCATCCAATCTAGGTAAGTACGAACGACCGACGCTTCGGACGACATCGGTGACATCTGCTTAAGCTTATTCAATTCCGAGACTGCTTTGTCTCTCGCCTCTTTGGGCATCCCCGCATCATCAATCTTTTGCTTTAACTCTTCGGCCTCATTCGGGATGTCCTCAAGCTCACCCATTTCTTTTTGAATGGCTTTCATCTGTTCATTGAGGTAGTACTCGCGCTGGCTTTTCTCCATTTGTTTCTTCACGCGTCCACGAATGCGCTTCTCGACAGCGAACAGATCGATCTCACTTTCGATAAGAGCCATAAGATGCTCAATCCGCGCCTGAAGCCCTGCAAGCTCTAGTAGGTTCTGCTTCTCTTCTAGCTGCAATGACATATGAGAGGCAATGGTATCTACCTGCCGGCCCGCCTCGTCGATGCTCGAGATAGAACTCATCACCTCTGGAGGGATTTTTTTGCTTAACTGAACGTAGTGGTCAAACTGCGCAAGTAGACTGCGGATGAGTGCATCGGTCTCTTTCGCAGAGGGCTCTTCACCCGACAGGACGCTCACACTGGCAGTCACGTAATCTTGTTCGTAATTAACGGACTTTATCTTGGCGCGATCGAGGCCTTCGACTAACACTTTCACGGTGCCATCTGGCAGCCGTATGAGCTGGAGTATTGTTGCAACAGTGCCTATTTGATAGAGATCCGATGCGCTAGGATCGTCGTCGGCAGCACTTTTTTGTGCAACCAAAAGCACTTTTTTGTCAGACGCCATCGCCGTCTCAAGCGCCTTGATCGATTTAGGTCTTCCGACAAAGAGAGGCTGAACAATCTGGGGGTAAACGACTACATCCCTCAGAGGCAAGAGAGGGATAGATTGGGTGGAAATAGATGACTTAACTGGCTCTTCGTTAATACTCATGGGCTACCTTTGAGAGCGGCGACCCCTGAGAGCCAGCCTTATGTTAGTGAGACACTCAAGTTATGGTGATGGTAAGTTAAAAATTCAAGCCTGTTAGTCTTCTGCGGCCGCCTTATTTTGACTAGCGTCGGCATTTTCGAACATCAGAAGAGGCTCTGACTCACCGTCGATGACTGCCGCGTCGATTACTACTTTACTGACTTTCTCAAGCGAAGGAATCTTGTACATACTGTCCAGGAGCACAGACTCCATAATCGACCGCAGGCCTCGTGCCCCAGTTTTACGCTCTTTCGCTTTTTTAGCGATGGCGCGTAACGCGTCGTCGCGGAACTGTATTTCTACATCTTCCATTTCGAAAAGCTTCATATACTGTTTTGTCAGCGAGTTTTTCGGCTCTTTGAGAATTCGTACCAAGGCGTCTAGGTCGAGCTCTTCGAGCGTCGCAATCATCGGAAGTCGCCCGACGAATTCTGGTATCAAGCCATATTTGACCAGATCCTCGGGCTCGACGCTGCGTAGAGCTTCCCCGACCTTATCTTCGGTTTCCTTCGATCGAACCTCTGCAGAGAATCCAATGCCGCTTTTATGTGAGCGGTCGAGAATGATGCGATCCAAACCGGCAAAGGCACCACCACAGATGAATAGAATATTCGAGGTGTCTACCTGCAAGAACTCTTGCTGAGGGTGTTTACGGCCACCCTGAGGCGGCACCGATGCAACTGTGCCTTCGATAAGTTTCAAAAGCGCCTGCTGTACGCCCTCGCCAGATACGTCTCGTGTGATCGAGGGGTTGTCGGATTTACGCGAGATTTTGTCGATTTCGTCGATGTAGACAATACCGATCTGCGCCTTATCGACATCATAGTCACATTTTTGCAGGAGTTTCTGAATGATATTCTCGACGTCTTCGCCAACGTATCCAGCTTCGGTGAGCGTGGTCGCATCAGCGATGGTAAACGGCACGTCTAGCATCCGAGCTAGCGTCTCGGCAAGAAGCGTCTTACCAGTACCAGTCGGGCCAACCATCAAGATATTACTTTTACCAAGCTCGACGTCGCTTTTGCCGCTCTCGTAGTTGAGGCGCTTATAGTGGTTATAGACCGCAACGGCGAGGACCTTTTTGGCGGCGTCCTGGCCAATAACATATTCGTCGAGAGTCTCTTTGATTTCCTTAGGCACAGGCAATTTGCGCGCTTTAGAGTCTGACTCGCGCTCCTGAACCTCTTCCTTGATGATGTCGTTGCATAGCTCAACGCATTCATCACAGACGAACACTGAAGGCCCGGCTATCAATTTCTTTACTTCTTGCTGGCTCTTAGCGCAGAAAGAACAGTAAAGAAGCTTGCCGCCATCGTCTGGCTTATTAAAATCGTCGTCTGACATAGGAAATGCTCAACTCTGCAATCATGAGGCCTGCATTAAACGCCGGCTACTGTCTTTTTATCTTCGCGTCTTCCGATAACTTTATCTACAAGCCCATATTCACACGCTTCATCGGCGCTCATAAAGTTATCGCGCTCAGTATCACGCGCTATCCTTTCTTCGTCCTGGCCGGTGTGTTCTGCCATAAGCACATTAAGTCTTTTACGTATCTTAATGATTTCATTAGCTTGAATCTCGATGTCTGACGCTTGACCTTGCGCTCCACCACTGGGCTGATGAATCATCATACGCGAATGTGGCAGCGCTAGCCGCTTCCCTTTCGCGCCTCCAGCGAGAAGCATCGCACCCATACTTGCGGCTTGGCCGATACACATCGTGCTCACGTCAGGCTTGATGAACTGCATGGTGTCGTAGATCGACAGACCGGCGGTAACGGAACCGCCCGGTGAATTTATATACAGATGTATGTCTTTGTCCGGATTCTCGGACTCAAGAAACAGCAGCTGCGCCACCACCAAATTCGCCATATGATCCTCGACCTGACCGGTCAAGAAGATCACTCTGTCTTTCAAAAGACGCGAATAGATATCGTATGAACGCTCACCGCGCGCGGTCTGCTCGACCACCATAGGAACTAACGCGGCTGAGGGTTGTTCGAAACTGTAGGGCATATTGTCGTCCTTCGGATCTTTAAAGCAGGTCGCGACGCGAGGCGCGACCACCTATGTCCACAGATATTACTCCGCGTCGGCGTTTTCAGACCGCCTAGGCTCAGGTTTTATAACCTCTTGATAGGAAACCGTCTTGTCCTCGACCTTTGCTGCTTCGAGTATGAAGTCGAATACCTGATCCTCAACCACCGAACTCTCAATCGCTGCTAGCTGCTCTTGATTACCGTAATACCAGTTGATGACTTCTTCCGGGGATTCATAAGTCGCCGCGAGCTCCTCAATGGTTTCACGCACCTTCGCAGGATCGGCCTTCAGGTTTTGCGTTTGCATTACCTCACCCAATACGAGGCCAAGCTTGACTCGTCGCGTAGCCTGTTCGGTAAAGAGCTCATCGGGGAGCATGCTCGCATCGAGATTGGCGCCCCCGCCCATTTGTTGCAGTGCCTGCATCTTAAGTTGCTGTATTTCTGCCGTGACAAGCGCCGCAGGAACGTCCAGCTCCACAACCTCGATCAGCTTGTCCATAACTTGCGCTTTGAGCTTGTTGCGGCTTGCCGCTTTGAGCTCACGCGTCATGTTGTTTGCGACCTCTTCACGGAATGCAGCGTCGCCGCCCTCTTCGATACCGAAGCTCTTGAAGAATTCCTCATCGACCGCGGGCAGCACCTGTTCGCTAACGCTATTGAGAACCATCTCAAACTCAACCGCTTTGCCTGCGAGGTCAGCGTTGTGATATTCCTCTGGGAAAGAAAGGGATAGGGTAAACGCGTCGCCCGCTGACTTACCGATTATTCCGGCTTCAAAGCCCGGAATCATTCGCTCGGAGCCCAGAACGAGATCGGTTCCCGTCGCTTTTCCGCCCTGAAACTCTTCACCGTCGAGTTTGCCGTTGTAATCGATATTCACGCGGTCAGACTCTGCCGCCGCGCGCTCTACAGTTTCCCAAGTCTGACGCTGCTTACGCAGAGTTTCGATCATTTCATCGATATCGCTTTCACCGATGTCTGCACCTAAACGGGTAACTTCAAGCGCACTAAAATCGGGAAGCGTTACGTCGGGATACACCTCAAACGTGGCTGTGAATGTTAGGTCTGCACCCTCTTCTAAATTAACGGGCACAATCATCGGCTGTCCGGCAGGCTTCACCGCCTCCTGAGTGAGCGCATCAAAATAAGACTGGTTGATCATCTCACCCACGACGTCTTGGCGAACACTCTTTCCGAAACGACTTTTGATTACCTTAAAAGGCACTTTGCCTTTGCGAAAGCCTTTTAGGTTTACCGACCCTGCAGCCTCTTGAAGGCGGGCATTGACGGCCGTTTCAACCCGCTCGCTTGGCACAGCGATAGTCATTTTCCTTTCGAGACCTTGGGTTGTTTCTAGAGAAACCTGCATTGATAAACCCCTTCCGAACAAGGGCTGTCTGAGCGCCCTCGCGATTAATGAATTTGGTGGTGTGGTATGTCTTATTGACGCTTTTTTAACTTCTAAAGTAGGATGATTGCCCCTACAAAGCACGCGATTTTCCCACAGCAGCAAGGCTTATTCAATCACAGTCTCATTAAGTACTGGCCGAGATGCAAAACGGGGTTGCCATCCACGCCAAGGAGACAGACAATCGGAGTGTGATAAAAATCAGACATGCGCAGGATCTTACGAACTTCGCGACCTTTCGCAACTTAGTCAACGCAGAATAACAAGACGGTGAACATATGAGCGCTTCGACAATAGGGGATGGCGACAACAGGAAACAAGGCCCTGGCGATATTAACGCCGCAGAGAGTCAGATTTTTGAGGACGACAAGCTGTGGTATTTCCGCAACTCTCAAGGCGAGAAAATTGGCCCATTTCGCTACGCTAGCGAAGCGAAGTCCAATCTCGAATCCCTGATGGTCAGTCTGGAGGCGAGGCTTAAACCCGAAGAATGAAGGTCGCGCTGCGCTGCCTAGCCTGAGGCGCTAGGCGGCAGCGGCGATAGGCAATGCAAGCGGCGTCTTCGTCAGATCGTCTAGAATTTGAGCAGAATGCTCTAAAAAGAAGAAATAACCACCCTGACGGGACACGGTGCGCGCCCGCCCCTCAGGCAATTCCGCTGCGAGCAAGAATGCTGAACGGCCAAGCCGGTAGCTCTCGTCTCGACCTTGCCAAAACTCCACGGTGAGACTCAGGTCAGCTAACTGATAATCAAACGGCGCAAGGCCAATAGATTCATCCTGCGCCACCCCCCGCGCCCCCTGAAGAAACGCCTCACGCCTGTCGCTAAGAATTGTGCGCCTAAGCTCGCTGCTGTTCAACGCCCGCTGATCGAAACTACAGAGCTCCCTGCGCAGAGTCTCGATATAGCCCTCTTGCGAGTTTCGTTCCAGTCGCTCTCGCAGCGACCACCCATGACGGACAAGTGATGCAAGGCCTCTGTGCATCAGAGACTTAAGATGCCCCGTTTTTCGCGCGGTTAGTAGAGGACCACAAGGAATCGCGCCTAGACTTATCTGACCGCTGATCCTCGAGGGAGCAAGTTGCGCAAGCGCAAGCGCATAGACCACGCCATGACCCAAGGTGAGGATCGACACCTTTTCCAACCTAAGATGATCGAGCAGCTCGAGGAGGTCACGCGCAAAGGGTTCAGGGGTCGAACTAAAACTAAAGTCGCTCCTGCCAATGCCAGGTCTGTCAACCGAAATAAGTCGAATTCCGGCCCGCTGCGCATGTTCGTGGAATAACTTGGCTTCTAGCCGCGAGCTGCCACTCGAGTGAAAAAACACCACGGGAAGACCGTCAGCGCTGCCAAATTCGCTCCAGGCGAGCTTTCTTGCGGAAGTCAGGTGCAAAGTGGAAAAGTCTGGTGAGCTAATTTTTTGCGAAGTAGCGTCCGTGGCCGCGGCAGCCGTGCGATCAGTAAATTGCGCGTTTCCGCCAACCATTCGAGCACTCCTAGTAAAAAGGGCTAAGCTCATAAGGGCTAATCTCAGTATCTAGACCTGCTTTGGCTTAACTCTCGACAGCACGATACTATCGTGGGAATATTTCCCACGTCAATAAAATCACTGCCCTTAAGTACCGAGCATGAGTCCCGGGCATGAGTACCGAGCATGAGCACTGAGTCATGAGCACCTCCCCCCCTGGGTAATGCCTCATACGATTGCCGAGAAGTCTCCCCGGGACTACCCAGAACGATTCAAAGGACTATACTGCGAGCATGGCCGACCAAAACCTAGACTCACAACAGGCATCAAGCTTGGTTTTTGCCGCTATCTCGAAAGCGTTGAGACCCGTCGTGCGCCTACTTTTGCACTATGGCATCGGGTACCCCCAGCTTATCGCGCTGCTCAAAACGCTCTATGTCGGGGTGGCCGAAGACGAGCTCAGTACCGCAGATAAACGAATTTCGGATAGCCGCATCACCCTGCTAACCGGTGTGCATAGAAAAGACGTCGCGAGATTGAGAAAAGAGTCCTCTGAGAGTCACCAAACCAGCGCTAAGGGTTTTCCCCAAGAAAACTCTGATGAAAGCCCAAGTGACAGCACTGCCTCGCTTGGAGCCAGACTCGTTGCCGAATGGATGGCTAACCCACGTTTCCTAGAGCAAGCAAAAGAAGGCAACCCACCCGCCCCTCTCCCTTTCCGCGATGCAGAACGCGATAAAGGGAGTCGCGCCGACTTTTGCGAACTGGTCGAGACCGTCTGCAGGAAGGACATCAGACCACGCTCGGTCCTCGACGAATGGCTGAGGCTTGGAATCGTAAGCGTGAATCATGACATGGTCTCGCTCAACACCGAGGCGTTTGCGCCCAAGGCTGGACTCGCAGAAAAGGCCTATTTTTTTGGTCGAAATATCCAAGACCATGTTGAGGCAGGCGCAAACAATCTTCGCGGTGGTGAACCTCCGTTCTATGATCGCAGCGTGTTCTACGACCAACTATCGCAAGACTCCGTCGACGAACTTAAGGCTCTCTCGGCTCGCGGAGCAAGCGAGCTCCTTACGAGAATAAACGCGCGCGCCCACAGCCTACAGCTGAAAGACAACGCCAAGAAAAGCTCGCCCAGCAGCGCGCAATTTCGTTTCAATCTCGGTATATTTAACTACAGCACCGCTCAAACGCGGCCAGAAGAGACAAGTCGTGAAGAGTAACGAAAAAGTCCAAAGCGACCGCAGCAACGCACTCGCGAATAGCGATACCAGCATGCGCACCTGGGGCATGAGGTTCGCATTTCTCCTGCTTCTCACCAGCGTTTACTTTCTTGGGAACCTGCAACCCGCAGTTGGCGATCGCCGAAGCGGAGACGAAGGCAGTGGCGTCGGAGGCACGGGCATTCTCGAACTCCCCGGATCCGGTCTGGGCGGTTCAGGGATGCGGCCTTTCTTAGGCTTCGATCAGCGCATCCCGAGTGAAGTTATCGTAGTGCGCGAACCTGCCTTACCGCGCGACACGATGATGAGCACAGCAATTGCAACGGAGAGCGGGATCGAACGCGTGCTTGATAAGCTCGAGCCGGCCACTCAGGCGGTCACTCAAAAGATAACACAGGCTGCTACTCCGAAAATGAATGAGCCAGACGGCCGGAGGATTGAGGGCTTTCTGCAGCCGAATTTATCCTCGCTTATCACCAACGGCTCAGCCGAATCCGCTTCAAGCCTTAGCATTTTGGAATCGATAGAAAATGGCACGGAGCAGATTAATCTCCTACTCGCGATCAGTGCCGGCGAGCTCGGGATGCCTGAGGCAGGAATAGCTAAAGATGAGATCGAGCCGGCATCGGTGCGGTGGGTTGATATTGCCAATTGGCTCAACGCAACTGCGCTAGCGGAACAAGGAAAAACAGTTGAGCAGCCAGCCACAGTAGCCAAGAATACCAAAGACGGCGTGGCGATTGCGGAGGTGACGCGGGCCACGGCACTTAGGCGCCCACAGCTACCGCCGCTACAGAGGGCAAGGCCGCTTCAGCGTGCAACAATTTTACCCCCGAGAGTTCGCCCTCTGGGTCTCTGAGGCACGTCGCTAAAAAAGTCTGCGAAGTGTTATTGGCTGTCTATTTGACTTGGTAAACCAGCTGCAGATAAACAGCGTGATCAGCGCTCGATGCAGTGAGCCCCGCACTCGCTAGCGCGGTCAGCGACCATGCGGGGCTCAACTCCCAGCCAGCATAGAGCCCCACCTCCTCCACATCGTCGAAAAATTTCGAGGCAGTTTCGCGATAGTCGTAAAGTAGGCCTGCGCTGGTCGACCGAGTCAGCCTCCGCGCTATTCCTATCTGCGCATAGCCCGAACTCTCGATGTCCGCGAAAACTTGCGATTCCCCACGGTCACTATACCCGAGCGTCGCAAAGACAGTGTTTTGACCGAGATAAAACGATGATTCTAGCTGCAGTGACACGTCCCGCTCTCCGGTTCCGAGATTCTTTTCAACGCTCGCTGTGGGGAGTTTGACACTGAGTCGTGCACCAACTGAGAAAGAATCGCCGAACAGGCTCGGAAAAGCCCCTTCAGGAATTTCCTGCGTTCTCGTATACCCTACCTCAACGAGGCTATCTCCTGTCCCAGAGTAGCGTTTGATTGAATCGGAAGCGACGGCTCGAGTAACACCACCGAGATTGACGAGCACGTTTCCTGGCCCCTCTACGCGCAGTTTGGCGAGCGAGAGCTGCCCGCTCCAGCCCCCCTTAGAAAGCGACCAACTTAGGGGCAGGTAAGAAATACGCGTAGCCTCCTGCGCACCAAAGTTACCCTGCGCAGAATAAAAACCTAGAGCCAGGCGGTGCTCTAGATCGGGGTTTGCAGACAGTTCTTGCGCGCCAAGCGCGAGCGGGAAAACGCCCATTACCAGCGCGGTGCTTCGGACAAAAAAGCCCCTAGCCTTGGTCATTAACTCCCTCGAAATCGAGACAAGCTGAGTTTATACAGTAGCGAAGACCGGTCACCGCAGGTCCATCATTGAAGACATGACCGAGGTGGGAATTACAGCCGGTGCACACAACCTCTGTTCGATGCATGCCATGGCTGGTGTCCAAGCGCTCTTCGATTGGTGCGGCCGACGCTGGGAGGAAAAAGCTAGGCCAGCCACACCCAGAGTCAAATTTGGTATCGGAAAGAAACAGCACTTCGCCACAGCCTTTGCAGCGGTAACTGCCTTCCTCTTTCTTGTCCCAGAACTCCCCTGTGAAGGCGCGCTCGGTGCCTTGCTTGCGCATAATTGCAAACGCTTCAGGACCGAGCTTCTCTAACCATTCGGCCTCTGTTGTAGGTAACGCATTCGGCGCTGTGTTTTTATCAATCGAATCGTTCATAGTTTTTACCCGTATAATTTGATGCTTTTTTGGCTATTCATCAGCCGCGGCACCAAGAAATTCGCACAGCCAATCTCACTAGCAACATACGCTGAGACATCCCTCAAGTCGCTAGGGAGCGGACTTATTATTGCGTTACAATTGCCCTAGCCTAACGCTAAAAGTCTTAGCTATCTAGATTGCAGTAGGCTAATTTGCAGTTGTTCGTGTCCACGGGGAATAGATTCTGACTGAGCAGCAGGCGAGTACGATGGATCACCTGCTGCGCCGAGCAGAGTAACTTAGTGGTGAAGCTTGCCTCTATGATCTACTTTGAACGCATCTGATCAAGACTAATTTGGCAAACACTTACTTTGGCAACCAAGGCTAACGAGAAGAATGAAAACACCGGAAATTAAACAGTCAGAAAAACTTGGCATGGTTTGCTACGACATTAGAGGCCCTGTGCTCGAACGCGCGAAGCAACTCGAAGAAGAAGGCCACCGCATTCTAAAACTGAATATCGGCAATCCTGCTGTGTTCGGCCTAAATGCCCCTGACGAAATCATTCAAGATGTTATACGCAATCTGCCAAGCGCCGAGGGATACTGCGATTCGAAAGGGCTATTCTCCGCACGAAAGGCGATTATGCAAGAATGCCAACGATTGGGCATTATGGATGTCGATATCGATGACATTTACCTAGGCAATGGGGTGAGCGAGCTCATTACCCTGTCTATGCAAGCGCTTCTGAATAATGGCGATGAGGTATTGATACCGGCGCCCGACTACCCTCTGTGGACCGCCGCCGTGTCACTTAGTGGCGGCAGACCTATCCATTATCACTGCGACGAACAGGCAGATTGGTTTCCCGATCTAGCCGATATTGAAGCGAAGATCACCGCCAAAACCAAGGCGCTTGTCGTGATCAATCCAAACAACCCCACAGGTGCCGTTTATTCGCGTGAATTGCTTCAAGGAATCATCGATCTCGCGCGCAAGCACTCGCTGATCCTTTTCGCCGACGAGATTTACAGTAAAATTGTCTACGATGATGCCGAACACATTCCTCTCGCCTCCTTGAGCACCGATGTGTTCACAGTGAGCTTCAACGGACTTTCCAAGTCTTATCGGTTAGCGGGCTTTCGGTCGGGATGGATGATTCTTACCGGGCCGAAGCATCTAGCCAAGAGCTACATCGAAGGAATTGAGATACTCAGCAATATGCGGCTCTGCGCCAATGTGCCAGCGCAACTGGCTGTGCAGACAGCATTGGGAGGCTATCAAAGCATCAACGATCTCGTACTGCCACAGGGGAGACTGCGAAGACAGCGGGACACGGCGTGGGAGCTCCTTACACAGATCGAAGGGGTGAGCTGCGTAAAACCGCGTGGGGCACTCTATATGTTTGCCGCACTCGATCCGTCGGTATTTAAGATCGACGACGACGAAAAACTCATTCTCGACATTCTGGAGCGCGAGCAAATACTTCTCGTTCAGGGTAGCGCATTCAATGTCAACGACACGCTCCATTTCAGAGTCGTGTTTTTGCCGCGAGAGGAGGATTTACGGCGAGCAATCTCAAAGCTCGCTAAGGTTCTCGACAACTATCGGATCTAAGCACCTCGATACCAACCGCGGCAAGCAATCGCCTGTCGCTGTCATCGACATCATGCGTAAGGCGCACGGTGCAGCTGTTGAATTCTTGACGCTGAAGCAGTGCCCTTCGCAAACTGTCGAACGAATGAGGCGTCAGACCCTCAGCCGCCGCGTTGCGGAATGCGCTATCGATTGCCCGCAGGGGGAAGAGCCTCTCGATAATTTGCCAGCCAGTCACCACGGTATCAAACTCAACCTCAAGGCGCGGCTGTGATGCAGTATTCGCGCCTTGCGGCTCGAACACACAGCGATTTTTTCCTACTTTCGCACCGGTATTTTCGTGTAAGCGATACTGCTCAAGCCCCCTAATTAGCATGGTGGTTGCGGCAGTCTTGGCCTGACTACTGTAGCCTGCGATATGCGGCGTCGCGAGTCTAGCGACCGAAATTATTTCAGACGCCACAGCAGGTTCATCCTGCCAAACATCCGAGCAATAGCTGAATTCTTTGTCTTCGATTGCGAAAGCTGCAAGCGCAGCCTCTTCAACAACACCACCTCGACATGCATTGATTACTAAAGCCCCCGCCGGCATTAGCGCAAGCTCCCGTGCTCCAATGAGATGCCGAGTAGCGTGTTCGCCTTGCTCACTATAGGGAACATGAATGCAAACTACCTCACACTGCATAGCCTCTTCTAAGGTTACGAAACTATTCGTTTCATCTGTGTTCTCAAAAGATACACGCAGGGGGTCGCAACAAAGCGTTGAAAACCCCGCATCTCTTAATCGTTTATTCAACAACCCACCAACGCAGCCGACGCCCACAATTCCGATTCTAGCGCGACGCTGAAACGCCGCATCGATCGCGCCTTGGCGGACACAATAGGCCAGCGCAGCAAAAACATAGTCTGCGACTGCCGATGCGTTGGCACCTTTACTGTCGACAACGCTGATACCTTGTGAGTTGAGATACTGCTCGTCTAAATGATTGCGGCCGCTTGTTGCTGTGCCCACAAATCGCACACCCGTGCCGTGGATAAGCGCCTTATCCACGCGTGTAATGGAGCGCACTAGCAGCGCGTCCGCATCCAATAATTTATCCTGAGTGATCTCGCGCCCGGGAATCAAGATAAGCTCGTCGCCTTCGAGGCGCGAGGAGCCAAGCCCTAAAATCCCACTGTCAGCGACGATTTTCACAGAGAATCCTCGAGCAATCTCGCAAGCGCCTCAGACATCCGTATACTTTGCATTCTCGGCACGCGAGCTTCTACAAGCAAATTCGAGAATTCATTGAGGTTGGGCGATGCAATAGCGAGATCCGCATACGAGGCATTGGCAAACGCATCACTGCAGTCATCAGGCTCCTCCACGATCGTTGCCAGTAATTTGCAATGCCGCGCTTGGCTCTCGAAAACGCCTAGTTTGCTGGCTAGCGTTTTCGCACCTCGCAGCGGCATAGCCGCTACCTCATGAAGATTAGAATAAATACCGTCAAGCGTCCCGAATTCGGAAAGCAGCGCCGCCGCTTTTATCGGTCCGACACCAGGGACACCGGAGACACAATCGACGGTGTCGCCGACAAGGCCTAGATAGTCGGGTATGCAAGTCGTTGGAATGCCGAGTTCGCGCTCGATATCAGTGCGCGAACGGCGGCGATTCGATGAAAAGTCCCAAAGGATATCGCTCTCCGCGCGGATGAGCTGCGCGAGATCTTTATCTCTTGTAACGATACAGACACCCCTCTGTGCACGTCCGCCACCGCCGTCCCGTGATCGCTTCGCGAGCGTACCAATAATATCGTCAGCCTCGTAGCGCGTGCTGGCGAAAACAGGCCAGCCAAGCGCATCTGCCGCCCGCGCGCAAAAATCTAATTGCCGCGCTAAGTTTTCGTCAGGCAACTCACGATTAGACTTATATTCTTCACTTAACGCGTGTCGGAAGCCTGTAAACAAAGCGTTATCCATCGCAACTGCGCCTGCGACCGGCCTTTCCCGACGATACAGAGACATGAGAAATTGGACGAACCCGACAAAGGCGCTTATATCTTCGCCTGCTTCATCGACGCTGTCGTTATAGGGCGAAAAGTAGGCCTGAAATATATAGATCGACGCATCGAGCAAATAAATTGGCGCGGCGGCGGTCACTCCGAGCCCTTTCTCAGCAAGTAGCTGAAACGATCGCCATGCTGTTCGCAGGCGACGAGATCATGACCCAGAAACGCGCAGAATTTGGGTACATCGCGCGTAGTCGATGGATCCGTCGCAGCAAGTTCTAAGACCTCGCCAACCGCCATCGTTTTAAAATGCTTATGTAAAAGCATCACCGGCTCTGGACAATAAAGACCCGTTGCATCGACACGAATATCTGGGACGATATTCTCTTCGTTACGAACAGGCACTAGACTCGGAATACTTTGACTCATTCTCTTTTCACCGCGTGTCTCTGATGCGCCGCCTTCTCACCGCATCGCTGCAATTGTTATTCACGAAGCCTTTGTCGCGCTTAGCTCTTCCAATTCTGCACGCAACTCCTTTGGATAGAGCTGGCATGATTGCGTGAGGGGATCGAAGCTCAGAAACACGTCACCTCTACTGAGCTGTTCCTTCACTTGCACCACTTTATCAGCAAGCTCGAGCACACAGTCCCCATAGTCGGTACCCTCGCGCGTTATAAATTCTTCAATAATAGCCTCTAATACTTCGTCCGTTAGCTGGCTATGCGGAATCTCCATGCGAACGCCTATACCAATTCGACGAGTGAGAGCTTTGCTTCATCAGCAGTGCCCGCTCTTAGACTGTTGAACGGAAAGAGCGACGGATCAGCAAGTTGAGACGGCTGCACATTACAGATACTTCTAAAAATAGTTTCAACTCTACCCGGCTGCTCTTTATCCCAACCGCGCAGCATGGCCTTGATATTTTGCCGCTGCATGTTGTCCTGCGAACCACAGAGATTACAGGGAATAATGGGGAAATCCATAAGCTCAGCATAGCGCTCGATTTCACGTTCTTTACAATACGCAAGTGGACGGATTACGATGTTGCGCTTGTCATCGGACAGCAATTTAGGAGGCATAGCCTTAAGCTTACCGCCATAAAACATATTCAAAAATAGCGTCTCAACTATATCGTCGCGGTGATGGCCGAGTGCAATTTTTGTCGCGCCTAATTCGACCGCTTTATTATAGAGTATGCCCCGCCTCAGACGAGAACATAGTCCGCAAAAGGTTTTACCCTCCTCTACTTTATCCATCACTATTGAATAGGTGTCTTGTTCAATGATCGAATAATCGATGCCCAGTGACGAAAGATAATTCGGGAGGACATGCTCCGGGAAACCTGGCTGCTTTTGATCAAGATTTATCGCATGCAGTGAAAAATTTATCGGCGCACTTTTCTGAAGGCTCATGAGAATATCTAACATGACATACGAGTCTTTCCCGCCAGAGAGGCAAACCATGACTTTGTCACCCTCTTCGATCATCGTATAGTCGGCGATTGCCTTACCCACTTCGCGGCGCAAGTTCTTGCGACAGCGATTAAGTTTTAACGCCTGATCGATCTCGCTCTTAGTCTTTATACTTTCTATACCAGTCATCTTTGTACCGTTAAGCGCCAACCCAAAGGCAGGTCTTGATTGTGAAGCCCGTATTTCGAATTCGCTTAGAGAGATCAAACACCTCTTTACCGAGCACTTTCTCCTAGCTATAAAACGACTGTTTCGCATCAGCCATTTCGCGTAGTTTCGCAGTCGGCGCCACCATGGAACCAAGATGCGCGTAACTGTCGGCAAGTTTGCAAAATTCTGCTAAGCCTAACTGATCAATAAAGCGTAACGCGCCGCCTCTGAATTTAGGAAATCCGAGTCCGAGCACTAGCCCCATATCGGCCTCGATAGCAGTCTCTACAATGCCATCCTCCAAGCAACGCACTGTCTCTAAACAGAGCGCAAGCATCAATCTGTCACGAATCTCACTGTCGCTAAAGCTGCGACGCTCGGCGCTAACCCCAGCAATAAGCGCATCGATTTCTGGGTTCGGCAGCTTGCTCGCTCTTCCATTCTCATCAACTACGTACTCATAGAAGCCTCGACCGGATTTCTGCCCTAAATCACCTTGAGCATACAATTTATCGATGGCGCTTTCGAAGCCTAACTCCATGCGCGCGAATCCAGACGCCATTACCGCTTGCGCATGCACAGCCGTGTCGATGCCAACAACGTCTAGCAAATACGCAGGACCCATCGGCCAACCGAATTCCTCCATGACACGATCAATCTGCCTAAAGTCCGCCCCTTCGTGCACCAATGTTGAGAACGCACCGAAATAAGGAAAGAGAATCCGGTTCACTAGAAATCCTGGGCAGTTATTGACCACGATAGGGGTTTTCCCTAAGGCTTTTGCATACGCGACAGTCGACGCTATTGTCTCCTTGCTCGTCTCTTGACCGCGGATCACTTCGACCAAAGGCATCAGGGGAACCGGATTAAAGAAGTGCATTCCGCAAAAACGCTCAGGTTTTTTCAACGCAGTCGCCAGCGAGTCGATAGAAATAGTTGAGGTATTGGTAGCAATGATCACATCATCAGCCACCACGCTTTCTAGTTCGGCGAGCACCGACTTTTTGACATTCTCGTTTTCAACGACCGCCTCGACTACTAGCTCAGCACCAACGAGATCCTCATAGGCAAGTGTGGGCGTGATCGAACCGATAATCTTATCAGCGGATTCTGTCGTCATCTTTCCTCGCTTAACCTGCTTGGCAACGAGGGTTTGCGCTTCTTTCATACCCAAATCAAGGCCGGCCTGGGCAATATCTTTCATCGCAATCGGTGTGCCACGTAACGCGGATTGGTAGGCGATACCGCCTCCCATAATGCCAGCGCCAAGCACCGCCGCCTTGCTGATGACCGGAACTCCTTTAGAGAGCGCACGTGATTTAGACGCAAGGAATTGGTCATTTAGAAACATTTGGACGAGATTCGCGGCAGTCTTGGTGCCGGCAAGCTGAATAAAGCCCTCATGCTCTTCAGCAAGCGCACCCGCGCGACTTTCTAGAACCCCTCTCTCCATGGTCTCAACCGCAGTCAGCGGAGCCGGGTAGTTGGCTCCGGATGCTTTCAAAACCTGCGGTTTTGCTGCCGCAAAGAGTGTGGCTATTACTTCCGGCTTCTCTGGCACGGGCGAAGTTTTTATGCCGCGCTGGGCGAGATAATCCAAACTGCCGCTCAGACAATCTTCAATCATCCGTTCGGCCGCTGCGATGAGATCATCGTCTGCCACGATGGCGTCAAGCGCCCTTTCTGCTACCGCCACTTTTGGCGAAAAGTGTGTGCCTTGACTGATCCAAGCTATGGCTTTCTCTGGACCGATTAACCGAGGCAGGCGGACCGTGCCTCCGAACCCAGGCAAAATACCCAACTTCACTTCAGGAAACCCGACTAATGCTGAGTCGAGCGCTACTCTGTAATCAGCCGACAGAGCTAACTCGAAGCCTCCCCCCAGGGCGACGCCGTTTATCGCCGCGACGGTTGGAACCGAGAGGTCTTCGATCGCATTAAACACCTCGTTAGCACGACCAATCCAAGCTCTAATCGCTTCCGGGCCGGTCGCGAATAAGCTAGTAAACTCGGTAATATCTGCACCGACAATGAATGTCGATTTTGCACTCGAGAAGATAACCCCTCGGGCATCGCTTTCACCTATTACAGAGGTCGCCTCGCCAAGCTCTTTCAGGGTCAGCTGGTCAAACTTGTTGACTGAGGAACCTTCAAGATCGAAGATTAACTGGGCGATGCCAGAAGGCAGCAGTGAGACTTTGATAGCTTGGCCGGAAAATAGCATTGGGAGATCTCTAGAGTAGTAATCAATTCATAAGAACGAGTTAACGCGCGTAGGTCGCACAGTATAGCGATGAGCACCCAATAGTTGAAGTGAGCGGCAGCCCCCCTTTTTCAGCACGAAACACCCTGTCCGGGAGGATTTTTTATGCTTAAGCCCAACGAGTCTGGTAAATAGCAACCTTTACACACCGTAAGGAGAATTGGAGAGCAACACCATGCAGCTAGATTCGAGGAGCAAACGCAGATCACTATCGATGCGAGCGCTAGTTTTTCTGTGCGCGCAGCTCACCTGCGTAAATGCCTACAGCGAACAGAGCGCAGTGATTTCGGTCTATCACCACGTATCCACCTCGACCCCGGCTTCAACGTCGCTTTCACCCGAGGCCTTCAGAGCGCACCTGAGATTCCTGGCCGAGAACGATTTCACCGTATTGCCTGTAACGGAAATCATCGGCGAGTTAAATCGAGGAGGCGAACTGCCAAACAAGTTGGTTGCTATTACATTTGACGATGGGTACGAGTCTATTTACTCGACTGCATTCCCTCTACTGCAGGAGTTCGGCTTTCCCTTTACTGTTTTCATCAGCACAGGACCGATCGATAGGCAGCAGAAGGGCTACATGACGTGGGAGCAATTGGCGTTGCTTCGCGACGCTGGCGTTATCATCGGCAATCACGGAACAGAACATAAATCGATGCTTGAACAATCGCTTGATCAAGCGCGCGCGGATATTCGTAACGCGCAATCTCGCATAACGGCGGAACTCGGTCCACAACCGCACCTATTCGCGTACCCCTACGGCGAATATAGCAATGCGAGTAAACAGCTTATCGCGGAGCTCGGTTATATTGGGTTTGCACAATCCTCGGGAGCCACTGGTCCCACGACGGACCAAACCGCACTCCCTCGATTCCCCCTCGCTGGGATCTACGCGGGTCTCGAGGGAGCGGCTTTGAAGTATTCCACTCTCGCCTTTGATGCAGAAATGAGGGCACCGGAATCGGCAGAGACAAGCCTCTCGGCGCCGTCAGCGACAATTCGATTCGGAGTTGGCGCATACTCGCGCGCGAGGATAGCCTGTTTCGACGAAGGAGATCCTATGAAAATCGCTTGGAAAGGCACCGCTGAAGGTAGTGACGAGGCGACTATTACAACGACTCAGCGAGAGAGAGGGCGGCGCTGGAACTACGTGTGCACAGCGCCTCATCGAGATCAGAATCGTTATTTTTGGTTCTCTCAGCCTTGGTTCGATAGCAGCAAACCGCTGTGATCCCGCGAGAGACTAGCCCTCATCTCTGAGACGCAAATCATTTTGTTGGATGATCGTTTGAACCTCGTCGATATAGTTATCACCGCGCTGCGAGTAACTTCCGAGACCGTAGGCTAACTGGATGGGGTCGAGGTTTTTTTCTTGCTCGCGCATTCTTGCGCGCATGCGCCTAAAATGCGAATAACTGGGGTGCGTGTTGATATTTCTGAAATAAGCCGAGACTGCTGCAGCTATCGTGTTGAATTTTCTGACCTCATGACTCGCCTTATCATCGCGGGCCAGCGGAACGAAACCGCAGCCTTCTTCGTAACACCACTGCCCGAAAAGATTATTTCCGTCTACCGCAAACCTCGACGTCCCCCAAGCCGACTCGTTGGCAGCCTGCGCCAGAACCAGAGAGACGGGGATCGCGTCTACCCGACGCAGGAGCTGCTCAACAAGAGCCGTGTCTCCGCGCTGCCCTGCATCAGCGTTGAAGTCGATGCGGTAATCCAAGGCAAGCTTCGCAAGATTAAGTCTTTCAGAAGGACTTAACCTGTGGCCATTGGCCAAAATTTGCGCAAACATGGTCAGCGATTCTCTTCGCATTAAGAGACGCTCATTCTCTGCGTTGACGTATGCTTCTAGAAAGTCGAAGAATTGCTGTTTGCGTGCGTCGACATCGGTAACCAGCGTAAAGTCTGGCAATACCGAAAGCGCTGGCGCGAGGGCATGACTGCCTGAGGGCGCGAGCGAACGTTCCGCGGTCCCAAAGCGAGAGAGCGTGAGCAGCGCCGCAGCGAAGGCTATCGCCAGCAGAGCGATAGCGAAGTACCACATGGGTATGCTTCGACTGGTAGCAGCAGTTTCTGTCGTGTCAGTGTTAGCTTTCATTGAGACGAGTTTACTCGACTTATGCTCTACTCTGAAGTCTAGACTTCGCGGTTGAAACATGGCTCGGACTCGTCCCAACCGTCGACATTAAAGCGATCCCTATGATCTTTAGGGGACGACAGCTTGCCAGAATCAAGAAGGCACACGGGGGGGTCAAGCGCCTTTCGAACCACCTAAGCACGCCGGTGATTTCGCTACCGCGCCCTCTTTCTGCGCCCACTCCTCTGGCGTAAACAAGTGAAGCGACAGCGCATGAACCGGACCTTCAAGGTAGCTTCTCAGCAGTTTATAGATGAGCTGGTGCCTCTGCACCGCGCGTAGCCCAGCGAAGGCTGAGGCGACTAGAATCAGCTTGAAATGTGAATCGGTAGCAGGGCCACCGTGGTTATTACTCTCGTTCTCAAATCGCAGATAGCTCGGATCAAGCGCCGTCTCCAGCTCTTTCTGCATCGCCGCTGCTACAGGACCAGCATGACTCGCGGTAAGCGACAATTCTGATACAAAATTCTCTGCCATGGAGCCATCCTCTTGAGGTTTAAGCGCAGGCTTTGCGCGTGGGAGCGGCACCAGGAGCCACAGAAACGCTGTGTGCTCCAAGACCGCATGAATACCAACTCGGCGGTGGAGTTTACCGTATTCGGTCGTTACACTGCACGGCTTGAAGCGCATTATAACTTGAATGGAAAAAGCACGATGGCACTCAACTGGTACCCTGGCCATATGCACAAGGCGAGCAAAGAGGTCGTTAAAACCCTGCTCAAAACCCAAGCAGTTATTGAAGTCTTGGACGCGAGGACACCGCAGGCAAGCTCCAACCCGCATTTTGCCGCACTGTGTGCGGATCATCCTCGGATTCGAATCCTCAACAAAGCCGATCTAGCGGAGCCGCGTGTAACCGAGCAATGGGCGAAATATTTTAATGCCCAACCGAAAACGATATGTCTTGTTAATGGGCATGAGTCTCAGCTCGATGCCGAGCAAATCATTCAGGCCGCGCGCAAACTTTTCCTGGCGAATGACATAAAAATTGGCGAGCGCCAGCAACTTCTCATCGGCGGTATCCCGAATGTCGGCAAATCGACCTTGCTGAACCTTTTTTGTGCCCGCAAGCTTGCAAAGACAGGCAATGAGCCGGCAGTCACTCAAGTCCAACAGCGTGTAAGGCTTGACGATCACTGGCATCTGATCGACACGCCCGGCCTCATGTGGCCTAAACTCGAGGACCAAGAGGGCGCGTATCGCCTCGCAGCAACAGGCACTATCCGCAGAACAGCGGTCGAGGCTGAGGACATAGCCTGGTTTTTGGCTCAGGAATTACTTAAGCACTACCGCGATCGCTTAGTGTCACGCTTCGATCTCCCTGAGGAAGCGGATGACGCAGAATCAGTAATGACTGCGGTAGCGAAGGCACGCGCCTGCATCAAAGCCGGTCATCGAGTAGACTGGCACAAAGCGTCGGAGTCACTGCTCAATGAATTCAGGTCAGGGAAGCTTGGGAGATTCAGCCTCGAAAGACCACCCCTTTAGCCTGACCAGACAATGCCAAACCGCGGCGACACCGCCGCCGTAGAAACAACAGACAGGGTGATTCGATACACCACACAGTAATCCATGCGCAGCTGCGCAACCGACCACAGCGAGACTTTATGAACAAGCCAACACAGCCACCCCTGGACGGATCTATAGAGGTCGCGA